>JADGOR010000185.1 GCA_017882855.1 Cellulomonas sp. | reverse complement strand
GGCCGGGTCCGAACCGTGCAGAAGTGACCGCGCGGTCGAGCGCGACTGCGCCGGTCTGCCGCCGCCTCGGGGCTCAGAGCGAGAGGGCCGCCGAGACGCCCTTCCACAGTTCGCCGTAGGCCAGCGCGGCCACGCTCCGGGCGGCGAACGTGGCGATCGGGGCGCGCTCGACCCCCATCCGCTCGACCAGGGTCGAGTAAGGAACGACCACCGGCAGGACGTGCTCGGAGTCCCTGGGGAGGCTTTCGACCAGTTCCCGGTGGATTGTCTTGCGTCGATCGACCATGGACAGGAAGCCGACGATCTTCGGGCGGCGGCGCTTCATGGCCGCGACCATCGTGGTGACCTGCTCGAGCGACCTCATCGACAACGGCGACGGCAGCAATGGCACGACCGCGACGTCGGCGGCGGTGAGGATGCTCTCCGAGAGCAGGGACATCCCCGGCGGGCAGTCGAGGATCACCACGTCGTAGCTCTTGGCGAGCGAGGCGAGCATCTTCTCCAGCCGTCGCTCCGGATCCTTGGCGCTGTCCAGCTCGAGATCCAGGGTGCGGTAGGAGTCGTGCGCCGGGATGACGTCGAGCCGCTTGTCGGCTGTGGACCGTACGACGTCGGCCAGCTGGGCCTTGCCGCTAACCAGGTCGTGCGCGTCCACCTTGGGCTTCGGCTTGGTCTGGAGCAGGTAGGTCGCGCCGCCCTGCGGGTCGAGATCCCACAGCAGCGTCCTGAGATTCCGCGAGGAGCTCCAGGCGAGATTCACCGCGGCGGAGGTCTTCCCGACCCCGCCCTTGACGCTGTACGCCGCGACCGTCTTCACGTGTCTCCCCCGTTAGGTAGGGCGCGCGCCGAGGCTCTCGACTCGACACGTCTCGCTGCGCACACCCTACCGATCGACCCATCAGCGCCCGGCGCGGAGCCTGAGCCGTTCAGGTCGTCGATTGCGTGCGGGGAGCTCGCCCGGTGATGTAGGTCGTCAGATGGTCGCGCTCGTCCTGCACCTCGGCGATCCGGTGCTTGACCACGTCACCGATGCTCACGAGCCCGGCCAGGCGGCCCTCCACGAGGACGGGGAGGTGCCGGATCCGGCGCTCCGTCATCACTGCCATGAGTTCATCGAGCTCGTCCTGAGGACCGCAGGTGTACACCTCGACGCTCATGATCGCCGACACCGCGCCGTCGAGGATGCGGTCGCCGTCCGCGTGCAGCCGCCGGACCACGTCCCGCTCACTGACGATGCCGTCGACGCGGACCCCGTCCTCCGAGACCACGAGAGCACCGATGCGGTGCTCGGCCAGGAGCCCGAGCACCTCACGCACGCTCCGATCCGGGGCGATGGTGACGACCGAACTGCCCTTGCGCCTCAGCACCTCGGTGACCCGCATGGTCGAAGCACCCCCGTCGCACGCCCACGCCACGACGCCGTCGTCGCGGTCTCATTGAAAACGGTACGACATGGCCGGCACCACCGCGCGGCCGGGCAAGAGCCTCCGCGGCCGATCATCGGGTCATTGTTGACGATGGGGCCGACCAGACCGGAGAGTGTCTCGGTCGAAGCGAACGGCTTCGCGGGCGCGTCATCACATCGGGGAGGGCACATGGATCGGCTGCCGGTCATCGTCCAGCGGACGGAGAGCCTCGCCGTCGCCGCGTTCGTCCTGATGCTCGGCGTCCAGCTCGGGTTCGCCTGGTGGTGGCCGATCGTCCTGTTCCTGGCCTTCGACCTCTCGATGGTCGGCTATGCCCGCAGCCCACGAGTCGGCGCGCTGGTGTACGACGCCGTGCACAGCTACCACGGTCCTGCCCTGTTCGGGGCGATCGGCATCCTCGCCGATCTGCGATGGGCGCTCCTCCTCTCATTGGCCTGGGCATTCCACGTGGCCGGGGACCGTGCCCTTGGGTACGGCCTGAAGTTCACCGACCGGTTCACCCACACCCACCTGGGCGAGATCGGCCACGACAGCCAGGCCACGACCGCGGGGTGAGGGGGCGGTTCCGCGGCGTCGGCCACTGGTCCCAGACCGTAGTGCGCGTAGCGTGAGCCATCACAAGGCCACGGCGCCCAACACCACGGCACGTGTCCCCGACGAAGGGGAACCAACGATGGCGTCAAAGAACAAGGGCGGCCGCGAAGTGCGCAAGCCCAAGCAGGAGAAGAAGCCGAAGTCCACCGGGACATCCGGGGCCGTCACCGAGCTCGAGGCCAAGCGCACGAAGGGCTCGCCCGCCGGGAAGTGACCGGTCGGCGTAGCGACGCCGCGCCCCGGCCACCCGCCGCCGCATCCACCCCGACCGCGCCGCCAGTCCGCCACGCAACTAGACTGGGTGGCGAGGTGATGCCCTGTGCGTTCATCCCTCGTGCGCGAAGCCGCCGTTGCCGGTTCGTTCTACCCAGGCGATCCTGACGTGCTGCGTGTCACCGTGGACCAGCTGCTCGCCGACGCGCCGTCGCCGCCCGAGGAGGCGCCGGTGCCGCGGGCCGTGATCGTCCCCCACGCCGGGTACGTCTACTCCGGCTCCACCGCGGCCCTGGCCTACGCGCGCGTGGCACGGGGGCGGGACTCGATCCGGCGGGTCGTGGTGATCGGCCCGACGCACCGCGTGCCGGTGCGCGGCGTGGCGCTGCCGGGCGCGGAAGCGTTCCGGACGCCGCTGGGCGTGCTGCCCGTCGCGGAGGCGTGGGCCGAGGAGCGCCTGGCCGGCGTCCCGGCGGCGTGCGTGTTCCCCGACACCCACCGACAGGAACACTCCGTCGAGGTCCAGCTGCCGTTCCTGCAGCGCGTGCTCGGCGACGTCGAGATCGTCCCGCTGCTCGCCGGGGACGCGACCGG
>JADGOR010000184.1 GCA_017882855.1 Cellulomonas sp. | reverse complement strand
GGCAGTGATCGCGATCGAGGAGTGTCCCAACGACTCCGACACGAGCTTGAGCGGGACGCCCTGGGCGAGCATCAGGCTCGCGGCGCCGTGGCGTAGGTCGTGGAACCGGACGCGCGGGAGCCTGAGCAGGGCGAGCGCCACCTGGAACGAGTGCGTGACGTTCGACCCGTTCAGCGGCCGTCCGATCGGGTCGGTGAAGACGAGCCCGTCCTTGTCCTGCCACAGGTCGCCGGCGACGCGACGCGCCAGCTCCTGACGAGCACGCTGCCGGCGCAGGGCCCGCGCCGCGGTGATCCCGAGCTCGAGTGTCCGGCGGCTGCGGGCAGTCTTCGGCTCCGCGAGCGCCCACTTGCCTTTGGCGGCGAGCGCGAGGCTGTGCCGGACCGTGAGCGCGGGGGACGGGCCGTCCAGCCCGTCGACGTCTGCCCACGCCAGGCCGAGCAGCTCCCCCTGTCGCAGCCCAGTGGTCGCGGCGACGGCGTAGAGCGGCCCCAGGGCGTCGGCCTCGGTGCCGGCAAGGAGTCGGCGTGTCTCGTCGGCGGTGAGGACCCCGAGCTCGTGCCGCTCCATGCGCGGCGGACGGGCGAGAGCAGCGACATTGCGTGTGATGAGCCCGTCACGCTCGGCGTCGCGAAGCACGAGCCGCAGGGTTGTGCGGGCGCCCCGGGCCGTCGTGGGCGACAACCCTCGACCGATCATGGCGGCCGTCATGCGCTCGACGGCCGTGGGGGTCAGCTGCGCCAGCGAGAGCGCGCCGAGGGCCGGCAGGACGTACAGGCGGAGGTACTGCTCGTGCGCCCGCCAGGTGGCCGGGCGGACCCGCTGCCGGAGGCCCGGCAACCACGTGGCCACGTAGGCGGCGAGCGTCTTCGGGTGGCCCGGCTTGACGCCGATCCCCTGCTCCAGCTGGCGCCGCAGATCACGGAGACGGTCGCGGACCTCGGCCTGCGTCCTGCCGGAGACGAGGCGCCGGACCCGGGCCCCGGTGTCGGGATCCGTAACGATGACGGCGCCGCGCCAGCGATCATCGGCGCAGCGGTAGATCGAACCCTCGCCGCGCGGCCTGCGGCGCTTCGGGGTGGTAGCCTCGGTCACGGCTGGAACCTCCTAACAGGTTCTGCGCCTGGACCCTCGATCGTTGACTGCGATCGAGGGTCCTCTCGCGTCCGGCGTCCGTCGCCGTCCGACCTATGCTACCACTTATGCTGCCAGGTGTGGCAAGCGAACCGAGGCGACGACCTCCGTTCGTGCGTGAAAGGTGGTACCGAGGGGGAGATTTGAACTCCCACGACCTTGCGGTCAGCCGATTTTAAGTCGGCCGCGTCTGCCGGTTCCGCCACCTCGGCGTCGAGTCCCGAATCGTAACGCCCGCCGGGGAGGCGGGCGTTCCGTGCCAGAAGACGTGGAGGCGACGGTGGGATTCGGACCCACGCATAGAGGTTTTGCAGACCTCCCCCTTAACCACTTGGGTACGTCGCCCCTGAAGCACCGATGGGGGAACCGGCGATGCTGGCTGGCCCTCGAGGATTCGAACCTCGGTTCACGGATCCAAAGTCCGCTGTCCTACCGCTAGACGAAGGGCCAGCGGATCAAGGGCCGCAGTATTCGGGAATGAATGGAGCGGAAGACGGGACTCGAACCCGCGACCCTCACCTTGGCAAGGTGATGCTCTACCAACTGAGCCACTTCCGCTCGATGACCGCGTCCGGGGTGGTGGTGCCGAGAGGCAGACTTGAACTGCCGACACCGCGATTTTCAGTCGCGTGCTCTACCAGCTGAGCTATCTCGGCCCGCAGGCCCCGCCGGACGTCCGCGCCCGTCGGCGTCCGAGAAGGTACCACGGGCGGCACCTCGTCGGCAAGGCGGGCGGGCCCGCGAGTGACGTAACGTCTCTTGTGGGAAAGCCCGAAACGAGCGGGCGTACAACTTCACGTGTTCCAGCACAGAAGGAGTACGCCCGTGGCAACGGTACCCGCTCTGACCGACCGGACACCAGCCCAGCGCTGGGCGGAGGTGAAGGACGAGGAGGCGCTGTGGGGTGACCTGCGCCCCGAGCTCCTCGCCGCCGTCCGGACGATCCTCGAGGCGACGATGGAGGACGAGCTGACCGCGCTGATCCTCGCCGGGCGCTACGAACGCACGCTCGAGCGGCTCGACCACCGCAACGGGATCTACCGGCGCCTGCTCGTGACCGAGCTCGGGGCGACCGAGCTCGACGTCCCGCGCCGGCGGCTCGTCCCGTACCACCCGTCGTTCCTGGCCCGGGCGGCCCGCCGGACGAGCCTCGTCGACGGGCTGCTGCGCGAGGCGTTCCTGCGGGGCCTCTCGACCCGGGAGACGGCCCGCCTCGCCGGGCGGCTCACCGGCGTCCCGCTCAGCGCGAGCGCGATCAGCCGGCTCGGCCGGGCGCTCGACGCGCGGGTTGCCGCGTTCCACCGGCGGCCGATCGCATTCGAGGCCCGCTACCTGCTCTGCGACGGGCTGTGGGTCTCGGTTCGCGACCGGGCCGGCCGGGCGACCATGCGGGTGATCCTCGCGGTCTACGGGATCGACGCCGCCGGTCGGCGGGAGCTGCTCGACTACCGGCAGGCCACGGCGGAGTCGGCGGCGGCCTGGGGGATCCTCCTGCGCTCGCTCGTCGAGCGGGGGCTCGACCCGGACGGGGTCGTCCTCGCGGTCGCCGACGGGGCCGGCGGGATCGCCGCCGCGGTCGCCGAGGCGTTCCCCGGTGCCGAGCTCCAGCGCTGCTGGACCCACCGGATCCGGAACATCCTCGAGGCGCTCCCGCTCGCCGAGCGACGGGCCTGCCTGCGCGGCCTGCGCTCGATCTACCGGGCCCG
>JADGOR010000183.1 GCA_017882855.1 Cellulomonas sp. | reverse complement strand
TCGGCTGCCGATGCGCGCGGTGCGGATCGGGATCGGCTCGGACCTGGACACCGACAGCGGCCGCTGGGTGGAGGCGGACCTGGAGCTGCCGGGTGGCGGCGTCCTGCCGGGTGGCGGGGTCCTGCCGGGTGGCGGGGTCCTCACGGTCGTGTCGGTCTACGTCCACTCCGGCGAGGCCGGGGCGCCCAAGCAGGACGACAAGTACGCCTTCCTCGAGCGGGCGACGACGCGACTGGGCGAGCTGGAGAATGCGGGCGGATTGGCGCTCGTCGGCGGAGACCTGAACATTGCGCACCGTGAGGTGGACATCAAGAACTGGAAAGGCAATCTCAAGACCGCCGGATTCCTGCCCAGGGAGCGCGCATATCTGGACCGCTGGTTCGGCGAATTGCGGTGGGTGGACCTGGGGCGCCGGCTCGGCGGCGAGGGCCCCGGTCCGTACACCTGGTGGTCGATGCGCGGGAAGGCGTTCGACAACGACGCCGGCTGGCGGCTCGACTACCAGCTGGCGACGCCTGAGCTGGCCGACGCCGCGGTGTCAGCGGTGATCGACCGAGCCCCGTCCTGGGACACCCGCTGGACCGACCACGCCCCGCTGACGGTCACCTTCGACCTCTGACCGGGCCGGCGTGAGCCGGCCTGTCAGGGCGTGGCGTCCAGGAACATCGGGGCCCGGAACCCGCCATCGTCGAAGGCTGCTCCGACGGCGGTGGTGATGCGGCCGACATCGGCCGCCGGGACGAGCGCGATGGCGGAGCCGCCGAAGCCGCCGCCGGTCATCCGAGCGCCGAGCGCGCCCGCCTCGCGCGCCGCCGCGACCGCGAGGTCGAGCTCCCCGCACGAGACCTGGTAGTCGTCCCGGAGCGAGGCGTGCGAGGCATCGAACAGTGCGCCGAGGGCCGCGAAGTCCGCGCGATCGAGCGCGGCCACCGCGGCCTCCACGCGAGCCGTCTCCGTGACGACGTGCCGGACCCGACGCCGAAGCGTCCCGTCCGGCGACGTCTCGTCGGGCAGCGCGGCGAGGGCCGCGTCCAGGTCCGTCACCTCGCGCAGCGAAGCCAACCCCAAGAGCTCGGCCGCCCGCGCGCACGCCGCCCGCCGCTCTCCGTACTGGCCGTCCCCGAGCGAGTGCCGAGCCCGCGTGTCGATGACGATGAGCGCCAGGCCAGCGCCGGCCGGATCGAAGGGCACATCCCGTCGCGCCCCGGACCGGAAGTCGAGCAGCAGCGCGTGCCCGGGCTTGGAGCTCAGCGCGGCCACCTGGTCCATCCCGCCGGTCGGCGCGCCCGCGATCTCGTTCTCGGCCCGGATGCAGGCCGCGACGAGCGCGGACCCGCCGTCCTCCGAACCCGCGAGACCCAACCCGAAGGCCCCGTCCAGGGCGAGAGCCATCGCTGCCTCGAGAGCCGCCGACGACGACAGGCCGGCGCCGACCGGCACGCACGAGTCGATTGCCG
This sequence comes from Cellulomonas sp., assembly GCA_017882855.1. GTDB lineage: Bacteria > Actinomycetota > Actinomycetes > Actinomycetales > Cellulomonadaceae > JADGOR01. The sequence continues at coordinate 1,407 of JADGOR010000183.1, read as the reverse complement.
CGTCGAAGCCGCCCACCCGCTGCCCCGCCTCGCGCAACGCCCACGCGACGCCAACGGCGTAGCCCGCCCAGCCGTCCACAGTCCCGGGACCCACGTCCCCCAGCTCCCCGTGCCACGGCGAGTCCGGCTCTTGCGCCGAGATGAGCCGGACGATGTCGTCGTCCCGGACCCGGAGCGCGACGTAGGTGCGGTGCGGCAGGACGAGAGGAAGGCACAGCCCGGCGTTGTAGTCGGTGTGCTCACCGATCAGGTTGACGCGACCCGGTGCGGACGCGACGGTGTCGGGCGCAGCATCGATGCGGGTGCGAAGAAGGGAGGTCGCCTGCTCACACCCGTCGTCGACCTGCCATGCGGTGGACCACTGTGCCCCGCCGAGCATCACGGCGCGAGCTCTCGCAAGCGAGCCGCGATCCGTTCCGGCGTCGTGTCGCTCACCCACGCGCCCATCCCGGACTCCGAGCCTGCCAGGTACTTGAGCTTGCCCGCCGCGCGCAGCACCGAGAACACCTGGAGGTGCAGCCGAGCGAGATCGCGCCCCTCGCGCACCGGCGCCTGGTGCCAGCCGGCGATGTAGGGCAGCGGCACCGGGGTCCCGTCGGGACTGACGAAGAACAGGTCGAGCCGGCGCAACAGCTCGAGGTAGGCGATCGCCAGGTCGTCGCGCTCGGCGTCCGTCAGCGCCGGCAGGTCCGGGACGTCGCGGTTCGGGGCGAGGTGCACCTCGACCGGCCAGCGCGCGGCGGCGGGCACATACGCGGTCCAGTGTGGCGTCTCGAGGACGACCCGCGTCCCGGCCCGGCGCTCGGCCTCGAGCACGTCGGTCAGCAGCTTCCGGCCGGTGCGCGCGAGGTGCTCCTCGGACTGGCGGAGCAGCGCCGCCGTCCGCGGCGTCACGAACGGGTAGCCGTAGATCTGGCCGTGCGGGTGGTTGAGCGTGACGCCGATCTCCCGGCCGCGGTTCTCGAAGCAGAACACCTGCTCGACGCCATCCAGCTGGGCCAGCGCCGTGGTCCGGTCGACCCACGCCTCGATCACGGTCCGGACCCGCTGCGGGCTGAGCGTCGCGAACGCGGCGTCATGGCGGTCGGTGAAGCACACGACCTCACAGCGTCCGACGGCGGGGCGCACCGGCCACAACGCCTCACCGTCGAGCGACCACTCGGCGTCGGGCGCCGTGCCCGGTGCGGAGGAGAACGACGGGAAGCGGTTCTCGAAGACGACGACGTCGTAGGCCGTGTCCGGGATCTCGCCGTCCGAGTAGACCGAGCCGGGCGTGGCGGGGCACAGTGGGCACGCGTTCGCGGGCGGCAGGAAGGTGCGGTTCATCCGGTGCGCGGCGAGCGGGATCCATTCGCCGGTCAGGACGTCGAAGCGCATCTCGGGGCCGTCGGGGACGGGAGCGTGGCC
>JADGOR010000182.1 GCA_017882855.1 Cellulomonas sp. | reverse complement strand
CTCACCATGGTGGACCGCGCGGCGGAGCACGGCGTCGTCGTCGAGCCCGCCGCTCTCGAGGCGGCGATCGGTGTGCCCGTCGTCGCCATCGACCCCCGGACCGGCGTCGGAGTGACCGCGCTGGGTCGAGTCGTGGCCCGGTCTCTCGACGAACCGCGACACGCGCGCGGTATCGGTGTGAGACAGCCGGCCGACGGCGGCCAGGACCTCACGACGGAGCTCGAGCAGGCCGAGCGGCTGTTCCAGTGGGTCGAGAACGCCACGGCGCACCTGGCCGTACCGGTCGCCACGCGGCGGACCCGGTCCGACCGGATCGACCGCGTCCTGCTCAACCCGTGGGCCGGGATCCCGGTCTTCCTGGCGGTCATGTGGGCCCTGTTCGAGCTGGTGACGCGCGTCGCGGCGCCACTGATGACCCTCGTCACCGGCCTCGTCACCGGCCCCGCCGCCAATGGCGTCCGGACCGCCCTCGCCGACGTCGGCCTGGGCGGTGGCTGGGTCGAGAGTCTGGCCGTGGACGGGCTGCTCGCCGGCGTCGGCACGGTGCTGGCCTTCGTCCCGCTGATGGCCGTGATGTTCGTGGCGATCGGAGTGCTCGAGAGCAGTGGCTACCTCGCTCGCGCCGCGTTCGTCGCCGACAAGGCGATGCGCGCCATCGGCCTGGACGGGCGCGCGGTGCTCCCGCTCATCGTGGGCTTCGGCTGCAACGTCCCGGCGCTCGCGGCGACCCGGACGCTGCCGAACGCGCGCCAGCGGCTGCTCACCGGCCTGCTCGTGCCGTACACCTCGTGCACCGCGCGGCTCACCGTCTACCTCTTGCTGGCGAGCATCTTCTTCCCGCGCGACGCCGGCACGGTCGTCTTCGCGATGTACCTGCTGAGCGTGCTGTTCGTCGTCGGCGGCGGGCTGCTGCTCCGCCGTACCGCCTTCCGGGACCTCCGGGACGAGCCGCTCGCCCTCGTCCTGCCCTCGTATCAGCGCCCTCGGCTGCGGCCATTGCTGAGGTCCGCCGGGGTCCGGGTGGGGGGCTTCGTGACCAAGGCGGGGCGGGTGATCGTCATCGCGCTGCTCGTCATCTGGGTGCTGATGGCGGTGCCGGTCCGGGGTGGCCACGAGGTGGCGCAGGTCCCGGTCGCGGACAGCCTGTACGGCGCGACGGCGACCGCGGTGGCTCCCGTGCTGGCGCCGGCCGGGCTCGGCGACTGGCACGTGGCGTCCGCGCTGATCGCCGGGTTCGTCGCGAAGGAGGTCGTGGTCGGCTCGTTCGCGCAGTCCTACGCGGTGACTGCTGAGAGCGGCCGGAGCGTGGGCGCCGGCGCGGGCCCGGGTGCGGGTGCGAGCCTCTCGGTGGAGCTCCAGGGAACCCTGGACCGCACCTCGGGTGGCAAGTCCGGCGCCGCAGCGCTCGCCCTGATGGTCTTCGTGCTCGCCTACACGCCATGCCTCGCGACGGCGGCCGAGCAGCGCCGGATGTTCGGGCGACGCTGGACGATGGGCTCCCTCGGAGTCCAGCTCGTGGTCGCCTGGATCGCCGCGGTGCTGGTCTTCCAGGTCGGAAGGCTCTGGTGAGCGCGCTCGGCTCGGTGCTCGCCGAGGCACGCGTCGGCGGCACGGCCGAGAGCATCTCGGCGCGGCTCGGGCTCGCCCGCGACCTCGTCGACTTGATGATCGATCAGGGCGAACGGCTCGGTCTGCTCGGCTCGGCAGCCGCGGCGTGCGGAACGTGCGTCGGCGCGTCGGCGGACATCGTCCGGCCGGGCTGCGCGGGCTGCCCGTTCGCGCGTGCGCGGTAGCCCTACGGACAGACTCCCCGAACGCATTCTGGGCACGAAAGTCCCAGTCCACGGACCGCGCCGTCTGGGACACTGGCGGGCGTGTCGACCCCTACCTCGCCCGCGGCGGTCATGACCGCCCGCACCGATCTGGTCCGTGCCCTGAGTGACGCGGTTCGCGGTGACGTGGACACGTCGTCGCGCCGTCGTGGCGAGTACTCCACCGATGCGTCGAACTACCGGGTGGTGCCCGAGGTCGTCGTCATCCCGCGCGACGTCGACGACCTGCTCGCGGCGCTCGAGGTGGCCCGCGCGGCCGGCGCGCCGATCACGCTCCGTGGCGGTGGCACCTCGGTGGCGGGCAACGCCGTCGGGCCGGGAGTGGTGCTCGATCTCTCGCGACACGTGAACCGGATCATCGACATCGACCCGAGCACGCGCACGGCGCGGGTCGAACCGGGCGTCATCATGGCCGATCTGCAACGGGCTGCACTCCCGTTCGGTCTGCGCTTCGGGCCGGACCCGTCCACGCAGGCGCGCGCGACCTTCGGCGGGATGATCGGCAACAACGCTTGCGGGCCGCACGCCGTCGCCTACGGCAAGACGTCCGAGAACGTGCTCGAGCTGGACGTCATCGACGGTCTGGGACGCCGCTTCACCGCAGGCCAGGGCCTTGACCCGGTCGCCGGTCTGGATGCACTCGTGAGCGCGAACCTCGAGACGATCCGGACCGAGTTCGGCCGCTTCGGTCGCCAGGTCTCCGGCTACGCGCTCGAGCACTTGCTGCCCGAGAACGGCAGCAACCTGGCCAAGGCACTCGTCGGTACCGAGGGCAGCGTCGTCGCGGTCCTCGGCGCGACCGTCACGCTGGTCGACATCCCGTCGAGCCCCGTGCTGGTGGTGCTCGGCTATCCGGAAATGGCCTCCGCGGGCGACGCGGTCCCGGCCGTCCTCGCGCACGGCCCGCTCGCCGTCGAGGGGCTCGACGCGCGACTGGTCGACGTCGTGCGGCACCACGGCGGATCCGGGCAGGTTCCGGAGCTGCCGGCGGGTGCTGGCTGGCTGCTCGTCGAGGTGGGTGGCGCCAACCAGGAC
>JADGOR010000081.1 GCA_017882855.1 Cellulomonas sp. | reverse complement strand
TGGGCTGCAGCGCCGCGGCGAAGCGGTGCTGCCAGCGGACGAACAGGATCGCGGTCAGTGCGGCCGACAGCACGACGGTCGCCCACACACCAGGTTGCCCGAACTCCGCGTCGGACCACGCGGTGAGTGCGTTGACCAGCAGGTAGAACGTTGCCGCCAGGGCAACCACCAGGACCGACGGGATGCCCGCGACGTATCGGATCCGAGCCAGTGCCTGCCGCATGACAGCCTCCGAGTCGATATCGGGGGGCCTGGACTCCCCCGTCCCGCGTGCCGAGCCGCCCCAGCCGACATCGTCGGGTCGCCCCTGAAGCCGACCCTAGTGGTCCGCAAGCGCTGACGTCGGGGCACTCGAGCAGGGCGCCGACGCCGTGCATCGGAACTGTCGTCCGATGGTTCATACCGATGCAGCCACGGACCCCGGCTGCGATGATCGTCGCGAATCGGAGGTACCCGAATGGACCAGGATCGACCGCCTTCGGCGTCCCGGAGCCCGGACCGGGCCTGGCGCATCGAGACGCCGCTCACCCAGTTCCTGCGGACCGAGAGCGGCAGTGCCGCGGTGCTGCTCTCGGCCACCATCGCCGCGTTGGTCTGGGCGAACGTGGGTAGCGCCTCGTATCGAGCGGCCTGGCACACCGAGCTTGCGATCCGGCTCGGCGGCTCGGGTCTCTCGATGGATCTGCGCGGTTGGGTCAACAGCGGCCTGATGGCCCTGTTCTTCTTCGTCGTCGGGCTCGAGGCCCGCCGGGAGCTCGATCTGGGCGAGCTTCGGGAGCGGCGGCGGATCCTGCTCCCGCTCATCGCTGGGGTGTCCGGGATGGCACTCGCCGTGCTGGTGTACCTGGTCTGCAATGCCGGCCAGGCATCCGCGAACGGCTGGGGCGTGGCGATGTCGACAGATACAGCGTTCGCGCTCGGGATGCTCGCACTCATCGGTCCGCGGTTCCCCGAGCGGCTGCGCGCCTTCCTTCTCACCGTCGTCGTGGTCGACGACGTCGTCGCGCTTGTGGTGATCGCGACCGTCTACACCCATCAACTCAGCGTGGTGCCCCTGGTCGTGGCGCTGGCGCTGTTCGCGACGGTTCTTCTGCTGGTCCGACTGCGCATCCATCACGGCGCCGCCTATCTCGTTGCCGGCATCGCCACCTGGGTGGCGCTCCAGCGCTCAGGGATCGATCCGGTCGTCGTCGGCCTTGCGATGGGTCTGCTCACCTACGCCGGCGTCGCCGGGCGCGAGGACCTCGAACGCGCCACCGACAGGTTCCGGGACTTCCGGGAGCAACCGACGCCGCAGCTCGCCCGGTCCGCTCGAGTCGGCCTGCGCGGCGCCGTCTCCCCCAACGAGCGTCTTCAGGACGCCTACCACCCGTGGACCAGCTACGTGATCGTGCCGGTGTTCGCACTGGCCAACGCAGGGATCTTGGTCCGGGGCGACTTCCTCGCGCAGGCGTACCGCGCGCCGATCACGCTCGGCATCATCGGCGCGTATGTGATCGGCAAGCCGGTCGGGATCGTCGTCGGCTCGTGGGTCGTGACCCGGGTGACCGGCGGGCGGCTCAGGCCTCCGGTGGGGTGGGCGGCCGTTGCCGGCGGTGGCACCATCGCGGGCATCGGGTTCACGGTCAGCCTGCTGATCGCGACCCTCGCGTTCAGCGGACGTGACCTCGAGGAGGCCAAGCTAGGCATCCTGACTGCTGCGCTGGGCGCCGCCGGGCTGACCTGGGTCGTGTTCCGCATCACCGCCGCCCTGCCACCCGCCCGACGTGCTCGCGCTCTCCTCGGCACCACGGACTCGATCGTGGACCTCGCGGTTCCGGTACACCCCGGGCGCGACCACGTCCGCGGTCCGTGCGATGCGCCTGTCACGTTGGTCGAGTACGCGGACTTCGAGTGCCCGTTCTGCGGCCAGGCGGAGCCGGCGGTTCGCGAGCTGCTGGCGGACTTCGGGGACATCCGGTATGTCTGGCGACACCTGCCGCTGCGGGACGTGCACCCGAATGCCCAGTTCGCGGCCGAGGCCGCTGAGGCAGCCGCGAACCAGGGCGCCTTCTGGGGTATGCACGACCTCCTGCTCGAGCACCAAGGGGCGTTGCTCACCCCGGACTTGACCGGGTACGCCAAGCTTCTCGGCCTCGACGTTGCGCGTTTCAGCCAGGACCTGCGGCGCGGGGCCGGGGTGGCCCGGATCGCCGACGACGTCGCGAGCGCCGACCTCAGCGGAGCCTCGGGAACCCCGACGTTCTTCCTCAACGGCCGGCGCCACCACGGCGCCTTCGACCTCGAGAGCCTCTCCGACGCCGTCCGGCTGGCGAGGGCGCAGGCCATGGTCGCGCACTGACGCGTGGCGCAGGGCGGTATCAGAGCTCGCCGACGGGCGGACGGGCGGACATCAGAGCGCGCCAGAGCCACTCGGTGGCCTGCTTGGGCGGGTCGAGGGGATCCCGCGCGAGCCACGCGCAGAGCACCCCGATGATCGAACCCGACACGCTCGCGGCCGCAATCTCGAGCGGCATCTGCAACGCCGCAGGTGGTGGTCCGTACAGCCGGAAGCCGTCGAGTGCGAGCTGAGTGATCCGCTCCCGCAACCGAGCGGTCGCGATCGGTGACCCGTGCTCGCCCAATGCGCTGCGGTACAGCTCGGCGTTCTCGGCAACGTGCTCGACATAACGCAGCAGCGGCGTCGGCGGCTTCTCGCGGTCACCCAGCTCGGCACTCAGGCCGGCGAGGTCGGACCCGTTCCGGGCCGCCTGTGCGTCCAGCGCGTCCGCGAGCAAGGTCTCCTTGTCCGGATAGTGCTGGTAGAAGGTTGCCCGGTTGACGGTTGCGTGGTCGGCAACGTCGGCTATCGAGATCTCGTCGAGGGTCCGGTCGCGGGCCAGCTGCAGCAGCGCATCCTGGAGCAGTCGTCGCGTCCGCTCCACGCGCGGGTCTCGTCGCTCTTGGCTCTCCGCACCTGCATCACGGCCATTCGTGCTCCAGCTCGCGTCCTGACCCGTACCGGTCCGCATCACGCGCCTCCTCCCCGTGTTGGCGACCAGCGTCCCACGGCAGCGCACCAGGTTCGGTGGGATACGCTCTATCCAACAGATGTCGGGTAGACGTCGGATGTCGCTCACGGAGGATTGATATGGCCACGCTGCTGTACCGCATCGGAGGATTCTCGTTCCGCCGGCGCCGATGGGTACTGGGCGGCTGGGTCGCGGTGCTCGCGGTGCTGGCCGGCGTGGCACTCAGCCTCGGCGGCAGCTTCTCGCAGAGCTTCCAGATCCCCGGCACCGAGTCGGCCCGAGCGCAGACCCTGCTCGACCAGAAGTTCGGCGCGCAGGCCGCGGGTGTCGGTGCCGGGACCGGCTCGCTTGCCGGCCGGGACACCTCCAACGAGACCGCGAGCACCCGCCTCGTGGTGGCTCCCCCGGCTGGGCACAGCCTTCTCGATGGCGGGCTGCAGACGGTGCTCGCAGCCGTTGCGCCGTTGGCGCAGGTGTCCGGCGTGGCGCAGGTGTCCGACCCGGTCGCCTCTCAAGCCATCGCCCCCGACGGCTCGGTCACCTATGTCGACGTGCGCTTCACCGCTGCCGCGGACGCCGTCCCGAAGGCGACCCAGGATCAGGTGCGCCAGGTCGCGGCCGACCTGCGCGGCCAGGGGTTCACCGTCGCGCTGACCGGAGGGCCGTTCGTCGCGCCCCTGAAGCTGCTCTCTGGTGCCGAGTCCATCGGCGTCGTCGTCGCCCTCATCGTCCTCTTCATCACCTTCGGTTCGATGCTGGCCGCAGGGATGCCGATCTTCACCGCGCTGGTCGGGGTCGGCCTCGGCGCGCTCGGGATCATGGCCATCTCGGCGGTGACCGACACGTCGTCTGCGACGATGGCGCTCGCGCTGATGCTCGGGCTGGCGGTCGGGATCGACTACTCGCTCTTCTTGCTGTCCCGGCACCGGCAACAGCTGTCCGAAGGGATGTCCCCGAGCGAGTCGGCAGCTCGCGCGGTCGGCACCGCGGGCAACGCGGTCGTGTTCGCCGGGACGACCGTGGTGATCGCGCTCGCCGCACTCGCCGTGGTCGGGATCCCGTTCCTGACCCTGATGGGTCTCGCCGCGGCCGCAACCGTGGCGGTCTCCGTCCTGCTGGCCGTCACGATGGTGCCCGCCCTGATGGGCTTTGCCGGTGCGCGGCTGACCCCGCGCGGGGCTGCCGCAGTCCGGGCCGAGCGCTCGGCGCGCGCGGAGAACCACTGGGGCACGCTCGTCACGCGGCACCCGCTGCTTACCCTGCTCAGCGCTACTGCGGTGCTCGTCGCGGTCGCCGTTCCGGCCCTGTCGCTGCAGCTCGGCCTGCCCGATGCCGGGCAGCAGCCCGCGGGCTCGGCCGACCGGCAGGCTTACGACCTGCTGGCACGCGGTTTCGGTCCGGGCTTCAACGGTCCGCTCGTCGTCCTCGTCGACGGCGCCAACGGCGACCTGTCAGCCGCGGTGACCGCCGTTGGCGCCCAGGTCGGACAGCTACCCGACGTCGCGTACGTCGCCAAGCCGATACCCGACGCAGCCGGGGACGCCTCACTCGTCGTCGTCATTCCCGCCAGCGGTCCCAACACCCAGGCCACCGTGGACCTGGTGCACGCCATCCGCCACCTGCGACCGGGCATCGAGCAACAGACCGGCACCCAGGTGTGGGTCACCGGCGCCGCCGCCGCCAACATCGACATCACCACGAAGCTCGGCGCCGCACTGCCGGTCTTCCTGCTGATCGTCATCGGGCTGGCCTACCTGCTGCTGATGATCGCCTTCCGATCGCTGTTGGTGCCGCTCACCGCTGCCGCCGGGTTCCTGCTCTCCGTCGCAGCCGCCTTTGGCGCCACCGTTGCGGTGTACCAGTGGGGCTGGCTCGCGCGACTCTTCAACGTGCACCAGCCCGCTCCGCTGCTGAGCTTCATGCCGGTAGTTCTCGTCGGCGTCACGTTCGGGCTGGCGATGGACTACCAGGTCTTCCTGGTCTCCCGGATGCGCGAGGACTACGTGCACGGGGCCGACGCGCGGGATGCCGTGCGCATCGGGTTCGCGCACGGAGCCCGGGTCGTGCTGGCGGCCGCGGTCATCATGATCTCGGTGTTCGCCAGCTTCGTGTTCGGTGGGAACAGCATGATCGGCCCGATCGCCTTCGGGCTCGCGGTGGGCATCATCATGGACGCCCTGGTGGTCCGGATGACTGCTATTCCGGCGATCATGGCGCTGCTCGGTCCGGCGGCGTGGTGGCTGCCGCGTTGGCTGGACCGGATCCTGCCCAACGTCGACATCGAGGGCGTGGGACTCGTCGCGCACCTGCGGGCGAAGGGGCACGACGTCCCCGACCGTCACCCCAGCGGCACGAAGGTCGACTAGCGGCCATCTCGACGCCGCGTGCCTCTCTCGCGCGATCCGGCCCTGACCGCGGCACGAGTGGGCGACGCAGCGACGGGGCGATACGGTGCAGCGACGTGAAGCACGAGGGGGCACCATGACCGAACGAGCGCGATCGGTACGGCCGGCTGTGGTGGCAAACCCGAGCAAGGCGGACGACCCGGCCGAGCAGCGACGCGCGGTCACCGAGGCGCTCGAGGCCGCCGGACTGAGTGAACCGTTGTGGTTCGAGACGACCGAGGACGATCCCGGTCGCGGGCAGTGCTCCCAGGCCCTGGCTGCCGGTGCCGACCTGGTTCTGGCGTGTGGCGGCGACGGCACCGTGCGGGCCTGCGCAACGGTGCTGGCCGGCGGAACCGTGCCGCTCGCTCTACTGCCAGCGGGCACCGGCAACCTGCTGGCCCGCAACCTCGGCATCCCGATCGGCCTCGAGGAGGCGTCGGAGGTCGCCGCCGCCGGGCGGCTGCGACGTATCGACGTCCCGCAGCTCGACGGCGAATCGTTCGTGGTGATGGGCGGCTCGGGCTTCGATGCTCTCCTCTTCGAGCAGACGTCGGACGGGTTGAAGAGCCGGATCGGGTGGGCGGCATACGTGCTGGCGGGCGCGAAGGCGATCCGTCGCGTCGAGCGGGTGCGTGTCACGCTCGAGGTCGACGGCCGCGCCGAGGTGGTCTCGGCGATCGGCGTCGTCGTCGGCAACGTCGGCACGCTCACCGCCGGGATGGTGCTCCTTCCTGACGCGCGGCCCGACGACGGCGTTCTCGACGTCGCGGTGCTGACGCCGAAGCGACTGCGGGCCTGGGCCGGGCTCGCGGTCAACATCGTGGCCGGGCGGCGGCCCCAGCCCTGGCAGGCGCAGCTCCGGACGGCGACGACGATCGTGGTTCGTTGGCCCAACGAGGTCCCGGTCGAGCTCGACGGCGACCTGCGCGACCCAGCCACCGAGCTGACCTACACGGTGGTGGCCGGGGCGCTGGATGTCTGCGTGCCGGCCGAGTCGGACGCGAGCGATCGCTGACGGCCGTCGCGACGCCGCCTCGCGTCGTCGTCGTCGCACCAGTGAGTAGGAACGTCGGGCGGAGCGCACGCCGGGCAGATCGCGACGGCATCGACGCGATGCGAGAATGGCCCGATGGAACCCGAACCGCCGTCCGTCCCGTGCCCACCAGCCGACCCGGGCGACATCGCCGGTGGGTCTTCCGGCACGGCCGAAGTGATGGCTTCCCGCCCCTCCCGGGTTCGGGTGGCCACCGTGGCCGCCGCCCTGACGGCCGCGTGGATAGCCCTCGTCGTCTGGGTCAACGAGAGCACACCTGGCGTACCGCAGTTGGACAGCCAGCTGCACGCCTGGGCGTTGGACCACCGGACCGACATGACGATCCACCTGGCGCGGACGGTCAGCTGGTTCGGGCAGACCAACATCACGTTGCCGCTCGTCGTGCTCGGAGGCCTGGCGGCGACTGTGGGCACCCGCCGGTTCGGCCGGGTCCGCGCGGCTGTCCTCCTGCTCGTCATGGGTTCACTCGGAACCGGCCTGGGGCTCGAGATCAACCGGCTCGTCGCGCGAGTACGACCGCCGCAAGGGGACTGGGGCGGAACCGCGAGCGGCTTCGCCCTCCCGTCCGGGCACACGACTGCTGCCACCATGGCCGCCGGCCTGATCGCCTGGGCGGTCACCCGACGTCTGACGACCAAGCCCGCGCGGGCAGCAGTGTGGGTGGTCGCGGCCGGGTGGGCCGGCGCCGTCGGCTGGTCGAGGGTCTGGCTGGGAGTGCACTGGCCGACCGACGTGCTGTGCGGATGGCTCTTCGCCGCGTCCTTCCTGCTCGCGGCGCGCGCGGTGCAGCTCACCTGGTGGCCGACCGACGCACCCCCGGAGGCGGTGCTCGACCACTGACCGGAGCTGCTTCGGCATCGGCGCGATTCAGCTGGTACCAGGGCGGGGTCAGGTGTGCGAGACCAGCAGCTTGGCGGCGGCAATCGCGGAGGCTTGTGACTTGGCCACGTCACCGTCCTTCCGGGTGGACGCGACCGTGATGAGCCTGTCACCAGACGCGATCGTGACCTGGCTGTCGACCCCTTGAGCGAGAGTCTGGGTGAAGCCCGTCGAGTTCGGCACACCGACGTCGTACGAGGCGACCGGCGCGCTCGCCATCTTGGCCTTGGCGGCGTCGACCATCCCCTGGGCGAGCTGGGGGTCGACCTGCGCGACGTCGTAGCCGAGGCTGCCGTCGGTCGTGCTTTCGTACATGCAGCCGTCGAGCTTCTTCATGGCGTCGGTGCTGCCGGCCATGCTCGAGAGACCCGCAGCGGTGGTGAACCCGAGGAGACTCGCGGCGGTCGTCTGGTCGATGTAGGAGCACCCGGCGGACGCTTGCACCGACCCGGCTGGCTTGGTCGGCGTGGACGTCGCGCTGGGCACGGTCGTCTGTGTCGCGGAGCTGGTAGCGCTCGAGGCGGCAACGGGGGTGCTCGCGGTCGAGCTGGCACCGGAGCAGGCAGTCAGGCCAAGGGCCGCTGCGAGCAGGGTGACGGCAAGAACAGGTCGGCGGAATTTCACGGCGAACTCCTAGGTCTCGGTCGAGCGAAGCGTTCGTTCACCTCGAGGAGACCATTGCGAGGATGCGGCTGGCGCCGGGTGAAACCCCGGCATCGCGAGGCCGGGTCAGCTCTGCGCGGCCGGGACCGCGGTCGAGGGTCGGGTCAGCAGTGCCCGGACCAGTTCGGACCGGTTCCGGACAGCGAGCTTTCGATAGATGCGCCCGAGGTGGAACTCGACCGTCTTGCCGGACAAGAAGAGCGAGGCGGCGATCTCCTTGTTCGACATCCCGTCGGCCGCCGCGGTGGCCACCCGTACCTCCGACGCGGTGAGTGTGTCGTCACGTGCGGCACGGGCGCGCAGCGTCGCTCCGGAAACCCGCTGCTCTTCTCTGGTCACCGCCAACCAGGGCGCGGCGCCGAGAGTCGTGAAATCGGCCTCCGCCTCCCGCAGCAGGGCCCGCGCATCGACCCGGTGGCCCAGGCGACGCTTCATCGCTCCAGCGCCCAATCGCAACCGGGCCCGCGGGAAGACGTACTCCGCTCCCTCCAGGTGGAGGGCGAGGTCCGCTGCCCGGTCAGCCAGTGCGAGTGAGTCCGGTCCGATGGCGCACCGCGCGAGCATCGCACCGGCTCGGGATTCCGGCCGGGCGTCCTCGCCGCTGTGGGAGAGGAGGATCGCAAGGAGGTCCTCGGCGTCGGCCCGTCGTCCAGTGAGTGCCAACGCCAACGGGACGTCGAAATACTCCGGCTGGGCGGCGGCCACCCGGCCGACACGGAGCACTTGTGCCAGCGCGTCGGTCGGTGCGGTCAGCGCATCGAGGCCACCCACCGACATCGCGGCAAGCAGCTCGCACCAGAGGGCGTCGGCGGTCCGCCAAGGACTGTCGAGCACCTCGGCCAACCAGCGGGCCTCGCCGGCAT
>JADGOR010000181.1 GCA_017882855.1 Cellulomonas sp. | reverse complement strand
GGTGCCGCTCGTCTTCTCGCTCGACGAGACCTGCGACGTGGGACACGACGGGGGACTCCCGGTCAGCGACGACTACCACGCCGAGGACAGCGAGTTCACCGGCACGGTGGAGTCGGTCCTCATCGAGCTGTCCGAGGGGGCTGACGAGTTCAACCATCTGATCGACCCGCAGCTGCGGCTGTCTGTCGCGATAGCGCGGCAATGACGTCCAGGGTGCCGGCGGTTCCATCAGAGCCGCTGGTTGGCCCTTCTCTTCCAACCACGACTGCCGCCCGAACGTGAGCGGTGTCAGTCCGCCGCCGCACCGGATGCGGACGCTGCGCCAGGACGCGCAGGCCGGCGTCGTACTCGGGGTGCAGAGCGTGCCCGACGGACTCGCCACCGGAGTGCTGGCGGGTCTGAGCCCCTTGAACGGCCTGTACGCGTACATGGTCGGCACCCTCGCCGGTGCGGCGGTCACGTCGTCTGCCTTCATGGTCGTCCAGGGCACCGGGGCCATGGCGATGGTCATCGCCGACGTGCCGGCCCTGCACGGCGAGCCGGACCAGGCGCGGGCCGTCGCGACTCTGGCCCTGCTGACGGGCGCGGTGATGCTCCTGGCCGGAGCCCTGAAGCTCGGATCGCTCCTGCGTTTCGTGTCGAACGCGGTCCTCGTGGGGTTCATGAACGCCGTCGGCGTCAACATCGTTCTCGGGCAGCTGGCGAACCTCACCGGGTACGCCGCCGACGGCGGTAATCGGGTGGCCCGCAGCCTGAACACGCTGCTGTCTCCGGCGTCGCTGGACTGGCGGAGCGTCGTGGTCGGCCTCTCGACGGTCGCGCTCATCGTGGCGTTGGAGAGGACCAGGCTGGGCTCGATGGGACTGGTGGTCGCCGTCATCGCGACGTCGGCAATGGCGGCGCTGCTGGGCTGGACCGGTGTCGCGACCTTGCAGGACCTGGGTGTCTCGGTGCAGGGGCTTCCCCCTTTGACGTTGCCGTCCCTCGAGGTCGCCCCCCAACTGCTCGTGCCGGCGGCGTCGCTGGCGTTCGTTGCCCTCGTTCAGGGTGCGGGGATCTCCGCCGTGTACGGAACCGCGGACGGCGGGCGGGCGGACGTCTCGCGCGACTTCGTGGGGCAGGGCGTCGCAAACGTGGCGTGCGCCGTCACGGGCGGGATGCCGGTCGGCGGTTCGGCGTCCGCGTCGGCGATCAACGCGGCGGCCGGTGCACGAACCAGGCGGGCACCCATGATCGCCGCGCTCGTCATGGCGGTCGTCGTCCTGCTGTTCGGATCGGCAGTCGGCCACCTGGCGATGCCCGCGCTGGCGGGCCTGCTCATCCTCGTCGGTGTCCGCACGATCAAACCCGGTGACATCCAGTCGGTGTGGAAGGCCGGACTGGTGCAGAAGGTCGTGCTCGGCGTGACCTTCACCCTCACCATGCTGGTGCCGCTGCAGTACGCCGTCCTGGTGGGAGTCGGGGTGTCCGTCGTCCTGCACGTCGTGCGCCAGTCCAACCAGGTGCGGATCAGGCAGCGCGTCATGTCGGCGTCGGGCCACGTGATCGAAGTGGACCCGGTGGCGGTGGTCCCGCCCGGGGAGGTTGTGGTCCTCCAGCCGTACGGCAGCCTCTTCTTCGCGTCCGCCCCGGTGTTCGAGGAGGCCTTGCCACGTGTCGACGCGGACAGCCGGAGGTCGGTCGTCATCGTGCGCCTGCGCGGTCACGTGGACCTGGGCACGACCTTCATCGACGTACTGGCTCGGTACGCGGCGAGCCTCGCCGAAGCAGGTTCGCGACTCGTCGTCGTGTCCGTCGACAGCCGCGTGATGAACCAGTTGGAGGCAGGCGGGGTGATGGACATCATCGGGCCGGACGGCGCCTTCGTGGGAGACAAGCGGGTGGGTGCCGCCGTGGGCAAGGCCGTCGCCGCTGCACAGGAGTGGATCGATCACGCGGAGCGAGGCGAGCCGGGGAGCCCGACGGTGCCCTAAGCGCTTGCGCGGTTCCGATCGACACAGTGTTGATCAATTGCAGTTGATCAATTGCAGCTCGGCGCTCGGCACCGTTGGCGAGGACCGCCGGCCGTAGAAGAGGAGAACTGATGAAGGTCCTGCTGGTAGGAGTCGGCACCGTCGGAGAGGCCATCGCGCGACTGAGCGCCGGTCGGCCATGGCTGGAACAGATGGTGCTCGCCGACCACGACCTCGATCGGGCCCGCCGGGTGGCGGACTCGATCGGCGATACCGCGAGCCACCCCGTCGCACGCGTCGACGCCTCGAACTCGGCCGACGTCGAGGCACTGGCCCGGGCCCATGGCGTCGACCTGGTGATGAACGCCGTCGACCCCCGCTACCTGATGCCCGTGTTCCTGGGCGCGCTCGCCGCGGATGTGGACTACATGGACATGGCGGTCAGCCTGTCCACGCCCCACCCGACCGAGCCCTACGCGCAGGTCGGGCTCAAACTGGGCGACGAGCAGTTCGCGATGGACGCCGCGTGGCGCGACCGCGGCCGGCTCGCGCTCGTGGGGCAGGGAGTCAGCCCCGGACTGGCCCAGGTGTTCGCGGCGCACGCGTCCAAGCACCTGTTCGACGAGGTCCACGACATCAACATCCGTGCAGGCGGCGACCTGCGCATCGAGGGCTACCCGTTCGCCACCGTGTTCTCCATCTGGACCACGATCGAGGAGTGCCTCAACCCGCCCCTGGTGTGGGAGAAGGAGCGGGGCTTCTTCACCCTGCCGCCGTTCGCGGAGCCGGAGCGCTTCATCTTCCCGGAGGGCATCGGTCCCGTCGAGTGCGTCCATGTGGAGCACGAGGACGTCGCGATGATCCCGCGCGTGCTGGACGCGCGCCGCGTGACGTTCAAGTTCGCGCTCGGTGAGGAGTTCATCGGGGCGCTCAAGGTGCTCCA
>JADGOR010000180.1 GCA_017882855.1 Cellulomonas sp. | reverse complement strand
TCTCCGCGAGCGTGTGGTCGAGGTCGCCGGAAGCTCAGTCTCGCTGACGATCGTGCCCCTCTTCGTCACGGTGACGTAGACCACTGGCGACGGTGGCCTCAGGTGTGGCCCGGGAAGTTGAGGCTCGCGGAGACGTTGCGCTGGGCCTGGTGGGGCCAGCGGGTGGTGATCGCCTTGGCCCGCGTGTAGAAGCGCACCCCCTCCGGGCCGTGGGCGTGGTGGTCGCCGAAGAGCGAGTTCTTCCAGCCGCCGAAGGAGTAGTAGCCGACCGGTACGGGGATGGGCACGTTCACGCCGATCATCCCGACCTCGACGCGCTCCGTGAAGACGCGTGCCGCCTCGCCGCTCGCGGTGAAGATGGCGGTGCCGTTGCCGTACGGGCCGGAGTTGATCAGCGCGATCGCGTCCTCGAGGGTGTCGACCTCCATGACCACCAACAGGGGGCCGAAGACCTCGTCGCAGTAGGCACGCATCGAGGTCTGCACGCCGCGGAGCACGGTCGGGCCGACGAAGAAGCCCTCCTCGTGGCCGGCCACGACCAGGCCGCGGCCGTCGACGACCGCCTCTGCGCCACCCGCGACGGCCTCGGCGATGAAGTCGACGACCCGCTGCTTGGACGCCGCCGTGATGACCGGGCCCATCGTGGTCGACGCCTTGTCGCCGGGGCCGACGACGATCGCCTCGGCCTCCTTGCGCAGCTCGGCGATGAGCGCCTCGCCGGCGCCGCCGACAGCTACTGCCACCGGTACCGCCATGCACCGCTCACCGGCCGACCCGAACGCGCCGGCCGCGATCTGCGATGCCGCGAAGGCCATGTCCGCGTCGGGCATGACGACCGCATGGTTGTTGGCGCCGCCGAGGGCCTGCACGCGCTTGCCGGCGCCTATGGCGGTCTGCTGCACGTACCGGGCGATCGGCGTCGAGCCCACGAAGGAGACTGCCGCTACCTGCGGGTGCGTGAGGAGGGCGTCGACCGCGTCCTTGCCGCCGTGGACAACCTGGAACACGCCGTCGGGAAGCCCCGCCCGCTTGTACAGCCCGGCCACGAAGTTGGACGCCGACGGGTCGCGCTCGCTGGGCTTCAGGATGAAGGCGTTCCCCGTAGCGATCGCGATCGGGTGCATCCACATCGGCACCATGGCCGGGAAGTTGAACGGCGTGATGCCGGCCACCACGCCGAGCGGCTGCCGGATGCTGTGGACGTCGACGCCGCTGGACACGTTGGACGAGTAGTCGCCCTTCAGGTGCGCGCCGATCCCGCACGCGAACTCGACCGACTCCCGGCCGCGGGCGATCTCGCCGGCGGCGTCCGGCACGGTCTTGCCGTGCTCGCGGCTGATGATCCGCGCGAGCTCCTGCGTGTTGTCGACCAGCAGCTGCCGGAACGCGTACATCACCTCCATCCGCTTCGCCAGGCTCGCGTCGCCCCAGCCGCGTTGCGCCGCAACTGCGCTTGTCACGGCGGCATCGACCACCGCGGCGTCCGCGAGAGCGACCTCGCCGATCTGTTGACCCGTCGACGGGTCGAGGATGGGTTGGCTTGCGCCGTCGGACGGCACCTGGGCGCCATCGATCCAGTGGGACACGGTCATGAGCGGACTCCTCGCATGAGTTCTACGACGCGGCCGACAGCGCCGGCCACGTCATCGTCTTCCGGGTAGAGCAGAGACCGGCCGATGACAAGCCCCCGTACGTTCGGCTGGGCCAGCGCGTCCGCCCAACGTTCCTCGTTGCCGTCTCTAACCTCGCCTCCGAGGACGAGCAACGGCAACGTCGTCGCCGCGGCGACCGCCTGCATGTCATCGAGGGCCGGGATCTTCAGCCATGTGTAAGCGCTCGTCGACCCGAGCCCTGATGCGATGTGGATCGACCGCACCACCGCCTGAGTGGACAGGTCGTTCCGGACGCCTGTCGCCGTGCGATCGGTGAGGAAGGGTTCGACCATCGCCACCCGCTGCTGCGCCGCGAGCGCCGAGACGGCCGCGCCGCAGGCTTCGAGGGTACGGACGGTGGCAGGGTCGTCAGGCCCGATCCTCAGCAGCATCTTGCCGCCGTCGAGCTCGGCCGCCGCGATGCCCTCGGGGCTGTAGCCGGTCATCCGGTCGTCCAGCTCGAAGCTCGACCCGACCACACCGCCGCGGTTCATCGAGCCGAAGACGTACTTCCCCTCGAGCCCACCCAGCATCGCCATGTCCTCGACGACGTCGGCCGTGCCGAGGAAACCGTGTACGCCGGGCTGGCGCAACGCCTCGAGGACGCGGCTCAGCATCTCCCCGCGGTCGGCCATCGCGTTCGCTCGCGTCCCCGCTCCCAGCACTCCTCGCGCCATGTGGTCGGCCGCGATGATGAGCAGAGGACCGGTCATCGGGTCGGGCCTGCGCCGCTCCCGTACCGCCTCCAGGAAACGCTCCGGTGCCGTCCAGCGGATCTCGTTCAGCTCGCTGATGCTCGTCACGACCCCTCCGTCCAGTGTGCTCCGCCGAGGACGTCGGTGTGGCCGGCCTCCAGCACGCGATCGATGTCGTCGGATGTGGGCATGGCCGTCGAGCACTCGAGCCGCGACGCCACGATCGCTCCGGCCGCACTGGCGCGGCGGATCGTGGTCTCCAGCTCAAGCCCGTGCAGCAGCCCGTCGATCAGCGAACCGCCGAAGGCGTCGCCGGCGCCGAGGCCGTTGTACGGGGTCGTGGGCGTGGGCGGTACGACGATGCGGTCGTCGCGCGTTTTCGCGAGCGTGCCGAGGGGACCCTGTTTGACGATCGCAATCTGTACGCCGCGTTCCAGGAGCGCATCGGCCGCGCGGTCCGGATCCGTCTCGCCCACCGCGACCTCGCACTCGGCGCGGTTGCCGACAGCGACCGTCGACCGGGCCAGGCACCAGTCGTACCGATGCCTTGCCTCGTCGGTGGAGGTCCAGAACATGGGTCGCCAGTCGA
>JADGOR010000080.1 GCA_017882855.1 Cellulomonas sp. | reverse complement strand
GACCAGAGCCCGGTCGCGTCGGGGACCACCCAGCCCTGGAGCCGGTCCCGACCGGGCGCGACGTCGACCATGCGGGCGGTCGAGTGGACGCTGCCGTCCGGGCGGAGCAGCACCGCCGTCGCGGCGACGGCGTCGTGCCCCTCGCGGAAGACCGTCGCCTCGATCGGCACCGCCTCGCCGACCACGGCTTTTGCCGGCCAGCGGCCCGCCTCGATGACGGGCCCGACGGCGATCACCGGGATCCGGCCGATCGGCGTCGGCCGCACAGCCCTGGGCTTCACGGTCACCCCTCAAACGTAGCGAGAACGGGGACGCGGGACCGTCTGCGACTCGCGCGGGCGGGCGAGCGGCGGCCGTGCGCGGACGCACCCGCGGGTTACGGACTGGTAAACATCTTCCTGGGGCGCCCTCCGGATGTCGGGTCGCCGCCTGGGCCCGGTTATCCTTCCCCAAGTGAGAGCGATCCGACGATTCACCGTCCGTACTGTGCTGCCCGATGCCCTGAACCCCCTCGACGAGCTGGCGCACAACCTGCGCTGGTCCTGGCACCCGCCGACAAGCAACCTGTTCTCGGCGATCGACCCGAAGCTGTGGGTCGACCTCGACGGCGACCCGGTCGCCCTGCTCGGCGGGCTCGGCTCCGAGCGGCTCGAGGCGCTCGCCACGGACGAGGGCTTCGTCGGCGCGGTCAACGCGGCGTCCGATGACCTGCACGGGTACCTGAACGAGCCGCGCTGGTACCAGGGCGCCGGGGCGGACCTGCCGGCCGCCATCGGCTACTTCTCGCCCGAGTTCGGCGTCACTTCCGTGCTGCCGCAGTACTCGGGCGGTCTCGGTATCCTCGCCGGCGACCACCTCAAGAGCGCCTCTGACCTCGGCGTGCCGATGGTCGGCGTCGGCCTCCTCTACGGCTCCGGCTATTTCAAGCAGTCGCTCACCCGCGACGGCTGGCAGGTCGAGACCTACCCGGTGATCGACCCGGACGGTCTCCCGCTGACCCTGTTGCGCGAGGCCGACGGCGAGCCGTGCGAGCTCACCATCGCACTGCCCGGCGGAGGCACCTTGCACGCCCACGTATGGATGGCTGCCGTCGGACGAGTCCCGCTGCTCTTGCTGGACTCCAACGTGCACGCGAACGACGACGCCGCCCGCGCGGTCACCGACCGGCTGTACGGCGGTGGCGGCGAGCACCGCTTGCAGCAAGAGCTGCTGCTCGGCGTCGGCGGCGTGCGGGCGCTGCGCTTGTGGTCGCGTCTGACCGGCGCGCCCGCGCCTGAGGTCTGGCACACGAACGAAGGCCACGCCGGCTTCCTCGGCGTCGAGCGGATCCGCGAGCTGGTCCACGGCTCAGGCCTCACGTTCGCCGAGAGCCTCGAGGCGGTGCGCGCGGCGACCGTGTTCACCACGCACACACCGGTGCCGGCCGGTATCGACCGGTTCCCGGTGGACCTGATCACGCAGTACTTCGGCGGGCAGAACGCGATCGAGGGTGTCCCGATCGAGCAGATCCTCGCGCTCGGCGCGGAGGACTACGTGGGTGGCGACCCGACCGTGTTCAACATGGCCGTGATGGGGCTGCGCCTCGGTCAGCGCGCCAACGGCGTCTCGAAGCTGCACGGACAGGTCAGCCGCGGCATGTTCAGCGGCCTCTGGCCCGGGTTCGACAAGTCCGAGGTGCCGATCACCTCGGTCACCAACGGCGTGCACTCGCCTACCTGGGTCGATGCGCGGCTCTCCGGGCTGGAGGCCGAGCGGTTCAGCGCGGACGAGCGCGCTGACGGGAGCGGCTGGCTGCGCCAGGACGGCATCCGCGACGAGGAGTTGTGGGCGATGCGGCACACGCTGCGTGCTGACCTGGTCGACGACGCCCGCGGTCGGGTGCGCGCCTCCTGGGCCAATCGGGGCGCGAGTCCGGCCGAGCTCGGCTGGGTGGACGAGGTGCTCGACCCGGACGTGCTCACCATCGGTTTCGCCCGTCGGGTGCCCACCTACAAGCGGCTCACCCTCATGCTGCGAGACCCGGAGCGGCTTCGCCGA
The DNA here is from genome assembly GCA_017882855.1 of Cellulomonas sp. Classification (GTDB taxonomy): domain Bacteria; phylum Actinomycetota; class Actinomycetes; order Actinomycetales; family Cellulomonadaceae; genus JADGOR01. The sequence continues at coordinate 6,917 of JADGOR010000080.1, read as the reverse complement.
CTGCTGCTCGACCCCAAGCGGCCGGTGCAGCTCGTGCTTGCGGGCAAGGCGCACCCGGCCGACGAGCAGGGTCAGAGCCTGATCCAGCAGCTCGTCCGCTTCGCCGACGGCGCCGACGTGCGCCACCGGATCGTCTTCCTGCCCAACTACGACATCGCGATGGCGCAGAACCTCTACCCGGGTTGCGACGTCTGGCTCAACAACCCGTTGCGTCCGCTCGAGGCCTGCGGGACGTCCGGCATGAAGGCGGCGCTCAACGGTGCACTCAACCTGTCCATCCTGGACGGCTGGTGGGACGAGTGGGCCGACGGTGAGAACGGCTGGGTCATCCCGACGGCCGACGGCGTCGAGGACGCCGAGCACCGGGACGACCTCGAGGCCGCCGCCCTGTACGAGCTCATCGAGACCCAGGTGGCGCCGCTGTTCTACGACCGCGACGAGCGCGGCATCCCGATCCGGTGGGTCGAGATGGTCCGGCACACCCTGGCGACGCTGGGCCCGAAGGTGCAGGCGACCCGGATGGTCTCAGAATATGTCGAGCAGCTCTACGCGCCTGCCGCCACGTCGGGGCGGTCGCTCGCGGCCGGGAAGTACGCGGGGGCGAAGGACATGGCGGAGTGGAAGGCGCTGGTCCGCGCCTCGTGGCCGCTCGTGAAGGTCGACCACGTGGAGACCGGCGGCATCGGCGACGTACCGCAGGTGGGCGATGTGCTGCACGTGCGCGCGTACGTCTCTCTCGACGGGCTCAGCCCGGACGACGTGAGCGTGCAGGTGGCGTACGGAAGGGTCTCCGAGACGGACGAGATCGGGGCGTTTGCGGTGGCGCCGCTCTCGATCGCGGAGAGCTACGAAGGGGGACGGCACGCATTCTCGGGAGATGTACGGATCGATACCTCCGGGCCTTTCGGCTACACGGTGCGCATCGTTCCGCGGCACGCAGGGCTTGCGTCGGCGGCTGAGGTCGGGGTCGTCGCGAACGCTTGATCGAAACGTTCAGATTCAAACTCCTCCGGGATTCGACCTCGAAAGTCCGGACAGTCGAGTTCTAGCATTGCTATGTTCCTGTCACCGACACGGCCCGACCCCATCACCACGAACCTTGAAGAGCCGCGTTGCGACACGACACTGGCAGTTCGCCCGATTGATGCAGGCTCCGGAGCCCGATTCGGTTTCCGGGACAGTTGCGTTTGGTTGATCATGCCGCGCTCATCGCGGTCGGGTGAAGGACTTGGCACTCGGCCGGAGGTGCGGATCGCTGCGACGGGTCACTCGCAGGGGATGCCCAGCGGCGACATTCGCATTAATTCGGATGGCGCCTAGACGAGCTGAGTCTCGGATTCGTGGGTGAACGGGGACTGGGCGTCGCCAGTAACGAGGGTGATCCACTACGCGTCGGACTCGGATGAGCCGGTGCGGATCGCGGAGCCCGCTCCGTCACCGCGACACGTACACCCGCACGCTCAGCGGATCCATCGGCACCTTGTCGCCGGGCTTCCCGTGCAGCTCGCCCTCCGCCTCGGCTTCGGCGCTCTCCGAGGGGTTCTCCCAGACGCTGTCCCAGGCGAGCTCCCACGCGGTGGCGCGGTCGTCGGGGAGCGTCACGTCGACCTGGTCGAGCGCGCCGTTGATCACCATGAGCACGCCAGGGCTGGTGTTCGTCGGGTCACTGCGCAGCATCTGCACCGTGCGCACCGCCGGGTCGCGCCACTGCCCGTCCACCAGCGGCGACCCGTCCGCGTTCCACCACGAGAGGTCCTGCCGGCCGTCCCCGCGCAACGGTCGCCCGTCGAAGAACCGCGCGCTGTGGATGGCCGGATGGGCGCGGCGCAACGCGAGCAGGTGCTTCATGGTCGCGAGCAGATCGTCGCGCCACGGCGCGGGGTCCCAGTTCACCCAGGACAGCTCGTTGTCCTGGCAGTACGCGTTGTTGTTCCCCTGCTGGGTTCGCGCGATCTCGTCGCCGGCCGCGATCATCGGCGTCCCGGCGGCGAGCACCAGGCTGGCCATCAGGTTGCGGATCGACCGGCGCCGCACGTGCGAGATCTCGTCGCCGGGGGAGTCCGGCGCGATCGGGCCCTCGATGCCGTGGCTCCACGACAGGTTGTTGTCGGACCCGTCGCGATTGCCCTCGCCGTTCGCCTCGTTGTGCTTGAAGTCGTACGTGACCAGGTCCGCCATCGTGAAGCCGTCGTGGGCGGTCACGAAGTTGATCGACGCCATCGGGCCGCGCATGAGTGGCGGGTCGGAGTGACCGAACAGGTCCGCCGAACCGGCCAAGCGAGTGGCGAGCTCGCTGATGCCCCGCCCGGCCGCACCGTGCGCCGCCTGACCAGGGTCGGCCAGCCAGAACGTGCGCACCGCGTCACGGAACCTGTCGTTCCACTCCGCCATCGGTGTCGGGAAACCACCGGTCTGCCAGCCGCCCGGGCCCAGGTCCCACGGCTCGGCGATCAGCTTGACGCCGGCGAGCACCGGGTCCGTCTGCAACCCGACCAGGAACGGGTGGTCCGGGTCGAAGCCGTCATACCCGCGCGCCAGGGTGACCGCGAGGTCGAACCTGAACCCGTCCACGCCCATCTCCTGCACCCAGTACCGCAACGAGTCCAGGGCGAGCTGGACCACCCTCGGACGCCGGAAGTCGAGCGTGTTCCCGCACCCGGTCACGTCCACGTAGGTGGCCGGCGTCGCGCCGTCGTGCAGGTAGTACACCGTGTTGTCGAGTCCCTTGAAGCTGAGGTGCGGGCCGTCGGCACCACTCTCGTTGCTGTGGTTGTAGACGACGTCGAGGATCACCTCGAGGCCGGCGGCGTGCAGCCGCTCGACCATGCCCTTGAACTCCGCCAGCACCGCGCCCGGACCGGCGGCCTGCGCGGCGGTGGTGGCGTACGCGTGGTGCGGGGCGAAGAAGCCGAGCGTGTTGTAGCCCCAGTAGTTCGTCAGCCCGCGCTGGACCAGCGGTTCCTCGGGCGTGAAGAAGTGCACCGGGAGCAGCTCGACGGTGGTCACACCGAGCGAGCGCAGGTGCTCGATCACGACGTCGGACGCGAGGCCCGCGTAGGTCCCGCGCAGCTTCTCGGGGATCCCCGCCAGCTGCTTGGTCAGCCCGCGCACGTGTGCCTCGTAGATGACCGTCTCCGACCACGGGATGTTCGGCCGCGGCGCCTTCCAGCCGTCGAAGTGGTCGTCGACGACGACGCTGTGCGGCACATGGTTGATCGAGTCACGCGAGTCGGCCGCGTGATCGGGAGCCGGCTCGGCATCCGCCGGGGGCGGCGCCGACTGGTCGGGCACGACCTGCCCGAACACGTCCGGGTCGTACGTCAGCTCACCGACGATGGCGCGCGCGTACGGGTCCACGAGCAGCTTGGCCGGGTTGTGGCGCAGCCCGGACGCCGGGTCCCACGGGCCGTGCACCCGGAACCCGTACTCCTGGCCCGCCTTGACACCCTCGACGTGCCCGTGCCAGACGCCGTACTCGGGCCCGTCGAGCGCGATCCGGCGCTCGCGCCGGCCGCTCGGGGCCTTGGCCTTCGACGCCGGTGCGATCAGGCACAGCTCGACCGCAGTGGCGTGCGAAGCGAACACGGCGACGTCCACGCCACCCTCGGTGAGATGGACGCCGAGCCGGAACGGACGAACTGATGCCGGGATCGCCGTCATAACCGGCCATTGTTGCCCATCTCATCGGCAGACCCAACACAACACGGGGCCTGTCGGTACATCCGGATCGCGCCTGGCCGCTACCCGCGGCGGGGGATCGCCCACACCGGGGCGGGAGAAGCGGGAGAAGAGGAGCACATGCGCAAGGTCATCGTCGTGGTCGGCGGGATCGCCGCATCGGTCGTCGCGGCCTTCTTCGTCTACCAGGTGGTGCACCAAGGGCTGGCCCAGGTCGCTGACGCCCAGGGAGCCGGCCGAGCGTTCGCCTACCTCCCGATCGTCGTCGTCGTCGCGGCGCCGGTGCTGCTGGGCTGGTTCTTCCGCGAGAAGCTGTGGACGAGCCTGATCACGATCGCACCCGCGATCGTCGTCGTCTCCATGTTCTGCCTGGCCGGGCAGTCGATCGCAGCCGGCACCGCCTGAGGAGTCCCGCCGGGCGTCCGCATGGTGTTCGCGCCCGTCGGGCTCTCGCGGGCGCGAGGTAGCCTGGCCCCGGCTTTCGACCGGACGTCGCGACAGGGGACAGGCAGCGCGGATGAGAATCGTGGTGTGCGTCAAGCACGTTCCGGACCTTCAGTCCGAGCGGGCCTTCGACGCCGAGGGCCGGGTCGTCCGCGTCGGTGGTGAGGGCACCCTCAACGAGCTCGACGAGAACGCGCTGCAAGTGGCGGCGGACCTGGTCGCCGAGCAGGGCGGTGAGGTCATCGCGGTCACCGTGGGTCCCGCCGACGCCGCCGACGCCGTCCGGCGCGCCTTCCAACGCGGCGCCGACCGCGGGGTGCATGTGGTGGATGACGCGATCGCCGGATCCGACGTCTTCGGTACCGCGGTGTGCCTGGCCGCTGCGATCCGGCGGCTCGGTGCGGAGGCGCGCGTAGACCTGGTACTCACCGGGATGGCCGCTCTGGACGGGCTGACCTCGATGCTTCCCGCGGCGCTCGCCGCGGAGCTCGGGTTGCCGCAGCTCACCCTCGCGGCACGGCTCACCCTGGCCGACGGCGTGGCAACCGTTCGCCGCGATCTCGACAACGCGACCGAGACGCTCACCGCACCGCTGCCCGCGGTCATCAGCGTGACCGACCAGATCAACGAGCCGGCGTTCCCGTCCTTCCTGGGGATCATGGCCGCGCGCAAGAAGACGGTGGAGGCCTGGTCGCTCGCCGACCTCTCGGTCGACCCGACCGCGGTCGGAGCGGCCGGGGCCCGCACCCGGGTGGTCGAGGCAACGCCGCGGCCGCCGCGCGAGCACCGCGTCCTGATCGCGGACGACGGCGATGCGGGTCGCCGCCTCGCCGAGTACCTCATCGAGAACAAGTTGGTATGACGACGATGACGACTCTCACCGGCCCGGTTCTCGTGCTGATCGACCACCACGCGGGCGCCGTCCGGCCGCCCACCCTCGAGCTGCTGACCCTCGCGCGCGCCGCGGGCGACGTGACCGCGCTCTGGTTCGGCGACGGGCTCGACGGCGCGCTGCCGCTGCTGGCCGAGTACGGCGTGACGTCCGCGTACCAGGTGGTGATCGACTCGCCGGTGGCGAACGCGATGCACCTGCCCGCGGTCGCCGCCGAGGCCGTCGCGGCGGCGGTCCGGCAGTCGGACGCGGCTCTCGTGCTGCTCACCTCGACCTTCGAGAACAAGGAGATCGGGGTCCTGCTCGCGCGCGAGATCGACGCCGGGATAGTGGTGGACGCGAACGGCGTCACCATCGCCGCCGACGGCGCGGTCGAGACCAACCAGAGCGCGTTTGCCAGCACCTGGAACGTCCGCACCCAGATCACGACGCCGCGCGCCGTCGTCGCGATCAAGCCGAACTCGATCCCGGCCGAGCCCGCCCCGTCGAGCGCCGCGCCCGGCGTCGTAACGGTGACCGTGACGCCGTCCGAGGACGCGCTGCGAACCCGGATCGTCGAACGCACCGAGCGGGTCGCGACGGGTCGGCCCGAGCTGGCCGAGGCGCAGGTCGTCATCGCCGGCGGGCGCGGCACGAACGGCGACTTCTCCGCCATCGAGGAGCTCGCGGACCTGCTCGGCGCGGCCGTCGGTGCCACCCGGGTGGCGACCGACGAGGGCTGGATCGAGCACACGGCGCAGATCGGTCAGACCGGCGTGACCGTGGCGCCCAAGCTGTACATCGGGGTCGGGCTCTCCGGCGCGGTGCACCACACCGGCGGGATGCAGTCGTCCGGGACGATCGTCGCGGTCAACGGCGACCCCGAGGCGCCGATCTTCGAGATCGCCGACTTCGGCATCGTCGGTGACCTGTTCACGGTGCTGCCCCAGCTCTCGGCCGAGCTGCGCGCCCGGCTGGGCTGAGCGGGCGCCGGTGCCGGAGCGCGTACCACCCGCGCGGCCGGACGGCGCCCGGCGGCCCGCGCGGCCGGACGGCGCCCGGCGGCCCGCTCGGCTACCTAGAATCGAGGGCGTGACCGCCTACCTCGACCATGCCGCGACCACCCCGATGCTCCCGGCGGCGATCGAGGCGATGACCGAGGAGCTGCACCACACCGGGAACCCGTCCTCGCTGCACACCTCCGGCCGCGCCGCGCGGCGCACGGTCGAGGAGGCGCGAGAGCAACTCGCCGCCGCCCTCGGCGCGCGTCCCAGTGAGGTCATCTTCACGGCGAGCGGCACCGAGGCCGACAACCTCGCGGTCAAGGGCCTGTTCTGGGCCCGACGCACCGTCGACCTCGACCGCCGCCGCATCCTCGTCTCCGGGGTCGAGCACCACGCGGTGCTGGACCCCGCCTTCTGGATGGCGGCACACGCCGGCGCGGAGATCGTGCTGCTCCCGGTGGACGGCCACGGTCGGCTCGACGTCGAGGCGCTGCGCGCCGAGCTCGCCGCCTCGCGCGACCAGATCGCGCTGATCAGCGTGATGGCAGCGAACAACGAGGTGGGCGCGGTCCAGCCGATCGCCGACGTCGTCGCGGCCGCGCGCCCGTACGGGATCCCGGTGCACTGCGACGCCGTCCAGGCGGTCGGTCAGCTGCCGGTGGACTTCGCCGCGTCGGGCCTGCACGCGATGTCGATCAGCGGTCACAAGGTCGGCGGGCCGGTGGGGGTGGGCGCGCTGCTCGCGCGCCGCGACCTCGAGCTCACGCCGCTCATCCACGGTGGTGGCCAAGAGCGCGGGGTGCGCTCGGGAACGATCAACGCGGCGGCGATCCGCGCCTTCTCGGTCGCGGTCGTGGACGCCGTCGCGCACCAGGGGGAGACCGCGCGTCGTCTTGCGGCCCTTCGTGACGACCTGGTGG
>JADGOR010000031.1 GCA_017882855.1 Cellulomonas sp. | reverse complement strand
CCGGCTGCGGCCGCGCCCGTCGTGACCAAGCCGGTGGCTGCCAAGGCACCGACCGTGGCCGCGCCGGCCGCCGCGCCCGCCGTGGCGGCACCATCGACGGCCGCGCCGTCGGCCCTGACCGCAACGACCCCGACCGCCACGGCCCCGACCGCCACGGCCCCGACCGCCACGGCCCCGACCGCCACGGCCCCGTTCGGCACCGCGCCGGCCCCCGCACCCGCCGATTCGGTGACCGCCGGCGACACACACGTGGCCTCGGGCGCGCGCCCGGGTGGCCCGCGGCCAGGCAACAACCCGTTCGCACCGAGCCAGGGCATGCCCCGGGCCGGCGGCGGCCGTCCTGGTGGCCCGCGGCCAGGCAACAACCCGTTCGCGCCCAGCCAGGGCATGCCCCGGCCCGGCGGCACGGGCGGCGCCTCGGGCCCGGCCGGCGCCGCTGCCGGAGCGGGTGTGACCACAGGCACCGACCGTCCCGCCGGCCCACGCCCGGGTGGCCCGCGTCCGAACCCCGGGATGATGCCCGACCGAGCGGCTCCTGGGCGCCCGGCGCGCAGTGGCCCGGGCGGTTCCAGTGGTGGGCCTGGCGGCAGCCGCGGTGGCGCAGGTGCGCCCGCGGGCACCCGTGGCGGCTTCAGTGGGCGCCCTGGTGGCGCGAGTGGTGGTCCCGGTGGCGCTGGTGGTCCTGGTGGCCCCGGAGGTCCTGGCGGCGGCGCTCCTGGCGGTGGCTTCGGCGGCCGTCCCGGTGGCGCAGGACGCGGTGGTGCCGGTCGCGGCAGCACTCAGGGCGCGTTCGGCCGCGCTGGTGGTCGTCCGGTGCGTGGGCGCAAGTCCAAGCGGGCGAAGCGCCAGGAGTTCGAGCAGATGCAGGCCCCGTCGCTCGGTGGCGTCCAGGTTCCGCGCGGCGACGGCAAGACCGTCGTCCGATTGCGCCGAGGTGCGTCGCTGTCCGACTTCGCCGACAAGATCGATGCGAACCCCGCGAGCCTCGTGACGGTGCTGTTCCACCTCGGAGAGATGGCCACGGCGACCCAGTCGCTGGACGAGGACACCTTCGGCACCCTCGGGGCCGAGCTGGGTTACCTCGTCGAGATCGTCTCCCCGGAGGACGAGGAGCGCGAGCTGCTCGGCTCGTTCGACATCGACCTCGAGGCCGAGGAGGCCGCCGAGAGCGAGGACGACCTGGTGGCGCGTCCGCCCGTCGTGACCGTGATGGGTCACGTCGACCACGGCAAGACGAAGCTGCTCGATGCGATCCGGTCGACCGACGTCGTCGGCGGCGAGGCGGGTGGCATCACCCAGCACATCGGTGCGTACCAGGTGCACACCGAGCACGAGGGCATCCCACGCGCGATCACCTTCATCGACACGCCCGGTCACGAAGCCTTCACGGCCATGCGTGCCCGTGGCGCGCAGGTCACCGACATCGCGGTCCTGGTGGTCGCGGCGGACGACGGCGTGATGCCGCAGACGATCGAGGCGCTCAACCACGCTCAAGCGGCCGGGGTCCCGATCGTGGTGGCGGTGAACAAGATCGACAAGGAGGGTGCAAACCCTTCGAAGGTCCGCCAGCAGCTCACCGAGTACAACCTGGTGGCCGAGGAGTACGGCGGCGACACCATGTTCGTCGACGTCTCGGCGAAGCAGAAGGTCGGTATCGACGCGCTGCTCGAGGCGGTCCTGCTGACCGCCGACGCCGCCCTCGACCTCCGCGCGATCGCCAACAAGGACGCGCGCGGTGTTGCTATCGAGGCGAACCTCGACAAGGGTCGTGGCGCGATGGCGACCGTGCTCGTGCAGTCCGGCACGCTCCACGTCGGTGACGCGATCGTCGCGGGCACCGCACACGGACGCGTGCGGGCCATGTTCGACGAGCACGGTGGGACGCTCGACGAGGCCCGTCCGGCTCGTCCTGTCGTCGTGCTCGGCCTGACGTCGGTGCCGCGAGCCGGGGACACATTCCTCGTCGCACCCGACGACCGGACCGCGCGTCAGATCGCCGAGAAGCGGGAGGCCGCCGAGCGCGCCGCCCAGCTCGCCAAGCGGCGCAAGCGGATCAGCCTCGAGGACTTCACCCAGGCTCTGCAGCTGGGCAAGGTCGAGACGCTCAACCTGGTGCTCAAGGGCGACGTCTCGGGTTCTGTCGAGGCCCTGGAGGACGCACTGCTCAAGATCGACGTCGGCGAGGAGGTCGAGCTGCGGGTCATCCATCGCGGTGTCGGTGCGATCACGCAGAACGACGTCAACCTGGCGACCGTCGACAGCGCGATCATCATCGGCTTCAACGTGAAGTTCGCCGAGCGGGTCGAGGAGCTCTCCGAGCGCGAGGGCGTCGACGTGCGCTTCTACTCGGTCATCTACCAGGCGATCGACGACGTCGAGGCGGCCCTCAAGGGCATGCTCAAGCCCGAGTACGAGGAGGTGCAGCTCGGCACCGCAGAGGTCCGCGAGGTCTTCCGCTCGAGCAAGTTCGGCACCATCGCGGGCTCGTTGGTTCGCTCCGGGGAGATCCGGCGCAACACCAAGGCGCGAGTCCTCCGGTCCGGCACGGTGGTCCGCGACAACCTCACGGTCGAGTCGCTGCGTCGGTTCAAGGACGACGTCACCGAGGTCCGCGAGGGCTACGAGTGCGGGATCGGGCTCGGGACCTTCAAGGATCTCGAGATCGACGACGTGATCGAGACGTTCGAGATGCGGGAGAAGCCGCGGGCGTAGTTCGACGGTGACGATCCGGGAGGGTGTGCTCGGCCTCCCGGCGGCCCCTTGACCGGGACCGCCCTGCCAGGCCCACCACGGCCTTCGCACACCCTCCCGGATCGCCACCTCGCCTCGGCCTTCGCACGGGTCCTGGAGACGACCTCGGGCGGAACGCCGGGCGCTGCGGTTTGGTTCATCGACCTCGCGCGGACGACGGCGCGGCCAACGGGAAGGGGAGCGTCATGGTGGATCATCCACGGGCTCGCAAGATGGCGGACCGGATCAAGCAGATCGTCGCGGAGATGCTGGACACCAGGATCAAGGATCCGCGGCTCGGCTTCATCACGGTGACGGACACCCGGGTCACCGGTGACCTTCAGCACGCGACCGTGTTCTACACCGTCCTCGGCGACGAGGAGGCGCGGGTGGGCACTGCCGCTGCACTCGAGAGCGCCAAGGGTGTGATCCGGTCCGAGGTCGGCAAGCAGATCGGGATCAGACTCACGCCGACGCTCGAGTTCATCCTGGACGCGGTGCCGGAGACGGCGGCGTACCTGGAGGGTCTGCTTCGCGAGGCCGCCGAGCGGGACGCCGAGGTGCATGCTCTTGCCGCGGCCGCGGAGTACGCCGGTGAAGCCGATCCGTACAAGCACGACGACGCGGGTGAGGACGAGCTCGGCGGCGACGAGCCTGATGGCGACGAGCGTGATGACGACGAGCTCGACCAGGTTCGTGAGGGCGACGACGACCGCGCCTGACGGCCTCGTCGTGGTCGACAAGCCGGCGGGCTGGACCAGTCACGACGTGGTCGCCCGGATGCGCCGGCTCGCGCGGACCAAGAAGGTCGGCCACGCGGGGACCCTCGACCCGATGGCGACCGGGGTGCTGGTGCTCGGCATCGGCCGGGCCACGCGTCTGCTGACGTACGTCGTCGGCGCCGACAAGGAGTACACCGCGACCATCCGGCTGGGGGTCGCGACGACGACGGACGACGCCGAGGGCGAGACCGGGGCGGTCGCCGACGCGAGCTCGGTGACCCGCGCCGCGATCGACTCGGGCGTCGCGGCCCTGACCGGCCCGATCTCCCAGGTGCCGAGCTCGGTCAGCGCGATCAAGGTGAATGGCAAGCGTGCCTACGCGATGGTCCGAGCGGGGGAGAGCGTCGAGCTCGCCGCCCGGCCGGTGACCGTCCGGCGCTTCGAGGTGCACGCGGTTCGCCCTGCCACCGCCGACGGCGTCGCGGTCCTCGACGTGGACGTCACCGTGGAGTGCTCGTCGGGGACCTACATCCGGGCGCTGGCCCGGGACCTCGGCGACGCCCTCGGCGTCGGCGGGCACCTCACTGCGCTGCGCCGCACCCGGGTGGGTGGCTACTCGCTCGACGTCGCCCGCACCCTCGACGAGCTCGCGGTCCTGGCGGACGAGGGTCCGCTGCCCGTGCTCTCGCTCGCGGACGCGGCCCGCGCGGCTTTCCCTTCTCGTGAGCTGACCGAAGACGAGACCACCGCGCTGTCCTACGGCAAACGGATCGCAGCGATGCCGGGGCGGTCGGGCACCGCGCGGCAGCCAGTCGCCGCGTTCGCCCCGGATGGGACCCTGGTCGCGCTGCTCGAGGAGCGGATGGGTCAAAGCGTTCCGGTCATCGTCTTCGCTCCGGCCTGAGGTGTGGATGACCAGTTCGGCGTGGGTGGGGGCGCCTACATTGGCAGCACGTCCGACGGCGAGGAGATGCCATGACCGTGCCGGTTCCAGTTGATGGCCGTCGTGCACCTGAGCAGGTCTCACATGAGCGGTCGCTCGGCGAGGTCTCGGACGTGCTCCTGAACCTCGATCACACGCTCGCGCGGGCGAAGAAGGCCAAGGTGCGGATGGCGAAGGACCCTGAGGCGCACAACGCTGTGCTCGCCCTGGACGACCTGATCCGTGAGCTGGAGCGGGTCCGCAAGCGCCTCGTCCACGACACCTACTACGCCGACGACGCCGCGCTCCGCCTCCTCTGAGGCCTGACACCGGCCAGGGGGAGAGCAGCAGGTGTACGCGCCGTTCGGCCACTGACCTGCGCGGTCAACCAGTGCGTCGTACGACTGCCGCGTCGAGTTGTCCGGGACTCCGCCGGTAGCGTGGCAGGCTTAGCCCACCGGCACGTGAGGTGCCGGACCCGCAACCCCACCGCGACACCTGGAGACCGTGTGCACCGCTGGATGGACCTCAGCCAGGTCCCGCCGGGTTTCGGCCCGTCCGTGGTGACGATCGGCAACTTCGACGGCGTGCACCGCGGCCACCAGGCGGTGCTGCGGCGGATGGTCGCGGACGCTCGGTCGCAGGGCGCCCAAGCTGTCGCCGTCACGTTCAACCCGCATCCGCTGGTCGTGCATGCGCCGGAGCGTGCCCCGGAGCAGCTGCTCGGGATCGCGGACCGGCTCGAGCTGCTCGCCGAGACTGGCCTCGATGCGGTCCTGCTGCTCGAGTACACGCTCGAGTTCGCCCAGCAGAGCCCCGAGGAGTTCGTGCAGCGCTACTTGGCCGACGGGCTGAACGCGCGGACCGTCGTCGTCGGGCACGACGTGCGGTTCGGCTGGCAGAACGCCGGCGACCTCACCACGATGATCGCGCTCGGCCGCAAGTACGGCTTCGAGGTCGACGTCATCGCCGACATCGCCGAGGCGGACGAGGGGGTGCCGATCGGTTCGGTGGGGAGCCCCGGGCCCGCGGATCGGCGCTGGTCGTCCACCTGGGCGCGCGAGCTGGTGCTGGCCGGTGAGGTCGCGCACGCCGCGGCGATCCTGGGCCGACCGCACCGGATGCGCGGCGTCGTCGTGCACGGGGACGCGCGCGGGCGCAAGCTCGGCTTCCCGACGGCGAACCTCGGCCCGGGTGCGGCCGGCCTCGTCCCCGCCGACGGCGTGTACGCGGGCTGGATGAACCGGGTCGACCTTCCGGCCGGGCTGCCCGACGCGCGCCTTCCCGTCGCCATCTCGGTCGGCACGAACCCCACCTTCGACGGGCACCTGCGTCGGGTGGAGGCCTATGTGCTCGACCGTGACGACCTCGATCTGTACGACGAGCAGGTCGTGTTCGAGTTCACCGACCGGCTGCGGCCCACCCTTCGATTCGACTCGGTGGACGCCCTGGTGGACCAGATGCGCACCGACGTCGAGCAGTGCCACGAGCGCCTCGGCGTCGCGCGGCCGGGATTGGGCGCCATCCACGCCGGCTGATAGCATCATGAGGCCGTCAGATCGGCCGCGGATCGATAGTGCCCGGGTGGACAAGCCCCGGTGCGCCGCGCAATGAGACAAACAAGGAGAGTCGTGCCCCTCGACGCCGCCACGAAGCAGTCCATCATGGCCGAGTACGCCACCCATGAGGGTGACACCGGCTCCCCGGAGGTCCAGATCGCGATGCTCAGCACGCGGATCAAGGACCTGACCGAGCACCTGAAGGTGCACAAGCACGACCACCACTCGCGTCGGGGCCTGCTGCTTCTCGTCGGCCACCGCCGCCGGCTGCTCGGCTACCTGCAGAAGGTGGACATCAATCGTTACCGCAGCCTCATCGAGAGGCTCGGCCTGCGCCGCTGACGACCTCGACCAGCCCGGACCCCAAGGGTCCGGGCTGGCGTGCGTCGGACAACTGAACACAACAACGCGCCCGTCGTGACGCCTGGTCCTCGGTAGTGACCTCCGGAGAAGTCCTCCGTGGGCCTCGATCGAAGACCGACGAAGCGGACGGACGCCCCGATGAAAGGGAGGGAACCCGTGGAGGGTCCCGAGATCCAGTTCGCTGAAGCCGTCATCGACAATGGCCGCTTCGGGAAGCGCACCGTGCGCTTCGAGACCGGTCGGCTGGCACGCCAGGCCGCCGGTTCTGCCGTCGCCTACCTGGACGGCGACACCATGTTGCTGTCCGCTACGACGGCCGGCAAGTACCCCAAGGACCAGTTCGACTTCTTCCCGTTGACGGTGGACGTCGAGGAGCGGATGTACGCCGCCGGGCGCATTCCCGGTTCGTTCTTCCGTCGCGAGGGTCGCCCCTCGACCGAGGCGATCCTGGCCTGTCGCCTGATCGACCGTCCGCTGCGCCCGACCTTCACCAAGGGCTTGCGCAACGAGGTCCAGGTCGTCGTCACGGTGATGGCGCTGCACCCGGACGACTCGTACGACACGCTCGCGATCAACGCCGCGTCCATCTCGACGCAGCTCTCCGGCCTGCCGTTCTCCGGCCCCATCGGCGGTGTGCGCATCGCGCTCATCGACGGTCAGTGGGTCGCCTTCCCGCGGTACAGCGAGAAGGAGCGCGCCGTCTTCGACATGGTCGTGGCCGGTCGCGTTGCTGGTGACGACGTCGCGATCATGATGGTCGAGGCCGAGGCCACCGTCGGTTCGTGGAACCTGATCAAGAACGAGGGCGCCGTCGCGCCGACCGAAGAGGTCGTCGCCCAGGGCCTCGAGGCTGCCAAGCCGTTCATCCGCGCGCTCTGTGAGGCGCAAGCCGACCTGGCCGCTCGGGCCGCGAAGCCGACCGCCGAGTTCCCGGTGTTCCTCGACTACCAGCAGGACGCCTACGACGCCGTCTCGGCTGCCGTCTCCGCCCCGCTCGCCGAGGCCCTGACGATCGCCGACAAGCAGACCCGCGAGTCTCGCCTGGACGAGCTCAAGGCCGAGGTGCTCGCTTCGCTCAGTCCTTCGTTCGAAGGGCGCGAGAAGGAGCTGTCCGCGGCAGTCCGCGCGGTCACCAAGAAGCTGGTGCGCGAGCGCATCCTGCGCGACAGCGTGCGCATGGACGGCCGTGGGCTGCGGGACATCCGCACCCTGTCCGCCGAGGTCGACGTCGTTCCTCGGGTGCACGGCTCTGCGCTGTTCGAGCGCGGCGAGACCCAGATCCTGGGTGTCACCACGCTGAACATGCTGCGGATGGAGCAGCAGCTCGACACGCTCTCCCCGGAGACGCGCAAGCGCTACATGCACAACTACAACTTCCCGCCCTACTCGACCGGTGAGACCGGTCGCGTCGGTTCGCCGAAGCGTCGCGAGATCGGCCACGGAGCGCTCGCCGAGCGTGCCCTGATGCCGGTGCTGCCGTCGCGCGAAGAGTTCCCGTACGCCATCCGTCAGGTCTCCGAGGCCCTCGGCTCGAACGGTTCCACCTCGATGGGTTCGGTCTGCGCCTCGACGCTGTCCCTGCTCAACGCCGGTGTGCCGCTGCGCGCCTCGGTCGCGGGGATCGCGATGGGTCTCGTCTCGGACACGGTGGACGGTGAGACCCGCTATGCGGCACTCACCGACATCCTCGGTGCCGAGGACGCCTTCGGTGACATGGACTTCAAGGTCGCCGGAACCCGCGAGTTCGTGACGGCGATCCAGCTGGACACGAAGCTCGACGGCATCCCCGCCTCGGTCCTC
Organism: Cellulomonas sp.; assembly: GCA_017882855.1. Classification (GTDB taxonomy): domain Bacteria; phylum Actinomycetota; class Actinomycetes; order Actinomycetales; family Cellulomonadaceae; genus JADGOR01. Next base: position 13,163 of record JADGOR010000031.1, on the reverse strand, counting down.
GCCAGCGCGCTCACCCAGGCCCGCGAGGCACGGTTGTACATCCTCGACGTGATCAACTCGGCGATCGACACCCCGGACGAGATGTCGCCGTTCGCCCCGCGCGTCATCTCGGTCCAGGTCCCGATCGACAAGATCGGCGAGGTCATCGGCCCGAAGGGCAAGATGATCAACCAGATCCAGGCCGACACCGGCGCCGACATCTCGATCGAGGACGACGGCACCGTGTACATCGGTGCGACCGACGGCCCCTCGGCCGAGGCCGCGCGTCAGATGATCAACGCGATCGCCAATCCGCACATGCCGGAGATCGGTGAGCGCTTCGTCGGCACCGTCGTGAAGACGACGACCTTCGGCGCGTTCGTCTCGCTCAGCCCGGGCCGCGACGGTCTGCTGCACATCTCGCAGATCCGCCGGCTCGTCGGTGGCAAGCGGGTGGAGAACGTCGAGGACGTCGTCTCGGTCGGCCAGAAGATCCAGGTCGAGATCGCCGAGGTCGACCCGCGCGGCAAGCTTTCGCTGCACGCCGTGGTCGCCGATGGTGCCGACGGCGCCCCGGCTTCCGTCGACGAGCCCGCAGCGGGTGCCGACGCCTGACGTGCCGCTGCAGCTCCCGCTGAGCTCCTCGGGTTCGCTCGAGAGCTCGACCTCCGCCGGGCAGGACGGCGACGCATTCGTGCGCCGCAGTGTCCTGCCCGGCGGTGTTCGTGTCCTCAGCGAGAGCATGCCGGGTCTGCTCTCGGCGACGATCGGCGCTTGGGTGGGCGTCGGCTCCCGCGACGAGAAGGACGGTCATCACGGCTCGACGCACTTCCTCGAGCACTTGCTCTTCAAGGGCACCGCGAAGCGCAGCGCGATGGACATCGCCGAGGCCTTCGACGCCGTCGGCGGCGAGGCGAACGCCGTGACGGCCAAGGAGCACACCTGCTACTACGCGCGGGTGCTCGACACGGACGTCCCGATGGCGCTCGACGTCATCGCCGACATGGTCACCAGGCCGCGGCTCGACCCGGCGGAGCTCGAGACCGAGCGGGGCGTCATCCTCGAAGAGCTGGCCATGAACGACGACGACCCGTCCGATGTCGTGCACGAGAACTTCGCGGCCGCGGTCCTCGGAGCGCACCCGCTCGGTAGACCGATCGGCGGGACGCCGGACACCATCCGCGCGGTACCCCGGGGCGCCGTCTGGGAGCACTACCGCGAGCACTACCGCCCCGACACCCTCGTCGTCACCGCGGCGGGCGGCGTCGACCATGACGCGCTGTGCGAGCAGCTCGTCACCGCGCTCACCACGGGAGGCTGGCCGCTGGCCGCCGGCGTGGTTCCCGCGAAGCGCCGGGTCGAGGACCTGAAGGCCGCGGTGCCGACCGAAGGCACCGAGCTCACCATCAAGCGCCCCACCGAGCAGGCGAACGTGATCATCGGGTGCCCGGGCCTCACCGCCACCGACGAGCGCCGCTTCGTGCTCTCGGTCCTCAGCGCTGCGCTCGGCGGGGGAATGTCGTCGCGGCTCTTCCAGGAGATCCGAGAGAAGCGCGGTCTCGCCTACTCGGTCTACTCCTTCGCCAACGGCCACTCCGACACCGGCCTCTTCGGGCTCTACGCCGGGTGCACGCCGGCCCGCCTCGATGAGGTCGTGGCACTGATGTCCGAGGAGTGGCTGCGCCTGGCGGCGGACGGGCTCACGCCCCTCGAGCTCGAGCGAAGCATCGGCCAGCTGTGCGGCTCGCTCGTGCTCGGTCTCGAAGACTCCGGCTCCCGGATGAGCCGGCTCGGCACGGCCGAGCTCGTCCACGGCGAGCTGCTCAGCCTGACCGAGTACCTCGAGCGGATCCGCGCTGTCACCGCGGACCAGGTCCAGACCCTGGCTGCGGAGCTGGCAGCCCGGCCGCGTTCTCAGGTGCGCGTCGGCCCGTTCAGCGGCTGACCGCACCGGGGGGAAGGCGCGGCGTCGGGCTGTCGATCCGTGCGGCGGCAACACCTGTCGTGAGGACGCGCGAGCGGGTGGGTCACGTGTCCATCGGGTACTGCCACGTGTCACCCTCGGACGCCGTCGAGCGGGTGCCGTCCGGACGGATCGGTTCGCGTCGGGCCAGGAACGCGCCGACGGTGGTCGAGATCGACACGAGGACCAGCAGGATGTTCCCGAGCCCACCCTCGAGCAGCGCTCCTACGTTCAGCGCGAGGGCAGCGAAGAACAGCACGATGAGCGCCTCGTGGCTGTCCCGCCCGATGGCGAAAGCCAGCACGGCCGGCAGCAGGGCGAGCAGCAGGTGCGGGTCCAGCGGGCTGAAGTCCCACGAATCCGTCAGCTCGAACTTGGCGACCAGGGCGGTACCGACGAGCGCCATCAGCCCACCGACCAACGACACGCGCGCATACAGGTAGGGCGTCTCGATCTTGGTCCCGAGCGGCGGGAAGTTGCCGGCGCGATGGCTCGCGACGGCGCCGGCCCAGATCGCGAGCAGCGCGAGGACCGGACCCCAGACGGCCGGCGAGCCGGCGTCGGCCACCGACTTGACCGCCCCGCTCGCGGTGGCGGTCAGCGTGAGCGGGTCCGCGGGCCCCGGCCAGGGCAGACGCGTCGCGTTCCCGAACGACGACCAGGCGATAACCGTCCAGATCGCGAGCACGACGGTCGAGAGCAGGGCCGGTGACTTCCACTCGGAGAGTCGCGCCGCCGGGATGGTGAAGCTCCACGAGAGCAGTCCGATGCCGGCGAGGACGAAGGCGAACGCCAGTGCGGTGCGGAGGCTCACGGTCTGGCCGCGCAGCGCGCCGAGCGCCGCATCGATCGCGCTCTGCGCTTGCGCGACCTCGGCGGGGGTTGCGGTGGCCGGGTCGACGCCAAGGCTCGACGGCGTGAGCACGGTGCCCGCGTGGGCCAGCGCTCTCGAGTTCGACGCGCTCGCGATCCACCACCCGGCGACCGTTGCCAAGACGACGATGGCGGCGGCGAGGGCGGCGGCGGTGCGGAGGCGGCGTCTGGAGAGCACCTCACGATGCTAGAGGAGTGCGGCGACCGCCGGTCACCGCGTGGTGACGGTCCGCCCGCGGCGCGGGCGCCGACGTCGTGCCAGTCGGTAGGGTCAGTCCCGTGATGAAGCGAATCGGTGTGGCGGTGCTCGGTGCGGCCGGCCGGATGGGTTCCGAGGTCTGCCGGGCGGTCCAGGGCGCGGGCGATCTCGAGCTGGTCGCGCGCCTCGACGTCGGTGACGACCTGGCCGACGCGGGGATTGCCCGCGCACAGGTGGCCGTCGACTTCACCATCCCGGCCGCGACCGAGTCGAACGTGCACGCCCTCATCGATGCCGGCATCCATGTGGTCGTCGGCACGACCGGGTGGACGGCGGAGTCGCTCGACCGAGTCCGTGCGCACCTGGCCGACGCGCCTGCGTTGAGCGTGCTGATCGCCCCCAACTTCGCCCTCGGCGCGGTGCTCGCGATCGAGTTCGCGGCAAAGGCAGCCCGCTACTTCGAGTCTGCCGAGGTCGTCGAGCTGCACCACCCGGACAAGGCCGACGCCCCGTCCGGGACCGCTGCGCAGACCGCGCGCACCATTGCGGCCGCCCGTGCCGCGGCGGGGCTCGGCCCGGTGCCGGATGCGACGTCGTCGGCCCTGGACGGCGCGCGGGGTGCTGACGTCGATGGGATCAGGGTGCACTCGGTGCGGCTCCGTGGGCTCGTCGCGCACGAGGAGATCCTGTTCGGGAACCCGGGCGAACAGCTGACGATCCGGCACGACTCCTTCGATCGCATCTCGTTCATGCCCGGGGTCCTTCTCGCAGTTCGCGCGGCGCCGCACCGGCCCGGGCTGACCGTCGGCCTCGAACACCTGCTCGACCTCGGCTGAGCCGGGACCGCATCGTGCGTCGATCTCTCCTCGGTGCCGCCGGGGTGACCGCTCTGCTGGCCGTCTATCTCACGGCGACCGTGGGACGCGCCCTTGCGCTGATCAGCAGCGGCGAACCCGTGGCCATCGTCCTCGGCGTCGCGCTTTGCGTCCTTCCGGTGCTGGTCGGCTGGTTCATCTTTCGGGAGTGGCGCCTCGCCGCGACGGTGCAGCGAATGGCGGACGAGCTGCACACCCGCCGGGACCTGCCGGTGGACGACCTGCCTCGCAGCCCGGGCGGCCGGATCGACCAGACCGCGGCGCTCGCGGCGTTCGAGCTGGCCCGGATCGCGGTCGAGGCCCGCCCCGAGGCATGGGACCGGTGGTACCACCTGGCCTTCGCCTACGACGCCGCGCGGGACCGACGCCGGGCCCGCGAGTGCTTGAGACATGCCGCGGCACTGTTCCGCGGTCGGGACGGCTAGATCGCCGCGTGCCACCGCTGCTCGCTGACCGTGCGCGGTCCCGTCGCGAGATCGCGTGACGCCCCGTCCGGACCCAGTCCGGCCCCGTCGAGGAACTGTCCCCGGATGGAGTCACCGTCGAGCACCCAGGTCTCGACCTCGGTCGCGCCGTCCTGCCGCAAGTGATCGACCGCCGCCGCAAGGAGCCGGGATCCGTGCCCGGAGCGGCGGGACGGCGGGTCGACCTCGAGAGCGACGAGCTCGCCGTGGCCGCCGTCGTCGACACTGACCGCAGCGAACCCGACCACCCGCGCGCCCTCGCACGCGACCAGCACATGGTGGCGCGGCGAGGGAGGCGCGGTGATGGCCGTCGCCCACGCGTCGCGGAACGCCATCACGTCGAGCCCGTCGAGCACGACCCGGCCGAGCGTCTGTTCGTGCGTCGCGCTCCAGGCGCGCAGCTGCAGGCCGGCGATGAGGACGTCGTCCTCGGCGACGGCCGGGCGGACCGAGACATCGGAGCTCTCACGGAACAGACTCATGGCGCTCGCAGGCTACCAACCGGTGGCGTGTCCCGGGTCTCCGCCGCCGTCCTGGTCGCGAGCGGACGGGCGAGGGTGTCGCCTGCCGACGTCGGCGGCGTCGGATAGGTTGACCGGGTGAGTGAAGCCGCCGCCGTGCCGCCTCAGCCGATCGAGTTCCGTTCCGAGATGACGGTCGATCTCGTCCGTGCCGCCGCGCGTGACGCCGACGTCCTCTTTGCGGCGCGGGTCTCGACGGTCGGGGAGCAGTCCCTGGACCAGATCGACAGCGACCCGAGTCGCAGCACCGGGCTGATCAACTACCTGATGCGAGACCGCCACGGCACCCCGTTCGAGCACAACTCGATGACCTTCTACGTCCGGGCGCCGATCTTCGTCTTCCGCGAGTTCATGCGACACCGGATCGCTTCCTACAACGAGGAGTCGGCGCGCTACCGCGAGCTGCGACCGGTGTTCTACGTCCCGGGGCCGGAGCGGCGGCTCATCCAGGTCGGCAAGACCGGCCACTACACGTTCGAGCCCGGCACCGCGGAGCAGCACGCCCTGGCCGAGGCGGAGATCCGGTCTTCGTGCACCCAGGCGTACGAGTCGTACCAGCGGATGCTCGCGGCCGGCATCGCTCGAGAGGTCGCGCGCGCGGTCCTGCCGGTGACGATCTACTCGTCGATGTACGTAACCATGAACGCCCGTTCGCTGATGAACTTCCTGTCCTTGCGGACCAAGCGCGAGGACTCACGGTTCCCGTCCTTCCCGCAACGCGAGATCGAGATGGTCGCGGAGAAGATGGAGGCTCTCTGGATCGAGCTGATGCCGCTGACCCACGCGGCATTCGAGCAGAACGGACGGGTCGCGCCGTAGGCGAAAACGGGAGCCGGCCTCCGGCGGCGCACGGTAGGTTGGGCGCCATGTCATCGTCCGCCACCGCTGCGCGCCCGTTCGGCGCTGTGCTCACCGCGATGGTGACGCCGATGACGGACGAGGGCGCAGTGGACTTCGCGGCAGCCGTGCGCCTTGCCGAGTACCTGGTGGACCACGGGCACGACGGACTGGTGATCAACGGGACGACCGGCGAGTCGCCGACGACGCACGCTGCGGAGAAGTCGGACCTGGTGCGCGCCGTGGTCGATGCGGTCGGAGATCGCGCGACGATCGTCGCGGGCGCGGGCTCGAACGACACCGCGCACTCGATCCGGATGGCGGAGAGTGCCGCCGATGCCGGCGCTCACGCCCTGCTCATCGTGACTCCGTACTACTCCAAGCCGTCGCAGGCCGGCATCATCCGGCACACGATCGAGCTCGCGGACGCCACGGATCTGCCGGTGATGCTCTACGACATCCCGGGCCGCAGCGCGGTCCGGCTCGCGCCGAGCACCCTTGACGCGCTGGCGCAGCACGAGCAGATCGTGGCGGTCAAGGACGCGACCGGTGACGTCGCCGGTGCGGCCCGTTCGATGGCGCGCACCGGGATGGCCTGGTACTGCGGTGACGACGCGCTCAACCTCGCGTTCCTGGCTCACGGCGCCGCGGGCGTCGTGAGCGTCGCCGGACACGTGCTCGGCCCGCAGCTCGCCGCGATGGTTCGGTACGTCGATGCGGGCGATCTCGCGGCGGCGCGCGCCGTCTACACCGGGATGATCCCGGTCGTCGACGCCATCATGGCTGGCGGTCTCGGCGCGGTGATGGCCAAAGCAGCCGTCCAGCTCCTCGGTCTGGTCGACTCGCGCGCGGTGCGTCTGCCGCACGTCGAAGCGACCGAGCAGGAGGTGGCGGCGTTGCGCTCCGCACTCGTCTCCGCCGGCCTCCTGACCGACAACTAGTCCCCGGGAGGGACCTGAATGAGTCATCCACACCCCGAGCTCGGTACACCTCCGCCGCTCGCACCCGGCACGATGCGCATCGTCCCGCTCGGTGGTCTCGGCGAGATCGGCCGGAACATGACCGTGCTGGAGCTCGACGGCCGCTTGCTCATCATCGACTGCGGCGTCCTCTTCCCGGAGGACAACCAGCCGGGTGTCGACCTGATCCTGCCGGACTTCGAGTACATCTCTGACCGGCTCGGCGACGTCGAGGCGATCGTTCTGACGCACGGTCACGAGGACCACATCGGCGCCGTTCCCTATCTGCTCCGGCTGCGCTCGGACATCCCCCTGGTGGGATCCCAGCTGACTCTCGCCTTCGTCGAGGCGAAGCTCCAGGAGCACCGGATCACGCCGATCACTCTCGCGGTCAAGGAAGGCCAGACCGAGCGGTTCGGCGCATTCGAGTGCGAGTTCGTCGCGGTCAACCACTCGATCCCGGACGCCCTTGCTGTGTTCGTCCGGACGAGTGCTGGGACCGTGCTGCACACCGGAGACTTCAAGATGGATCAGCTTCCCTTGGATGGCCGGATCACCGACCTCCGTTCCTTCGCGCGGTTCGGCGAAGAGGGAGTGGACCTGTTCATGGTCGATTCCACCAACGCCGAGGTCCCCGGATTCACGATGCACGAGCGCGAGATCGGCCCCGTGCTCGACTCGATCTTCGCCTCGGCCGAGCGGCGGATCGTCGTCGCGTCCTTCGCCTCGCACGTGCACCGGGTGCAGCAGGTTCTGGACGCCGCGTATGCCCACGGGCGGAAGGTCGCGTTCGTGGGCCGGTCGATGGTGCGCAACATGGGCATCGCGGCGGACCTCGGCTACCTGCGCGTCCCCGATGGCATCCTCGTCGACGCCAAGGCGGTCGACGACCTCCCGCCCGACGAGGTGGTGCTCATGTGCACCGGATCGCAGGGTGAGCCGATGGCGGCGCTGTCCCGGATCGCGAACCTCGACCACAAGGTCACCGTCGGCCCCGGCGACACGGTCATCCTGGCGTCGTCGATGATCCCCGGCAACGAGAACGCGATCTACCGGGTGATCAACGGACTGACCCGGCTCGGCGCGAAGGTCGTGCACCAAGGGAACGCCCGGGTGCACGTGTCGGGCCACGCCTCGGCCGGCGAGCTCCTCTACTGCTACAACATCCTGAAGCCGCGCAACGTGATGCCCGTGCACGGCGAGATCCGTCACCTCGTCGCCAACGGTGCGCTCGCGGTCCGGACCGGGGTCCCGGCCGCGCGGGTGGTGCTCGCCGAGGACGGCGTCGTCATCGACCTCGCGAACGGGCAGGCGCACATCGTCGGCGCGGTTCCGTGCGGCTACGTCTACGTGGACGGCTCGAGCGTCGGCGCGCTCACCGAGGTCGAGCTCAAGGACCGCCGGATCCTCGGCGAGGAAGGCTTCATCTCGATCTTCGCCGTCGTGGACTCGGCGACCGGACGGGTGCTCGCGGGTCCCCACATCCAGGCGCGGGGCTTCGCCGAGGACGACGCCGTGTTCGAGGAGATCCTGCCGCAGATCAAGGACGCCCTCGAGGAGTCGGCGCGCGGTGGTGCCTCGGACGCGCACCAGCTTCAGCAGGTGATGCGCCGGGTGATGGGCCGCTGGGCGTCCGGACGGCTCAAGCGTCGTCCGATGATCATCCCGGTGGTCGTCGAGGCATAGCGCGGGGCACGTCGGTCGCGTTCGCGGAGACACACCCGCTCCGGTCCCGCGTGTGTCGACCGGCCGCCGGTAGCGTGCATGATCATGGCGACCCGTACGTCTTACCCCGGGCGGCCCGCTTCGGCGACTCGTACGCGCACCGACAGCCGAGGGGCCGGTGGGGGAGCCCGCGGCCGGGCGCGGAGCGGCCGCGCCGGCGCACGCAAGCGCGCCCTCCCGGTTCGAGTCGTGCGCGGGATCTGGATGGGTGGCGCGCACCTGATCGGCGGAACCGCGCGCCGGATCGGCCAGGGCGCCCGTGAGCTCGATCCCGCGCACCGTCGCGACGGACTGGCCTTCACGCTGCTTGGACTCTCCGTCGTCATCGCGGCTCGCGAGTGGTTCGGCCTGCCCGGGGCCACGGGTGACGTCATCCACGTGATCGTGGCCGGGATCGTCGGTCGGATCGGCGTCGTCGTGCCCATCGTGCTGGTCGCTCTCGCGATCAGGCTGATGCGGCACCCGGACCGGGTCGAGGCCAATGGCCGGATCGGCATCGGGCTCGCTGCGATCACCCTTGCCGTCTGCGGGCTGGTCCACGTCTCGGCGAAGCTGCCTGCGCCGAGCGGTGGCTTCGCCGGCGTGCGCGCCGGTGGTGGCATCGTGGGCTATCTCGTCGCGACGCCCCTGGTCAGCGCGCTGACCCCGTGGGCCGGTGTCCCGGTGATGGTGCTGATCGGCCTCTTCGGCCTGCTCGTCGTGACCGCGACGCCGGTGTACGCCGTCCCGGAACGGGCTCGCGCTCTCTACGCGTTCTTGACCGGGAAGCGATCGGCGGAGCCCGCACCCGTCGGGACCTCTCCGCGCGCACTCGCGGAAGCGGCGCGGGCTCGGTTGACCGAGCAGCCGCCGCCGACGCGGCACCGTTTCGGCCGGAAGTCGCGCGCGGACCGGGTGGCCCCTGGCGACCGGTTGCCGGGCGGGTACGTCGGGGACGAGGCGTATGAGCAGGCTGCCTTCGGTGGGCGTGCCGCCGGCGGTCACGGCACGGGAGCACTGGGTTCTGCCGCGACGTCGGCGTTCGGCGGCACGGATGCCGTCACGAGCGAGATCCCGGCTGCCGGGAGCGGCCCGTTCGACGCGGGAGGCGGTCCGGACGGCGTGCGCCGCGCGGGACTGGTGCCGCCGACGCCGCGAGGGGTCCCGCGGGGCGAGCAACCCGAGCTGGGCGGCGACATCGTCTACGTCTTGCCGGCCGAGGAGGTCCTGGCCAAGGGTGCGCCCCACAAGGTGCGCTCGGCAGCGAACGACCGTGTCGTCGAGTCCTTGTCGTCGGTGCTGGACCAGTTCGAGATCGACGCCCAGGTGACCGGCTTCATGCGCGGGCCGACGGTCACCCGCTACGAGGTCGAGCTGGGCCCTGCGGTCAAGGTCGAGCGGGTCACCCAGCTGAGCAAGAACATCGCGTACGCCGTCGCGAGCGCGGACGTCCGCATCCTCTCGCCGATCCCGGGCAAGTCCGCCATCGGCATCGAGATCCCCAATACCGACCGGGAGATCGTGAGCCTGGGTGATGTGCTGCGGTCCGCGGCGGCTCGGCGCACCGACCATCCGATGGTGATCGGCGTCGGCAAGGACGTCGAGGGCGGGTACGTCGTCGCCAACCTCGCGAAGATGCCGCACCTGCTGGTCGCGGGAGCGACCGGGGCGGGCAAGTCGAGCTTCGTGAACTCGATGATCATCTCGATCCTGATGCGCGCGACGCCCGACGAGGTCCGGATGATCCTGGTCGACCCGAAGCGGGTCGAGCTGACGATCTACGAGGGCATCCCGCACCTGATCACCCCGATCATCACCAACCCGAAGAAGGCCGCTGAGGCTCTCGACTGGGTGGTTCGTGAGATGGAGGCGCGGTACGACGACCTCGCGACCTTCGGTTTCAAGCACATCGACGACTTCAACAAGGCGATCCGGGCCGGTCGGGTCAAGCCGCTGCCGGGAAGCGAGCGGAAGTTCACCCCGTACCCGTACCTGCTCGTCATCGTCGACGAGCTGGCCGACCTGATGATGGTGGCGCCGCGCGACGTCGAGACCTCGATCCAGCGCATCACCCAGCTCGCGCGGGCTGCCGGGATACATCTCGTCGTGGCGACCCAGCGACCCAGCGTGGACGTAGTCACGGGCTTGATCAAGGCGAACGTCCCATCTCGGCTGGCCTTCGCGACGGCGTCATTGACGGACTCACGGGTCGTGCTCGACCAGGCGGGCGCCGAGAAGCTGATCGGGCAGGGTGACGCGCTCTTCCTGCCGATGGGTGAGGCCAAGCCGATGCGGGTCCAGGGTGCCTGGGTGACCGAGAGCGAGATCCACGCCGTCGTCAAGCACGTCAAGAGCCAGATGGGTCCGCGCTATCGCAAGGACGTGACGCTGGTCGCGACCAGGAAGGCCGTCGACGACGACATCGGTGACGACCTCGACCTGCTCCTGCAGGCGGCGGAACTGGTGATCAGCACCCAGTTCGGTTCGACCTCGATGCTGCAGCGCAAGCTGCGCGTCGGGTTCGCCAAAGCGGGCCGTCTGATGGACCTTCTGGAGTCGCGGGAGATCGTCGGTCCCTCCGAGGGGTCGAAGGCGCGGGACGTCCTGGTACCCGCGGATGACCTGTCTGGAGCAATCGCTTTGTTGCGTGGAGAGACGGGTCCGGACGAGAGTGGGGCCGACGGGCGCGTGCCCGGCGACACTGACCTGGAAGACGAGTGGACGCCATCAGATCCCTGACCTGGTCGGGCCCGATCGTCCTTGCCGTTGTGACCGGGCTCGGGGTGTCGCTCTCGGTGATCCTGATCGCCATCATGAGGCGGGGCCAGCGCCTCCTCAGCTTGAGTCGGGCCTCGGGTCGACAGACGCGGCGTCGGCTTGATGCGGTCATGGAGATGACCCGTGACGGGGTGCTGATGCTCAGCCCCGCCGGGGTCGTGCTCAGCCTGAACGCTGCGGCGGCGCAGATGCTCGAGATCGATCCCGCCACCTCGATCGGGCGATCGATCCAACAGCTCGGCATCTTCCTGATCGACGAGAAAGGCAAGGGCCTGAACCCGGAGTTCGTGCTGGTCAACCGGGCAACCCGGGCCGGTGGGGGTCCGGCCGCGGGGCCCGAGCTCGTCGGGATCTCGCGGCCGAACCAGGCCCCGGCCCTCGCCCGGTGGGTGCGGCTGAGCTCGCGCGTCATCGCGAGCGCGAACGACGGCGGTCCGGTCGTCCTCACGACCTTTGCCGACATGACGGAGCCCCGCGAGGTGCAGGCCGCGCTCGCGCGCAGCGAGATGCAGTTCCGGGTCGCGATGGAGAACGCGCCGATCGGCTTCCTCCTGGTGGGGGTGGACTGGCACCTGATCGAGGTGAACAACGCGTTCGCCGAGCTTGTCGGAGCGAGCCCGGCGGCGTTGCGGGGATTCGACTTCGGGCAGCTGCTTCACCCGGAGGACCGGTACGCCGTTCACCTGAAGGTGCACAGCCTCCTCATCGGCGCCGCTCAGCGGTTCTCGATCGAGAACCGCTATCTGCGCGCCGACGGCCAGGTGGTCTGGGCCGTGCTTGACGTGGCACTCGTCCGCAAGCCGTCCGGCGAGCCGGACCACTTCGTCGCGCAGGTCCGCGACACCACCGAGTCCCGGTTGCACGCCGAGATGCTCGCGCACCGGGCGATGCACGACCCGCTGACCGGTCTCGCCAACCGCACCTTGCTCCAGGAGGTGCTGCAGTCCGTTCTCGAGCAGCCCGGGAGCGTCGACCGGGTCGCGGTGCTGGTGTGCGACCTGGACGAGTTCAAGGGCGTCAATGACCGCTACGGGCACGCAGCGGGAGACCTGGTGCTCGTGCACGTGGCCGGTGTCCTGCGCGCCGCGGCCGCCGGGCGCGGGACCGTCGCCCGGCTCGGCGGCGACGAGTTCGTCGTCGTGCTGCACGACGTCGAGAGCGAGCGGATGGTCTTCGAGGTCGCCGCGAGCATCCACACGGGGCTCAAGGAGCCGGTGCGGCTCAGTCGTCGGCGGGTCCCGGTTCGGGCGAGCATCGGGATCGCGTTGGCCGACGCCGATCTGATGGAGGGCGGCGCACCCATGCTGCTCGCGGCCGCCGACGCCGCGCTGTACCGCGCGAAGGCGGGCGGGCGCAGCCGGACCGAGGTGTACGACGGCACCATGATGGAGCTCGGCGGCGCGTGGAGCGGCCTCGAGACCGAGCTGGCGGCGGCGCTCGAGTCGGGCGAGGTCGTGCTCTTCTACCAGCCGATCGTGGACCTGACCACCGGCGGGATCGTCGGGCACGAGGCCCTGGTGCGCTGGCGGCACCCGACTCGAGGCATCCTGCTCCCGGAGGTGTTCCTGGGCGTCGCGGAGGAGCGCGGTCTCGCCGTGCCGCTCGGCACGCGGGTGGTCGGAACGGCTATCGAGTACCTCGCCCGCCTCAAGGACCAGACCCGATGGGTCTCGGTGAACGTCTCCGCGGACCAGCTGGGCGACGGCGAGTTCGCGGCGCGTCTGCTCGCCGACATCGCGCGGTACCACGTCGCACCGAGCCGGCTCGTCGTGGAGCTGACCGAGTCGAGCCTGGTCGACCCGAACACCAGGATCCGGCACGAGCTGACGACCTTGCGCTCAGCGGGCGTGCCCATCCTGCTCGACGACTTCGGCACCGGGGTCTCGCCGTTGTCCTACCTGCGCGACCTTCCGGTGAACGGCGTCAAGCTCGACATGTCCTTCACTCAGGGCATCCCGGACGATCCAGCGGCCGGTCGGGTCAGCCGCGCCCTCGGAGCGATGGCCCGCGA
>JADGOR010000030.1 GCA_017882855.1 Cellulomonas sp. | reverse complement strand
AACAACCTGGCTCCGCTCCGCCGGGGTGTGGACGTAGAGGACCGCGAGCAAGGCGCCCATGGCGAGCCCGCCCACGTGCGCCTGCCACGCGATCCCCGGCACCCAGAAGCCGATCGCGATGTTCAGCACGATCACGGCGACGATCTGCTTCGCGTCGCGGCCGAGCCGCCTCATCACCACCAGGATCGCGCCGAACAGCCCGAACACCGCGCCCGAGGCGCCGACGACGCCACCCTGCCATGAGATCGGCGACGCGGGGTTCGCGAGCAGTAGGACGCCGACCGACCCGGCGATCGCCGAGAGCAGGTACAGCGCGAGGTAGCGCCACCGGTCGAGCATCTGCTCGAGGAACGGTCCGACTATCCACAGCGCGTACATGTTGAAGGCCAGGTGGAAGATCGAGCCCTCGGAGTGCAGGAACCCGGCCGTGAGGAACCGCCATGGCTCGATCCGGCCGATCGCGGGCGAAAAGATCCACTGCTCGGTCCACGCACCGGAGGTAGCCAGCTGGAGCACGTAGCTGACGACGCACAGGCCGATCAGCGTGATCGTGACGACGGGCCGCCCATCGCGCACCTGGGTTCCCCACGGTGTGTGCGGAGCCTTCATCGCGTTTCGCGCTGCAGCCACGCAATCAACGCACTGGATCCCGACCGGCGCCGGCCGCTGGCACTCCGGGCACGTCGGCCGGCCACACCGTTGGCACCGCACATAGGAGACCCGGTCGGGATGGCGCGGGCAGACCGGGGTTGCCGTCCCGCTCGGGTAGTGCTCGCTCATCGGGCGCCCCCGCGGTGCGTCGGAATGCGCGTCATTCCTCGATCGTCACCGAGGTGATCGCGATGTCGGTGCGCGGGCGATCCGCGGCGCCGGTCGGCGCGCTCCCGATCGCGTCGACGACTGCCCTGCTCTCGGCGTCGGCCACCTTGCCGAAGATCGTGTGCTTGCCGGTCAGCCACTCGGTCGGCGTCAGCGTGAGGAAGAACTGCGAGCCATTGGTGCCGGCCGACTTGCCGGTGATGGGGTCACGCCGCAGCCCCGCATTGGCCATCGCCACCAGGTAGGGCTCGGTGAACGCCAGCTCGGGGTGGATCTCGTCGTCGAAGTTGTACCCCGGTCCGCCGGTTCCGGTGCCGAGCGGGTCTCCGCCCTGGATCATGAACCCGGAGATCACGCGGTGGAAGATCACGCCGTTGTACAACGGATCGGTTCGCTCTGCGCCAGTGCGTGGGTCTTTCCACCCGCGCGCGCCGGTGGCGAGCCCGGTGAAGTTCGCCACCGTCTTGGGTGCCTGGTTCGGGAACAGCTCGAGTCGGATGTCACCAGCAGTGGTGTGCAAGGTCGCGTACATGGCGACCATCCTCGCACGGGACCGCGCCCGGCGCCGCGACCGACGAGGTGGCACGATGGGAGAAAGCCGTACGGCCTTGATGAAGGAGCTGACATGTCCAAGCGTCCGCGCTGTTGCACACCTAAGCACGTCGATGCCGAGCGACTCAAGGAGCAGGCCGCCGGCTTTGCCGCCAACTTCTCCGAGGCGGGCGACCACGCCTCTCACACCGCTGCTGAGCTCGCCGAGCACGCTCGTGAGGCCGCGGTGCACGCGAAGGAGTCGGCGGTCCACGCAAAGGACTGGGCTGCGCCACGGGTCGAGGCTGCGATCGACTGGGCCTCCCCACGGGTCGAGGCTGCGATCGACTGGGCCTCCCCACGGGTCGAGCGGGCGATCAAGCAGGGCGTGACCGCGGCGGCGCCCAAGGTCGAGCGCGCTGCCGAGCGGGCCGTCCCGCTCATCGACACGGCCCACGACAAGCTGGTCGACTCGCTTCTGCCCAAGCTCGTCGCCGCGGTGTCTGCCGCCGCCGAAGCCGCGCGGGGCGCCAAGCTTCCCCTCGTCGCCGAACCGGCGCCCGTCGCCAAGAAGCGCCACGGGGCACGCACGTTCTGGTTGTTCGCCCTGGCCGCGGCCATCGGTGCGGGCTTTGCCGCCTGGCGCCGCACCCTGCCCAAGACCGACCACTGGGCCGAAGAGCCGTGGGAGGCACCGGACACGAGCCGTGACGCGCTCCGAGCCCATGCCCATGAGGCTCGCGACGAGATGGGCGACGCTGCGAGCGAGGCCGCCGAGGCCGCCGGAGTCGCGATGGCCAGGGTCTCCGAGGTATCCGAGCGGGTGAGCAAGGACGTCCGCGAGGCCACCCGCAGGGCGGCCCAGCGCGGGCGTGCGGCGGTCGAGAAGGTGGAGCGCGCCTCCGAGGCAGCCCGTCAGGCGGCCGGCAAGGTCACAAGGCCAAACGCCGGCAGCGGGGCAACAGTCGGTAGCGCCGCGAAGGCTGCCGCGAGCACCGTGGCCGATGCCGCGGCGTCGGCGGTCCGGAGCGCGGCGGCGAAGAAGGCCGCGGCGACGCGTGCGGCGAAGAAGGCCGCGGCTCAGGCTGCTGAAGCGCCGGAAGGCTGACCCGCCAGCGCACGACGGGAGAGGTGTGCCGCTGCGCAAGACAAGTGAGGTGCGCCGCTGCGCGCTCGGATCCTGGTGGAGCCAAGGGGACTCGAACCCCTAACCCCCTGCTTGCAGAGCAGGTGCGCTACCAATTGCGCCATGGCCCCGAGAGACTGACTCGAGGTCAGCGGTCCGGGTGCGGATCACTCGAAGGAGTCGGTGACCTCTGCCCAGAGGTCACGCTCGTCGCGATCCTCGGCGATCTGGCGCCAGACGACATAGCCGGCACCGGCGACAGCCAGCAGGAACAGCATCTTCTTCATGTGTCCTCCCCTTCTCGGGTATCGAGGAGTGGGCCTAACAGGACTTGAACCTGTGACCTCTTCCTTATCAGGGAAGCGCTCTAACCGTCTGAGCTATAGGCCCGGAGCATCGGGACGAATCCCGAACGCCGGATGAGACTACCCCAGCCGAACCGGGGCGCCCAACTCACTCGTCGGTGAGCGTGAGATGGATTCCGCCGACGAGCGCCGCGACGATGTTGTACAGGAATGCGCCGATCGTAGCGAGGGCGGTGAGGAGGACGACGTTGATCACCGCGATCAGGACCGCGAGCGAGATGACCCGGCCGAACTCGACGTACTTGAGCACGTTGATGAAGCTCTCGGTGCCGACGACCTCGGTCACCGTCTTGTTGATCGAGCTGAAGACGTGCATGCCGTCGAGGACGAACCAGAGCACGGCGGTGCTCACCACGGTCATGATGCCGATGGCGATCGAAAGCAGGAAACCGAGCTTCATCACGGACCAGGGGTCGATCCGGGAGACCGCCAGACGAACCCGACGGGGGCCCGCGGCGTTCGACCCACCAGTCAGACCGGCGCTGGGTAGGTGCTGGTCCTCGCCCCTTCGGGGGGCTCCAGCTGCCACGGCGTTCAGTGCGGACCTGAACGCCGACGTGACGCCCTCGGTCGCGGCGCGCGGCCGCGGAGCGGCGGTGGGCGGAGCTTCGGTGGCCGGAGCTTCGGTGGCCGGTGCCGAACCGCCGACCGGCCGGGCACCGACTGCCGACGGGGCCGTTCCGGTCGCGGTCCCCTGCGGCGCGTACGACCTCGGCTGAGGTGTCTCCTCGCTCATAGCTCTCCCTCGGGCCTTGGCTCGACGCCCGCCTCGGCTTCGGCCGACGCGGTGGACCTGCCCACGGTACCTGGTTCGTCATCGAGATGGCGCTCGGTGTTCCGCGCGACCGCGATGATCCGGTCGCCCTTGTCGGGCTTGGCGAGGAAGACGCCAGTGGTGTCGCGCCCGTGCACGGGGATCTCGAGCACCGACGCTCGAACGACCTTTCCGCCCTGCATGATGACGAGCACCTCATCGCTCGGCTCGGCGATCACCGCGCCGACGAGGCTGCCGCGCTCGTCCGGCAGCTTGGCCACTCGGACTCCGAGACCGCCGCGGCCGGTGACCCGGTAGTCGAGGTTCCCGGCGCTGTTCACCTTGTGCAGGTCCGAACGCTTCGCGGTGCCACCGTCGGTGACCGTGACCAGGTGGGACTCCGGGCCGACCACGTCCATCGCGAGAAGCTCGTCACCCTCCCGGAACCGCATCCCGACGACGCCGGAGGTGGCCCGGCCCATCGCCCGCAGGTGCTCGGCATTGGCGACGAATCGCAGCGCCTGACCCTTGGTCGAGACGAGCATGAGCTCGGCATCCTCGTCCACCACGCGTGCGGCCACGAGCTCGTCGGTGTTGCCGTCCTCGTCGTCGCGCAGGTTGATCGCGATCAGGCCGCCGCTCCGGTTGGAGTCGAACTCGGTGAGCCTGGTCTTCTTGACCAGTCCGCGCCGGGTCGCCAGCACCAGGTAGTCCGCCTGCTCGTAGTCGCGCAGGTCGAGCACCTGGGCGATCCGCTCGTCCGGCTGGAACGCGAGCAGGTTGGCCACGTGCTGGCCCTTTGCGTCGCGGCCGCTCTCGGGCAGCTCGTACGCCTTCGCTCGGTACACCCGGCCGAGGTTCGTGAAGAACAGCAGCCAGTGGTGCGTCGTCGTGACGAAGAAGTGTTCGACGACGTCGTCGGCGCGAAGCTGGGCACCCTTGACGCCCTTGCCGCCGCGGTGCTGCTGCCGATAGTTGTCGATCCGGGTGCGCTTCGCGTAGCCGCCCCGGGTGATCGTCACGACAACCTCCTCCTCCGCGATGAGGTCCTCCATCGAGACCTCACCGGCGAAGGGCAGGATCGTGGTGCGCCGCGCGTCGCCGTACTTGTCGACGATCTCGCCCAGCTCGGTGCCGATGATCGCGCGTTGACGCTTGGGCGAGTCGATGATCGTCCGGTACTCGGCAATCTCGCGCTGCAGCTTGTCGAACTCGTCGATGATCTTCTGCCGTTCGAGGGCAGCGAGCCGGCGCAGCTGCAGGTTGAGGATCGCGGTCGCCTGGACCTCGTCCACCTCGAGCAGGGCCATCAGGCCCTCGCGCGCCTCGTCGACCGTCGTCGAGCGCCGGATCAGGGCGATCACCTCGTCGAGCGCTTCGAGCGCCTTGAGGTAGCCGCGCAGGATGTGCGCCTGCTCCTCGGCCTTGCGCAGCCGGAAGCTGGTCCGCCGGACGATGACCTCGACCTGGTGAGCGACCCAGTGGTGCACGAAGCCGTCCAGGCTCAGGGTGCGCGGGACGCCGTCGACGAGCGCGAGCATGTTCGCGCCGAAGGTGTCCTGGAGCTGGGTGTGCTTGTACAGGTTGTTGAGCACGACCTTCGCGACGGCGTCGCGCTTGAGCACGATGACGAGGCGCTGCCCGGTGCGCCCGGAGGTCTCGTCCCGGATGTCGGCGATGCCGGCGACCTTGCCCTCACGGACCAGGTCGGCGATCTTCTGCGCAAGGGTGTCCGGGTTCACCTGGTACGGCAGCTCGGTCACGACGAGGCAGATCCGGTTCTGGATCTCCTCGACCACGACGACGGCGCGCATCGTGATCGAGCCGCGTCCGGTGCGATAAGCATCCTCGATGCCGCGGTGCCCGAGGATCTGCGCCCCGGTCGGGAAGTCGGGGCCGGGGATGCGTTCGATCAGCGCCTCGAGCAGCTCCTCGCGGGTGGCCTCGGCGTGGTCGAGGTACCACTGCACGCCCGCCGCGACCTCGCGCAGGTTGTGCGGCGGGATGTTCGTGGCCATCCCGACGGCGATCCCCGCCGATCCGTTGACCAGCAGGTTCGGGAAGCGCGCGGGCAGGACGGTGGGTTCTTGGGTACGCCCGTCGTAGTTGTCACGGAAGTCGACGGTGTCTTCGTCGATGTCCCGGACCATCTCCATCGCGAGCGGCGCCATCCGGCACTCGGTGTACCGCGGAGCGGCCGCCGGGTCGTTGCCGGGCGAGCCGAAGTTGCCCTGACCCTGGACCAGCGGGTACCGCATCGACCAGTCCTGGACCAAGCGGACGAGGGCGTCGTAGATCGCGGTGTCGCCGTGCGGGTGGTACTTGCCCATCACGTCGCCGACGACGCGGCTGCACTTGGAGAACGCGCGATCCGGGCGGTAGCCGCCGTCGAACATCGCGTAGAGGACCCGGTTGTGCACCGGCTTCAGGCCGTCGCGGACGTCGGGCAGCGCCCGGCCCACGATCACGCTCATCGCGTAGTCCAGGTAGGACCGCTGCATCTCCAGCTGCAGGTCGACCGGATCGATGCGCCCGTGCGCGATCTCTTCGCTCGGCCGCTGCTCGGCCGGAGTCGAGTCGGTCGGTGTCTGTTCGGTCACGCTGTCCCTCGTTTCGACTGTGCGCTCGCCGCCGATGTGGTGGCCGCGCGGTTCCTGGTCCGTCCTCGCCGCTCGGGTTGATCTCGCGGCCTAGATGTCCAGGAACCTCACGTCCTTGGCGTTCCGCTGGATGAACGACCGGCGGGATTCCACGTCCTCGCCCATCAGGACCGCGAAGATCTCGTCTGCGGCCGCGGCGTCATCCAGGGTGACCTGCAACAGGGTCCGGTGCTCCGGCGACATCGTGGTCTCCCACAGCTCCGAGTAGTCCATCTCGCCGAGACCCTTGTACCGCTGGATGCCGTTGTCCTTGGGGATCCGCTTGCCGGCCGCCTGTCCCTCGGTCAGGAACGCGTCGCGCTCGCGGTCGGAGTACACGTAGTCGTGCGGAGCGTTCGACCACTTGAGCCGGTACAGGGGCGGCTGGGCGAGGAAGACGTGACCGTTCTTGATGAGGTCAGGCATGTACCGGAACAGCAGCGTCAGCAGCAGGGTGCAGATGTGCTGGCCGTCCACGTCGGCATCGGCCATCAGGACGATCTTGTGGTACCGCAGCTTCGCCAGGTCGAAGTCCTCGCCGATGCCGGTCCCGAACGCCGTGATGAGGGCCTGGACCTCGTTGTTCGCGAGCGCCCGGTCGAGGCGAGCCCGCTCGACGTTGAGGATCTTGCCGCGGATCGGCAGGATCGCCTGGGTCCGCGGGTTGCGGCCGCGGACCGCGGAGCCACCGGCCGAGTCGCCCTCGACGATGAAGACCTCGCACTCCTCGGGGTTGTTCGACTGGCAGTCGCGCAGCTTTCCGGGCATCCCACCGGACTCGAGCAGACCCTTGCGGCGGGTCGCCTCGCGCGCCTTCCGGGCCGCCATCCGTGCCGCCGACGCCTGGATGGACTTGCGGATCACGTCGCGGGCCTCGGTCGGGTGCGAGTCGAGCCAGTCGGTGAGCTTCTCGCCGACGACCTTCTGGACGAAGGTCTTCGCCTCGGTGTTGCCGAGCTTCGTCTTCGTCTGTCCCTCGAACTGGGGCTCCGCAAGCTTGACCGAGAGGACCGCGGTCAGTCCCTCACGCACGTCGTCGCCGGTGAGGTTCTCGTCCTTCTCCTTGAGGATGCCCTTCTCGCGCGCGTACTTGTTCACCAGCGTGGTCAGTGCCGCCCGGAAGCCCTCTTCGTGGGTCCCGCCCTCGGTCGTGGCGATCGTGTTCGCGTAGGTGTGCACCGAGTCGGAGTACGCCGAGGTCCACTGCATCGCGACCTCGAGGGAGATGTGGCGTTCGTGGTCCTCGGCCTCGATGTCGATGATCTGCGGGTGGATCGCCTCCACCTTCTTGGCCGAGTTGAGGTGCTTGACGTAGTCCACCAGGCCGTCGTCGTACCGGTACGAGACCGTGCGCAGCTTCCCGGCCGCCTCGCCCGGTTCGGAACCGGCGAGCTCGTCCTCGCCGCCGGCCAGGTGCCGCGGTCGCTCGTCGGTGAGGGTGAGGCGCAGGCCCTTGTTCAGGAACGCCATCTGCTGGAACCGCGCCCGGAGCGTCTCGAAGTCGTACTCCGTGGTCTCGAAGGTCTTGTCGCTCGCCCAGAACGTGATCGTGGTGCCGGTGTGGTCCGTCTTCTCGCCGCGCGCGAGCGGCGCCTGCGGGACGCCGTCGGCGTACTCCTGGCGCCAGACCCTGCCGTGCCGATGCACCTCGACGGCGAGCCGGCTGGAGAGCGCGTTGACCACGGACACGCCGACGCCGTGAAGGCCGCCCGAGACGACGTAGCCGCCGCCGCCGAACTTGCCGCCGGCGTGCAGCACGGTCAGCACGACCTCGACCGCCGGGCGCCCCTCCGACTCGACGTCCCCCACCGGGATGCCGCGGCCGTCGTCGATGACCCGTACCCCTCCGTCGGCGAGCAGAGTGATGTCGATGAGGGTGCAGAACCCGGCCAGCGCCTCGTCGACGGAGTTGTCCACGACCTCGTACACCAAGTGGTGCAGACCGCGCTCGCCGGTCGAGCCGATGTACATCCCAGGGCGCTTGCGGACCGCCTCGAGTCCCTCCAGAACGGTGATGGTGCTGGCGTCGTAACCGCCAGGAGTGGAAGGTCCACCGGGGGTCTGACTCGTGTCTGCCACAGGCGGTGGATCTCCTTGGTTGCTCGCGCGCCGCGCAGAGGCATGGAAACCGGTCTCCACGGCGCAGAAGTGACGGGGTGTGAATCCCCCGTCATGACCCCCCGAGTCTACCCGTTCACGCGGCTTGAAAAGGCCTCCCGGGGCCTGTTGTGGATCAGCCGTACGTGTCGCGCGGACCCCGTCCGGGCACACTGCGGGAACCGCGGCGCCAGCCAGGACCGATCGGGCCGAGCACCTTGACCTCGCGCACGACGTTCGGTCCGACGTCCTTCGCGAGCCGGGCGAGGAGCTGCGGGACGAGCTGCTTGAGCGCCGCGGCCCAAGAGGTCGAGTCGGTGCGCACCACGAGCACGCCCGCCTCGAAGGTCTCGGGGGTGCAGTGGTCCGCGAGCTCCGACCCGACCACCTCTCGCCATCGTCCGACGACGCCGCCGACCGACACCTCTTCCGTCCAACCGCGCTCCGCCATCAGCGAGTGCAGACTGTCGCCGATCGGCGCGGGGTCCCGGCGGCTCGGGTGCGCCCCGGAGCCGGCGGCCGCACCGCCTGCCGTGCCGCCGGAACCGGACCGACCCGGGACCGGCCGCCCTGGCCGCAACCCTCGGGACCGGGCGGCGGCCTGCGCGCGGTTCAGCGCCGCGCGAGCGAGGTCGTGCGGTGAGGTGGCCGGTACCGCATCCGGGTCCGCACCGGGCACGACGTCGATCTGGTCCGGGGCGTCCGGGGCGTCCGCGGCGGGCACGCCCAGGGTGATGTCGTCCTCAGAGGACACGGTGCGCCTGCCCGTCCATGACGTCGATCCTCGCCCCGTTGAGCTGCTCCGGCACGTCCTGCGCGACGGCGGCCGTGACGATCACCTGCCGAGCGGGGGCGACGAGTGCGGCCAGTCTGTCGCGGCGCCGCAAGTCGAGCTCGGCGAACACGTCGTCCAGGATCAGCACCGGTTCGCCGTCCTCGCCCCAGTCCGAGGCGCCCGCTCCCGGGTTGTGCTCGACGCCCGGCCCGTCGGTCTGTGCGTGCTGAGAACCGGGCGAGCCGGCCAGATCGCCCGCACCGGCGGTCAGGAGCCGGTACGACGCGAGCCGGAGCGCGAGTGCCAGCGACCACGACTCGCCGTGGCTCGCATATCCCTTCGCCGGCAGGCCGGCGAGCGCGAGCACCAGGTCGTCCCGGTGCGGTCCGACCAGGGAGACGCCGCGGTCGATCTCCTTCGGTCGGAATCGCGCAATGGCTTCCAGCAGTTGAGCCTCGATCAGCTCAACCCGCGGGGCGAGCGAGGTTTCGGTCGGTGGCGCATCCGCCGGGAGCGCGTCGATCGACGAGCGGTAGGTGATCACCGCGTCGCCCTGACCGGCGCTCACCTCGTCGTAGGCGGCGGCCACGTGCGGTCTGAGCCCCGCGACGAGCGCCATCCGGCCGGCCACGATCTGCGCGCCGTTCTGGGCGAGCTTCGCATCCCACACGTCGAGCGTTCGAAGATCCGCGGATCCTCGGCTGCCGCGGGCCGCTGCCGCTGCGGTCTTGAGGAGGGCACTTCGCTGCCTGAGGACGCGCTCGTAGTCCTGGATCACCCCGGCCATCCGCGGTCGCAGCAGGACGACGAGCTCGTCGAGGAACCGGCGGCGCCCGTCTGGGTCACCCTTGACGAGGCCCAGGTCCTCCGGCGCGAAGAGCACGGTGCGGACGATCCCGATGACGTCGCGCGCTCGTGGCACGGGGGAACGGTTCAGCCTGGCCCGGTTCGCACGTCCAGGGTTGATCTCGATCTCGATCAGCGTCGGGCGGGTGCCCCGCACCACCGTGGTGCGCACGATGGCCCGTTCGGCGCCCGATCGCACCAATGCGGCGTCCGTGGGCACCCGGTGGCTGCTGAACGTCCCGCTGTAACCGATCGCCTCCACCAGATTGGTCTTGCCCTGCCCGTTCGGGCCGATCAGCGCGGTGATCCCGGCGTCGAGGGGGAGCTCGACCTGCTCGAAGGAACGGAAGTCGGTGAGCGAGAGGAGGGCGACATACATCAGCTGCCTCGGATCCGCCGTGCTGCGGCGGCTAGGCGCCCGAGGGCCCCGCAGGCCGAACCGCGTGGCCTCCGAACTGCTGGCGCAGAGCCGCAACAGCCTTCATCGCGGGAGAACCCGTCTGGCGGGAGGAGAACCGGGCGAACAGGGCCGCGGAGATCACCGGGAGTGGCACCGCGGCATCGATCGCCGCGTCCACGGTCCAGCGTCCCTCGCCCGAGTCCTCGACCCAGTCGTCGATCTGGGCCAGAGCGGGGTCCTCGGCGAGAGCCTTGACGAGGAGGTCCAGCAACCAGGACCGGACGACCGTGCCGCGGCTCCACGCCTTGAGGGTGCCGGGAACGTCCTTGATCAGGGCTTCCGCCTCGAGCAGCTCGTAGCCCTCGGCATACGCCTGCATGAGTCCGTACTCGATCCCGTTGTGCACCATCTTGGCGAAGTGGCCGGCCCCGACCGGCCCGGCGTGCACGAAGCCTTCCTCGCGCGGGCCCTCCGGGCGGAGCGCATCGAAGACCGGAATCAGGTGGTTCACGACCTCCGTGTCGCCACCAACCATCAGCCCGTAACCGTTCTCCAGGCCCCAGATGCCGCCCGACACGCCACAGTCGACGTAGTCGATCCCGAGCTTCTTGAGCTCGGTCGCATGGCGTCTGTCCTCCTCGTAGTGGGAGTTCCCACCCTCGATGATGATGTCGCCCGTGGTGAGGAGCTTGGCGAGCTCGCTCACGATGGATCGGGTGACCTCACCCGCGGGCACCATCACCCAGACCGCTCGGCGCCCGTTCGGCAGTGCGGACACCAGCTCAGCCAGTGAGTCGACATCGGTGACCTCGCGGTTCCGGTCGTAGCCGGTGACCTCGATGTCGTGCCGCTGCAGTCGTTCGCGCATGTTCGCGCCCATCCGACCCAGACCGACAAGACCGATGTGCATGGAGACCTCCGTGGAGCTACGTCGGGTCAGGCCGCGAAGCGGATCGGGACCAACAGGTAGCGATACGTGTCGATGTCGTCGCCGTCGAAGCTGATCTGGCCGGTGAACTCGACCGGCTTGTTCGGATGTGTGAACGACATACGGACCAGCTCGGTGGTCAGGGCACCGAGTCCGTCTAGCAGGTACTGGGGGTTGAAAGCCACCGAGATGTCATCACCCACGAGGAGGGCCTCGATCGCCTCGGAAGCCTGGGCGTCATCACCCTGGCCGGCATCGAGCACCACTTGCCCGTCGCTGAACGACAACCGGATCGGTGTGTTCCGCTCCGCCACCAGGGAGACCCGGCGGGCAGCGTCGATGAGTGCCTGGGTGTTCACCACGGCGTGGATCGGCTTCTCGTCCGGGAACAGACGCCGGACCGCCGGGTAGTCGCCGTCGACGAGGAGTGACGTCGTGTGGCGACCGCCCGCCTCGAAACCGATCAGGTCGACACCACCGCCGGTGGAGAGGGCCATGTTCACGTCGCCGGCAGAGCCGAGGGACTTTGCCACGTCCAAGAGCGTCTTGGCGCGCACCAGTGCCACCGCCGACATGTCGGTGAAGGTCGGGCTCCAGCTCAGTTCCCGGAGCGCGAGTCGATACCGATCGGTCGCCAGGAGGGTGATCTTGTCGCCCTCTATCTCGATCCGGATCCCGGTCAGCAGTGGGAGTGTGTCATCGCGGCTCGCGGCGATGCCCACCTGGGCGACGGCGAGGGTGAGCTCGTCACCGCGGACAGTTCCGGAAAGTTCCGGCATCGCCGGCAGCGTCGGGTAGTCATCGACGGGCATGGTTAGCAACGTGAATCGGCTGGACCCGCACGTCACCGTGACCTTCGTACCCTCGAGCGCCACATCGACCGGCTTCGCGGGCAGGGCCCGGGAGATCTCCGCCAACAGCCGGCCCGAGACCAGGACCACGCCGGCCTCGGAGACCTCGGCTGCCACCTCGGCCCGAGCCGAGACCTCGTAGTCGAAGCTCGAGAGGTGCAGGATTCCGGCCGGATCCGCTTCGAGCCGGACCCCGGCCAGCACTGGGACCGGTGGGCGTGTCGGCAGGGTGCGCGCCGTCCAGGTCACAGCATCAGCCAGGACGTCACGCTCAACGCGGAACTTCATGGTGGAACCTTTCATGCGTCGCACAGGCGCGATCGGAGTTGCCCAGAACAGTACGCGAGTGACGACCCTTCCGGCACCAGTCCGGACGGTTGCACGGTGTGCAGATCAGGCTCTCGACGCCCATAGCGGCCGCGCTGATGACGGTGTGTGGATATCTAGATGAAGAGAGAGTCAGTCGTAGTCATAGGGTCTGTGGAAACGGTGGATCACGGGTGTCTGCGCAGGTCAGCAGCCACGAGGCCCTGTGAGTGACGTGTCGATGAGCCGGGGTGTGATCGCGGAGTTCGGTGGACGGCCACCGAGGCGTCGCCGACTGTCCACCCAGAGGGCCCTCAGCGTCCACACAAGTGGGGGCTTCATCCACAGTTATCCACCGCCATATGCACAGGTGTGGAAATTCATCCCATGCGCAAATTCGCTGGCTGGAGAAATTGGACAGAAGCCCCATGTCAGGCGGCGCCGACGGCCAGCGGAGGTAGCCGACACAGGTGTGAGGCCCATCAGGTCAAGGTGGGACCGGCCGCGGCGAGACGCGGGAGCAGGGTCAGCTGCGGTGCTGCTGCTTGATCCTGTTCGTCAGCTCGGTGACCTGGTTGTAGATCGACCGGCGCTCAGCGAGAAGCTCGCGGATCTTGCGGTTGGCGTGCATCACCGTCGTATGGTCGCGACCACCGAACTGCTGACCGATCTTGGGCAAGGACAGATCGGTGAGCTCACGGCAGAGATACATCGCGATCTGTCGGGCGGTCACCAGGACGCGTGACCGGGATGACCCACAGAGGTCGTCGATGGTCAAACCGAAGTAGGACGCGGTCTGACCGATGACCATCGAAGCGGTGATCTCGGTGGCGTCGTCGTCGGTGATGAGGTCCTTGAGCACTATCTCGGCCAGCGAACGGTCGACCTGTTGACGGTTCAGGTTCGCGAAGGCCGTCACTCGGATCAGAGCGCCTTCGAGCTCGCGGATGTTGGTCGAGATCCGGGATGCGATGTATTCGAGGACGTCGTCGGGCGCCTTGAGATTCTCACTGCCGGCCTTGCGGCGCAGGATGGCGATGCGGGTCTCGAGGTCGGGCGGCTGGACGTCGGTGATGAGCCCCCACTCGAAACGCGACCGCATCCGGTCCTCGAAACCGTTGAGCTGCTTGGGCGGCAGGTCGGATGTGATCACGACCTGCTTGTTGGCGTTGTGGAGGGTGTTGAAGGTGTGGAAGAACTCCTCCATCGTCTGTTCCTTGCCCTGCAGGAACTGGATGTCATCGACCAGGAGGACGTCGACCTCGCGGTAACGGCGCTGGAACGCACCGGCCTTGTCGTCCCGGATCGAGTTGATGAAGTCGTTCGTGAACTCCTCGGAGTTCACGTAGCGGACCCTTACGTGCGGGTACAGGTTCTGTGCGTAGTGCCCGATGGCGTGCAGCAGGTGGGTCTTGCCCAGGCCCGAGTCGCCGTAGATGAAGAGCGGGTTGTACGCCTTGGCCGGCGCCTCGGCGACCGCGACGGCAGCGGCGTGAGCGAACCGGTTCGAGGATCCGATGACGAAGGTCTCGAAGAGGTACTTCGGGTTGAGTCGCGCGGGCTCGACCGGAGCTCGCTTGGTCGTCACCGCTCGGTGGGCTGAGTAGTCGGTCTGGCGCGCGTCATCTCTCGCCTCGTCCGCCCGGGCCCGGTTGGTCTCTGTGGTCGGCGGGACATCGAGAGCGGCCGACTCCAAGGATGGGTCGACGGTGACCGCGATCCTGGTGTCCGCGCCGATGGCGTCGGAGAGGGCTCTCGTGACCTCGGCCCGCACGCGTGTCTCGAGGAAGTCCTTGGTGAAGTCGTTGCCAACAGCGAGCAGGACGTTCCCGTCGATCAGCCCGAGCGGTCGAGCGAGCCGGACGAAGGCGAGCTGCTGAGCGCTGACGGTGTCATTGGTGGCCAGCGCGGCCACCGTACGCCGCCACACCTCGGCGATGTCCTGGTCCTGTGGGGACAACCTGATCCTCGCTACCTCTCGTGGTTTGTGCGGGAGAGTGTGGCACGACTGACACTGTCCACATACTTATCCACATGCTGTGAGGATAGAACGGGACGAAATTCACCCGAATGTCGCCTGACGTCCAGGTCCGGGGCCGTTGGCTCCCACCGCTCGGCCAGCCTAGACGTCCGACGGTGCAGTCGCATGCGGGCGCCGCTGCACGCGCAGACGGGCGGGGCTGCACCTGCGCGAAGGCGTCGCCCCATTTGACCCACGCCGCGTGGCCGCGTAACTTTGGACAGCCGTTGTGCGCGGCAACTGTTGGCATGCCCGAGGGGCGCGAGAGCACTCGTGACCGGGACGACGAGCGCACGACGCGACTTCAGACCTGCATCACCGGGCGACCGGCGATGACCTTCCCGATCGTTGGAGATTGACGTGACCAAGCGGACTTTTCAGCCGAACAACCGGCGTCGGGCCAAGACCCACGGCTTCCGGCTGCGCATGCGCACGCGCGCAGGGCGCGCGATCCTCGCTGCGCGTCGCGGCAAGGGACGCACCGAGCTCTCAGCCTGATCTCCGCGGTGCTGCCTGCTGCACACCGCCTCCGCCGCTCGGTCGACTTCGAGCGAGCGGTCCGTCGCGGTGTGCGGGGCAGCCGGCAGACCGTGGTCGTGCACCTGATCGTGGAACCCACCGTGCCGGCGCCGG
This sequence comes from Cellulomonas sp., assembly GCA_017882855.1. Classification (GTDB taxonomy): domain Bacteria; phylum Actinomycetota; class Actinomycetes; order Actinomycetales; family Cellulomonadaceae; genus JADGOR01. Next base: position 6,196 of record JADGOR010000030.1, on the reverse strand, counting down.
CGGTGGTGGGTTTCGTCGTCTCCAAGGCGGTGGGCAACTCCGTGACGCGCAACCGGGTGAAGCGTAGGCTCCGGGCGATCGTTGCTACCCGGGTCGGGGATCTCGCGCCCGGGACCATGGCGGTGCTGAGAGCCTTGCCGGCCGCCGCCGGTTCGGACTTCGCGGGGCTGACCGCCGACGTCGAGGCCGGCCTTTCCGCTGCAGCCAAGCGGTGGGCTCAACGCCAGGTGGACACGAGCGGGGGAGGTCGGCGGTGAGTACGGGCTCGAGGCTTGTGGCGCTCGCGCGCACGATCGTGCGCGCTCCCGGGCGCCTCCTCCAGATCGTCCTTCTGCTGTTCATTCGCGGCTACCGGTCGTTCATCTCACCACTCACCGCCCCCACCTGCCGCTACTACCCGAGCTGTTCGAGCTACGCGCTGACCGCCGTGCAGCGGCACGGGGTCGCGCGCGGAACTTGGCTCGCGATGCGGCGGGTGCTGCGGTGCCACCCGTGGGCGGCAGGAGGAGTGGACGACGTGCCACCTGCTCGACCGGCGCTGGTTCGGCTCGGACACCAGCACTAGAGACCCCGGACGCGTGGTCGTCCGTTCGCACTGATACGAGGAGCAGCACCGATGATCGATACGATCCTCAGACCGATCGAGTTCGTGGTCGCCTGGATCATGGTTCAGTTCCATTGGCTGTTCTCCCACCTGGGCATGCGCCCGGAGGGTGGCCTGACCTGGATCCTGTCCATCGTCGGCCTGGTGATCGTCATCCGGGTCGTGCTGATCCCCTTGTTCGTCAAGCAGATCCATGCATCGCGCGGCATGCAGGCGCTCTCACCCGAGCTGCAGGCGATCCAGAAGAAGTACAAGGGCAAGTCGGACCCGGCCTCGCGTGAGGCGATGAGCCGCGAGACGATGGAGCTGTACCGCAAGCACGGGACGAACCCGTTTGCCTCCTGCCTCCCGATGCTGGCCCAGGCGCCGATCTTCTTTGCCTTGTTCCGAGTCCTGAACAACGGGATCCGCACCGGCGTGGGCATCGGGTCACTCACCACGGATCTGGCCCTGCAGGCGCAGAAGGCGACCTTCCTCGGCGCACCGCTCTCGGAGACCTTCCTGGGTACCCACCTGTCGAGTGTCAAGGTGGTCACTGCGCTGCTCATAGTCGCGATGTCGGTGACGACGTTCACCACCCAGAAGCAGCTGACCCAGAAGAACATGCCGGCGAGCGCGCTGCAGGGCCCGATGGCGCAGCAGCAGAAGATGCTGCTCTACGCGATGCCGTTGATGTTCGCGTTCAGCGGCGTGAACTTCCCGATCGGGGTGCTCGTCTACTGGACTACGACCAACCTGTGGACGATGGGCCAGCAGTTCTACACGATCCGCAGGATGCCGACGCCGGGGTCTGAGGCTGAGAAGCTGATGAAGGAACGCCAGGCGCGCAAGGGGACGACGCCGGCGGCCGATGCGGCCGCGGTGGCGCCCGAACCACTGAAGCCATCCGGCCAACGCCAGCAGCCCAAGCGTAAGGACCGCGCCAAAGGGAAGTCTGCGAGCGGCGGAACTCAGCCCGGCTCCGACGCCTCGACCGGCGACGAGTCCGGGCCGGGCTATGACACCTCTGCCAACCCAAACCTCGCCTGAACGCCGCGCGAGCGACACCTCGACCTCGATCCACGGCTGACCACTCGGCCTCTCGAAGGAGCAGACATGACAGACGCAACAGGAGAGACGACGGACGTGGCAGCGGACGTGACAGACGTGGCAGCGGCGACGACGGGCGTGGCAGCGGACGTGACAGACGTGGCACCCGACGGCACCGCATCGGTTGAGGCACCCGCCGTGGCGGGTGACGGACCGGGGCACGAGTCACAGACGAGGCGACTCGAGGAGGAAGGCGAGGTTGCCGCGGACTACCTCGAGGAGCTGCTCGACATAGCGGACCTCGACGGCGACATCGACATCGACGTCGACCACGGCCGTGCAGCGGTCGCGATTGTCGCCGAGGACGGTTCGGAGCGTTGGCTGCGCAGGCTAGTGGGGGCCGACGGTGGGGTGCTCGACGCGCTCCAGGAGCTGACCCGACTGGCGGTTCAGGCGAAGACGGGCGAGCGGAGTCGGTTGATGCTGGACATCGCCGGCTTCCGCGAGGGACGACGGGTTGAGCTGACCGCGCTCGCTGTGGAGGCGATCGGCCGGGTTCGCTCCCAGGGGACCCCGGTCGCTCTCGAGCCGATGAACCCGTTCGAGCGCAAGGTTGTCCACGACGCGGTGGCCGCGGCGGGACTGTCGAGCGACTCCGACGGTGTCGAGCCCACGCGACACGTCGTGATCCGCCCGGTCTGAGGTGGCGCGTCAGCAGGGCGATGACCCTGAGGGCCATGTTTCACGTGAAACAGAGCAGCCGGACGGCGTCTCTAAGTTGCCCACCGACGGCAGCGATGTTTCACGTGAAACGACGGCCGCCGATCCTCTCGAGGGTTCGGCCGCGGTCCAGGACTTCTTCGGCCCGGCGTTCTCCGCCATCGCCACCCTGGTTGCGATGCTCGAGCGCGAGGGCGTCGAGCGCGGCCTGATCGGACCGCACGAACTGGGCAGGCTCTGGGAGCGCCACGCGCTGAACTCGGCCGCAGCGGTCCCGTTCCTCCCGACGACGGGGCGACTCATCGACGTCGGCACCGGCGCCGGGTTCCCGGGTCTCGTCCTGGCGGCGATGCGACCCGACCAAGAGGTGGTGCTGGTCGAGCCGATGGAGCGCCGTACGCTCTGGCTGGCAGAGGTGGTTGCGGCGTGCGGCCTGGTGAACGTCGTGGTGACAAGAGCCCGTGCGGAGGACCTGGTCGGTGTCCTCTCAGGGCGTGGAGTTACGGCTCGTGCGGTCGCGCCACTTGACCGGTTGGCGCGCTGGACCCTTCCACTCCTGGAGCCAGGCGGCATCCTGGTCGCCATCAAGGGGCGGCGGGCAGCGGAAGAGCTGGCCAATGCGCGGCGCGTCCTGCGCACGCTCGGCGCGGCGTCGTCGGAGGTTCTCGAAGCGCCCACGATCCATGGCGTGGACAGCACTACGGTGGTCCGCGTGGTGCTCCACACTGGACGGCAGTAGTCGCGCGACGCCTAGGTCGCCCCGCGGGTCGGGTGCGGCCGTGGAGTTTGGTGCGAGCGAAAGGGCAGGACGGGTGGCAGGAGACGTGGTGGAGGAGTCGGTGGGCGACCGCGAGACGTCGTCGGCGGACGGTGTTTCACGTGAAACAACCAGCACTCAGGCGACCCGGTGGGCGGACGACGACCGTCGCGCTGCCTTGGTGTCCAGCCTCCCGGCCGTGGACGAGAGCACCCCGCTGGCGGCCGAGATAGCGATGGATGCGCGGCGTCGGATCGAGCTGCGGGGCCGTCGCTTCCCGCGACCTGAGAAGACCCGGATCATCACCATCGCCAACCAGAAGGGCGGCGTCGGCAAGACGACGACGACCGTGAACCTCGCGGCAGCCCTTGCGCAGTCGGGACTGCAGGTTCTTGTGCTGGACAACGACCCGCAAGGGAACGCGTCCACCGCGCTCGGGATCGACCACCGCGCCGGGACACCCTCGATCTACGAGGTCCTGGTGGACGGTGCGCCGATGGAGAGCGTCATCCAGCGGTGTCCCGATGTGCCCAACCTGTTCTGTGTCCCCGCGACCCTCGACCTGTCCGGCGCGGAGATCGAGCTCGTCTCGATGGTGGCCCGCGAGTCGCGACTCCGGAACGCCGTCGATGCCTACCTGGCCGGCCGCCATGCGCGCGGCGAGGAGCCCTTCGACTACCTGCTCGTCGATTGTCCGCCGAGCCTCGGCCTGCTCACCGTGAACGCGTTCGTGGTGGCACGGGAGGTGCTGATCCCGATCCAGTGCGAGTACTACGCACTCGAAGGATTGAGCCAGCTGCTCAAGAACATCCAGCTGATCCAGGCGCACCTGAACCCTGATCTGCACGTGTCGACGATCTTGCTGACGATGTTCGACCCGCGCACCAATCTGGCCCACCAGGTCGCCGACGAGGTCCGCGAGCACTTCGCGACGCAGACCATCCGGACCGTCGTGCCGAGATCCGTCCGGGTCTCGGAGGCGCCGTCCTACGGCCAGACCGTGATGACCTACGATCCCGGGTCGAGTGGCGCTCTCGCCTACCTCGAGGCCGCCCGCGAGATCGCCGAACGCGGCGCCACGCCGCACCCGATCCAGGCCTCCGACCGGGCATGATGCAAGAAGAGGAGACCTCATGAGCGAGAAGCGGCGCGGGCTGGGCCGTGGCCTCGGTGCGTTGATCCCGACCGGATCGAGTGAAGGTGTTCGCCCGGTCGACGTGTTCTTCCCGGGAACGCGCCCGTTGCACACCGACGGTGGCGACGGCTCTCGGGACGAGACCACAGCGGTGTCGTCGGACAACCTGCTCCCGGTGCCGGGCGCGCGCTTCGCCGAGCTTCCGGTCGACCAGATCGCGCCCAACCCCCGGCAGCCGCGCAAGGCCTTTGACGAGGATGCGCTGGCCGAGCTCGTCGCGTCGATCAAGGAGATCGGCGTCCTGCAGCCGATCGTGGTGCGCCCGGTGGCCGACGGCGGCGGGCCCGCTCGGTACGAGCTCATCATGGGCGAGCGCCGGTTGCGCGCCACCCAGGCCGCCGGGTTGTCGACGATCCCCGCGATCATCCGGGACACCGAGGACGGCGACCTGCTTCGGGACGCCCTGCTCGAGAACCTGCACCGCAGCGAGCTGAACCCACTCGAGGAGGCCGCCGCATACCAACAGCTGCTGGACGACTTCGGGTGCACCCACGAGGAGCTCGCTGCGCGGATCGCCCGGTCCCGTCCACAGATCACGAACACGCTCAGACTGCTCAAGCTCCCGCCTCATGTGCAGCGACGGCTTGCGGCCGGGGTCCTGTCCGCGGGTCATGCCCGCGCCCTTCTCGGCCTGTCCGACGCCGAGGCGATGGACCGCCTTGCGCAGCGGATCGTGGCCGAGGGGCTGTCCGTGCGCTCGACCGAGGAGATCGTCGCTCTCGGCGGGGACCAGGATCCGAAGCCGAAACACACCCAGCCTCGCCCGGGCGACAAGAACCCGATGCTCGACGACATCGCCGCCCAGCTGGCGGATCGTCTCGACACCCGGGTCAAGATCGCCCTGGGCAAGAGCAAGGGGCGCGTCACGGTCGAGTTCGCGAGTCTTCAGGACCTCAAGCGGATCCTCGGCATCCTCGCCCCGGGCGAGTCGCGCCACATCAGCGACTGACGCGCCGCATCAGCGACTGACGTGTGCGGGCGCTGCCACGTTCGACTCGGTCGACGTGGTGGGGTGGGAGTGCCGTCCGCGTGGAGCTGCCGTCAGCCGCGCAGTGCGTTCTCGGCGATCGCTCGGTAGAGCGGACCGAGCTCGGTGCCCTCGGCCAGGACCGCTTGCGGGAGCAGCGACAGCTCAGTCATCCCGGGTGCGACGTTCACCTCGAGGAAGTGCGGCGTCCCGGCGTCGTCGACGATCAGGTCCGTTCGCGACAGGTGGCGCAACCCGAGCAGCGTGTGCACCTCGAGTGCGGTGCGAGCGACCGCCGCGGCCACCTCGGCATCGAGCCGAGCCGGCGCGAAGTACTCGGTCCGCCCCGCGTTGTACCGCGCGTCGTAGTCGTACGAGCCGTCGGTGACGATCTCCACCGCGGGGAGCGCGCGGGGACCGTCTCCGGCGTCGACGATGCTCACCGCAACCTCCGTGCCGAGCACCGCTCGCTCGACCAGTGCCACGTCCCCGTAGGAGAAGCACTCGACCATGGCGCGCGGCAGGTCCTCGGGGCTGGTGACGAGTGACACGCCCAGGGCGGAACCGCCGCGGGCCGGCTTGACCACGAGCGGGACGCCGAGACGGTGAACGAGAGCAGCCATCACTCGTTTGGCGCCGATCTCACGGAACAAGCTGTGCGGCAGCGCGACGAAGTCGGGCGTCTCGATCCCGGCTCGTGCGACGACGGTCTTGGCAATCGGCTTGTCCCAGGCCAGCCGGCTGCCGCGCGGGTCGGTGCCCACGTAGCGCACGCCGGCGAGCTCGAGCAGGTCGCGAATCGAGCCGTCCTCTCCGGTCGAACCATGCAGCAGCGGCCAGACGAGATCGGGCCGGATCTGTTCGAGCAAGGGGAAGAGGTCCGAGTCGAGGTCGTGAACGGTGACCTCCACGCCGACGGCGCGC
>JADGOR010000007.1 GCA_017882855.1 Cellulomonas sp. | reverse complement strand
GATCTGGTCGCACGTCCCCGGGGTGGTGGAACCGGTCTCGGTGGGCGCGCACGTCACGACGGAGACAGCTGTGACGGCGCTCGTCCCGGCCACCTTCCTGCCGGCGATGGTCGCCGACCTCCCGGTGGGGTCCTCCACGCGGACCTACACGTTCGACGTCGAACCCCGGGCGGTCCATGCCCAGGACATCGAGCGTGTCGTCACGGCGCTCGCCGGGGTCAAGGTGCGGCCGGACGTGCTCGGCACGCCACGTGAGCTGCCGTCGGTGACGAGTCAGCTCGACACGGTCCTCGTCGCAGCGCAGTCCCACATCCGCGCGGGGCAGGCACAGGCCTCCGTCATCCTTGCCGGTCTGGTCGCGGCTGCCGGCTCGACGCTGCTCCTGGCGGCGCAGCTCCTCTCCCGACGGCGGGCCGTTCAGCTCTCCCAGTACCGTGCGCGCGGGGGAGCGCTCACAGGGCTCGCCGTCGAGCTCGGTGCGGAGGCGCTTGCCGTCGCGGCACTCGGCTGCGCCCTCGGACTGACGGTCGCCGCGGCGATCATTCCCGGGACCATCGCCTGGTGGTGGGTGCTCCCCGGTGTGCTCCTGGCTGTCGTCGCTCCGCCGGCCTACGGGATCCGAGTCGCCGCCCGTGCGTCCGGTCGGAAGCGTGTCCCCACCGAGCGTAGCCACCGGCGGCTCGCGATCCGCGACCGGCACCTGCAGCGGATCGCGGTCGAGGGGGCGGTGGTGCTCGCAGCCGTCGGTGCGGTCGCGGCGCTCTGGGCGCGCGGCGTCGTCCCATCGGACCAGGGTGGTGACCTGCTGCTCGCCGCGGCCCCATCCCTTGGCGTGCTGGCCGGGGCGGCTCTGCTTGCCCGCGTGCTGCCCCTGGTGCTGCGCGGGATGGGCGCTCTCGCCGCACGCTCGCCTGGCGTCGTCCCGGTTCTCGCCGCGGCTCGTGCGCAGGCGACGGCCGGTCGGATCCTGCCGATCGTCGCCCTGACCCTTGCGATGGGACTCGTCACGTTCGGCTCGGCGATCGGGGCAACGGTCGACCGTGGCCAGGTGGCGGGCTCGTGGAGCGCCGTCGGCGCCGACGTGGTGGCGACCGTGAGTGCCGAAGGTGCGGCCACGGACGCCGTCGCCCAGGTGGCGGCGCAGCCAGGTGTCACCGCGGCAGTGTCCGGAACCGTGGAGGACGCCCCGATCCGATCCTCGACCAGTGGCCAGCAGGTCCGGCTCATGGTCGTGGACGCCGGCGACTTCGCGCGCCTGCTCGCGGCCGTCCCGGTCCCCCTCGGACCGCACGGACAGCTGGCGGCGGCATCCGGCAGCGACCTGGGGGTGCTGCTCGGCGCCGACCTCAGGGCCGGTGGCGACGACTCTCTGTCCATCCTGTGGCAGGGAACCTGGGTCGCGGTGCATCCGACGGGTGACGCACCGGTCCTCGGGTCAGATGCTGCGGACCTCGTCGTGGTCGATGCAGGCTCGCTCTCGAGCGCTGTCGGCGCCCCGGTGGTGCCCAACACGGTCTGGGTGGTCGGACCCGGTGCCCGCGCCGCGGTCGCCGCGGTCCCGCAGCTGGCACAGGCGGACGTCCTCGACCGATCCGAGTGGCTCGCGCGGCAACGCTCGGCGCCGCTCACTGCGGGGCTCGGTCACCTGGTGAGTGCCACGACGGCCGTCCTCGTGCTGCTCGCGATCCTCATGGTGGTTCTCGCAGCATCGGCGAGCACCCCCGAGCGTGGGGCGATGCTGGCGACGCTGCGGACCGTCGGGCTCGGGCGCGGACAGGTCACCAGGATCGCCATCGGCGAGCTGCTGCCGCCGGTGCTCGCGGCGGGCGCATGCGGGATCGGTCTCGGGGTGCTGCTCGCGGGGCTCGTTGCCGGATCCCTCGAGCTGAGGCTCGCCACCGGCCAACCGGTGGACCCCGCTCTCGCCATCGCGGGGTGGGCGCCGCTTCCCGTGGTCGCCCTGGTTCTGGTCGTGATGGTGGTCGTCGCGGCGGAGTCCTCGCTGACGCGCCGCGAACGGCTCGGACAGGTGCTGCGCGCGGGCGTGCGGTAGGGGCCGCGCGGATCCACGATCCGTTGTCGGAACGGGGTCCGTGAACCCCCATGGGCGCACGGCGTCCCGCAGTGCAGGCGGGCCAGCATGAGGGTCCGGACCAAGGGTCTCTCGCCCCTCTCGGGCCATGGGTGAGCGGTGGTGACCGGAGGGGACCGCTCAAAGGGGTGGATGGCATGTCAAGCATCAATGTGAAGCCTGGACTGTGGCGCGAAGAACCAATCGCCACAGCTGCCATTGCGGGGGACCGGGCGCTCGCGGTGGCGACGATGGCGGACTGTCACCATCACGGTCACCTTCCTGACGCCTCTGGCGCTCGTAGCCGCATACGGGGGCGGGCTGATGCTCCACCCCTTCGGCGGCGACCCGGTCTACGACTGGGGCAACGGGCCGTGGCTCGTGTCCGAAGGGCTGGTCGGCGCGGGCATCGCGGCGCCTCCGGGTCCGGCGCGGCGAGCGCGCGTGGACTCTGAGCCGACTCCATCGGCGGCCCGGCCCGGCCGGCAGAAGGCGTCGGCCTCAACTGAAGCCAAGGGCGCCTAGGTAATCCACTCAAGCGCCACCCCTGACTCTCGGAAGGGCGGCGTTCGTGTCGTCATCCGCCTCGGTAGAGGTTCGCGCGGAGGTCGGGGCGCTTCACTTCATGGTCGTCTCGGCGCGCGGCAGTCCGCAGAAAGTCCGCAACATGTCCAGCGGAGGCCACCGCTCGCCAACGGTGTGCCTCAATATCGCCGCAGGTCAGCGGCACAATCCATCCATAGTCACCGCTTACCAACGGTGCGGGTTGAGTTCGAGCTCTACTACGACATCTGATCGACGCATGGCAGGGGCCCCGGGAATCCGTTCCCGGGGCCCCTGCCATGCGAGAGGTCGCGTCTAGAGCACGTCACCGCTCGTCGTCGGCCGCTTCGGCTGCGCCGTCGCGGGTCCGGAGACCAAGCCCGCGCGCGCGGCCAGTGCACCGCCCACCGCGGCGACCACGATGGTCACGATCGCCCCGAGCATCAATGCGGCCGGCTCGCCGGCCTGGAGCACGTGCAGCTGGGTGCCGATGGTGGCGGCAGCGACCGGAACGCCGAGCTGTGCCGCGGCCAGGGCGCCGATCGGCATCGGCTGACCGATCAGCCGCATCGCCACGTGGGCGGCGATCGCGCCGAGCCCCAGCACCAGCCCGAGCACGATGAACGATGGATGGCTGCCCAGCACTCGCAGATCGAGCGACGCGCCGAGCCAGACGAAGAACAGCGGTCCGAGGAACCCCTCGGTGAGTGCGAACAGCTGCCTCGCGAGTCGTCGAGGTTCGCCGACCAGCGCCACCGCGAGCCCGAACGAGAACCCGGCCAGCATGATCGAGATGTGCGTGCTGACCGCTAGCGCCGCCATCCCGAACAAGACCGCCAGGCTCGTCCGCAGCTCGAGCGCGAACTTGCGCTCCTCGGAGACGTCGTGCGCCCGCTTCCGGGCTCCGGTCCGCTCCAGGTGTCGCAAGGCGACGAACAGCACGGCCGCGCTCGCCAGGACCGCCAGCGCGCCGAGAGCCGAGCGTGCGGCGTGCTGAGGGTCGATGACGAGGGGCAGCGCCACGATGCACGCGGTGTCGGCGATCGCCACCTGCGGGAGCAGCTGAAGCACCGGCAGCCCGCCGAGCCGCAACGACTCGACGATCGGCAGGATCAGCGCCGCGGACGACGACGCCATCAGCAGGGCGTACAGGGCAGCGTGTCCGGTGCCGAAGATGTTGGCGATGATGACGCCGAGGGCGGCCGCAACGACGCCGACCGCGATTGCGCGGACGGCGCCGATGCGCAGCGACTCCCGCAGTCGTGGATCGCGAACCGGTACGTGCGAACCGGCGACGAACATGACCAGGGCGAACCCGATCTGGGCCAGGAACGTCAGCGTGACGTCCCCGGCAGGCAGCCGGTCGATCCCGGTGGGACCGAGCACGATCCCGGCGATCAGCTCGCCGAGAACCACCGGTTGGTGCCACCGTTTCGGCAACGCGAGCAGCGGGCCGAGCACAGCGATGACCGAGATGACGGCGAGCGTTCCGAAGGTCATGCGCGAGCCTCCCGCATCGGTTCCGTGCCACGCTCGGGCGGGGGCGCCCTTCCCCGGGCCGGGCGACCGCGGTCATCCGAGACGACGCTACCGGGTACGACCCGCGAATCCACCACCGAGCCGGCGCCGTTGGTGGAGCAGCACGCGTCGAAGGCGCTCAGACTGCTCGTGCACGTAGCATCACGACAGACAGCGGAGCGTTGCACCCCGCGACCGGCGCGGCGGTCGGACGCCGTCCTGACGAACCGAGGGAGCCGATGGGTGCAGTCCACTGGCTAGCCAAGCCGCAAGACCACGACTACGTCGCGGCGGCGAGCTACCTCACCCTGATTGCCGGGGATGAGCTCGTCGGCCCGATCGTCGAGAGTCTCCGAGGCGCCGATACGGCCACGCTGGATGCGAAGGACATCCTGCGTGCCTCGCGTCTTCCGCTCTTGGCGATCGACAACCCGCACGTCGCATCGGACCTGAAGAAGATCAGGAAACGCCAGGCCCTCTCACCGATCCTGCTGGTCCGAGGCGACATCGCCGCGGGCCGGCCGCTACAGATCGTCGACGGCTACCACCGGGCCTGCGCGTCCTACCTGACCGACGAGAACACGCCGATCCCGTGCCGGATCGTCGACCTCCCGGCCGGCGGCTGACCACTTCGGGGTCGGAGACCGCCGGCCAACTAGGTCGTTCGCGAAATGACTCCTGGACATCGATGACGATGAGCGCTGCGTTCAAGCCTCGATCATGACCCGAAGGCAAACCCCGCGGATGGACCGGATCGGGCCCGATGCCGGACGGATCTGGTCAGCAGTTCGCACCCCGGCCGGTTCACCCGATGCCGGACGGACACACCCACGCCCCGCATCGGACCCGGATCAGAAACCCTGGTCGTAACCCGAGACAAACGCGAGGATCCGTAGCACCATGGTCGGAACGACCGGACCACTCCGGCGTCCGCCGCCAGGGTCATTGCACACTCGGGAGGACAAAGATGTCAGTCGGCTACGCATGCACGTGGGGGCACCTGACCCGCGATCTCAGGACTCAGCTGCTCTCCGATCCGGACCAGGTTCTCACCGAGCGCGACGGACTCTCCATCGCCTCAGCCATTCGCAGACCTGACACCCTCGATTCCTTCGTCTTCCGGGCGCTCGATGACCACCCGGACGGGCTGAAGCTCACCTCGGGCTTCCGCGACTTCGTGGCCACCAAGGCCAGCCCCTCCGCGGTGTGCGCGGTTCACCAGGACTGAGTCGTCCTGCCTGGCTCGACGTGGGCCCCGCCCCGAGCGCCCGTCAGCGAGGGGCAGCCGGACGACGCCCGCCGCTCGCCAGGACGATGAAGGTCAGGACAGCCGCTCCCGCGAGCGCGGCCCACGCGACCGTCGTCGCGGTCGGGATCAGATCCGTCAGGCCCACGCGGGTGATCACGTCCCGGGCAAGTGCCCCCGCGTTGCCCGACTGGTCCGGTCCTTGCGTCTCGATCGCATGCAGCGCCAGGGCCACGCCGCCTGCGCACAACCCCAGCAGCAGCAGCGCCGTCGGCAAGAACCACCGCCGGCGGGGCGAGAGCAGCAACCCGGCGAGAAGCAAGGCACCACCGCCGATCCCGAACCAGCTGCGGCCGAACACGGCCACCCGGTAGGCAGTGCGCCAGTCGTTGAACTGCTGGGCGCTCGCGACCTGCACGGGGACTACCGCGACCGTCTTGTCACCCAGCGTGCCCTGGATGATCGGCGTCACCGAGCTGTCCGTCCCGCCGATGAGCGCGACCACGTCCACGTTCACGGACACCGGGGCCGCCTTGCGGTTCGGCTCCTTGAGCTGAGCCAGGATCTCGTCGTGCGCATCGAGCGCGGCCTTGTTCCACCCCGCCTGGAACGCGGGGGTCGTCACAGCGGCGCTCGTCAAGGAGCGGATCACCCGGTCCAGGCCGAGCCCTTCGATGTCGACACCCGAGGCCGCGAGCTTGGCCAGCACCTGGTCCGACGCGCGAGTGGCCACCTCGTTTCGGAGCACCGGAGACGACGCCATATTGCCGGCGGCACTCGCGAACGCGGGTCCGTCCTCGAGAGCGCGCAGGGCCAGCGAGCAGACCAGCCAGGCCACCAGGGCGGCCACCCCGAACAGAACGAGCACCGTGGACAGTGCCGCTCGTCCGAACGAACCCCTCATCACCACTCCCCTACGCGTAGAAGATGCGTTCGACGACGGCCCGCGCACGCCGGGAAGTACGAAGGTAGTCCTCGTCGAGCTCCGCACCGGAACCCGACTCGCGGCCGAGCAGCCGGGCGAGCGCCGCAAGGGCCCGGAGGTCGTGCGGCAGCACGTCGGCGTCGGCTCCGGAGGTCCGCCCCGCACGGAGCACGAGGGCGGCTCGCAAGCGCGAGGCCAGCCGCCACGCGTCCGCCAGGACTTCCGCGTCACCGGGATCGATGAGACCCGCGTCCTCCGCAGCCGAGAGGGCCTCGAGGGTCGCTGTGGTGCGGAGACTCGGGAGCTTCGCCGCATGCTGGAGCTGGATCAGCTGAATGGTCCACTCGACGTCGGAGAGGCCGCCTCGCCCCAGCTTGAGGTGCCGGGCGGGGTCGACGCCGCGCGGGAGTCGCTCGGACTCCATCCGGGCCTTCAGCCGGCGGATCTCGCGAACATGGCTCTGGTCCAGGCCACCGGCGGGGTACCGGATCGGATCGATCAGCGCTGCGAACGAGGATCCGAGCAGGGCGTCGCCCGCCACGGGTCGGGCCCGCAGCAGCGCTTGGCTCTCCCAGGTCGACGACCACCGCTGGTAGTACTCCGCGTACGACGCGAGGGTGCGGACCAACGGGCCGTTGCGTCCCTCGGGGCGCAGGTTGGCGTCTATCGCGAGAGCAGGCTCCGGCCCTGCACCGCCGATCAGCGACCGGAGCGCCGCGGCCACGGTCAAGGCGTAGGCCTGCGCGACCGACTCGTCCGCCCCCGGCACCGGGTCGTGCACGAACATGACGTCGGCGTCGGAGGAGTAGCCCATCTCCCGCCCGCCGAACCGGCCCATGGCGATGACCTGGAACCGGGTGGGGGGTGCCGCAAGCCCGTGCTCGCGCGCCGCCTCGACGAGGGCGATGCGGAGACCGCCGACGACGAGCACATCCGCGGTCGCGGTGAGACTGTCCGCCGCGGTGACCGAGGAGCACACCCCGAGCACGTCTGCGGCGGCGGTGCGAGCCAGCTCTCGACGGCGCATCGCGCGCAGCGCCGTCGAGGCCTGCCCCGGGTCGTCGGCCCGGGTCAGGAGCGAGTCCGCTTCCGCTGCGAGCCGCTCCGGGGAACGTGGCGTCAGCTCGGCGTCATCGCCGAGCCAGGTCACCGAGTCGGTGGACCTGGTCAAGGCGTCCGCCACATAGGCGCTCGTCGAGAGCACGTGCGCCAAACGTTCGGCCGCCACCCCGGAGTCACGCAAGAGCTTCAGGTACCAGTGGGTGCTCCCCAACGTGTCCGAGAGGGTGCGGAACGCGAGCAGTCCCGCATCCGGGTCCGCCCCCTCGGCGAACCAGCCGAGCATGACCGGCAGAAGCTGCCGTTGGATGGACGCGCGACGCGAGACTCCATCCGTCAGCGCCGCGATGTGCCGGAGCGCACCGGCCGGGTCGAGGTAACCGATGGCGGCCAGGCGGGCCCGCGCGGCGGCCGGCGCGAGCCGCGCCTCGTCCGTCGAGAGGCGCGCGGTCGCGGGCAGCAGCGGGCGGTAGAAGAGCTCTTCGTGCATCCGGCGCACATCACGTCGGACTCCGCGCCACCGCTCGAGCAGACCGTCCGCTCCCTCGGCGCGCATCCCGAGCGACCGGGCCAGGCGACGCAGATCCTGTTCCTCGGTCGGGAGCAGGTGCGTCCGTCGCAAGTGGAAGAGCTGGATGCGGTGCTCCATCGCTCGCAGCATGCGGTAGCAGTACGCCATCCGAGCCGCGTGGTCTCGGCCGACATAGCCACCCTCCGAAAGAGCGGCCAGAGCGTCGAGGGTGGTCGGGCTGCGGATCGCCTCGTCCGCACGGCCGTGGACGAGCTGGAGCAGCTGGATGGTGAACTCGACGTCACGGAGGCCGCCCGCGCCAAGCTTCAGCTGTCGGTCCGCCTCTCCCGGCGGCACGTTCTTCTCGACCCGCCGTCGCATCGCCTGCGCATCCGGGACGAAGTTCTCACGCTCGACCGCGGTCCAGACCATCGGGTCGACCGCCTCGCAATAGGCCCGGCCGACTTCGAGGTCGCCGGCGACCGGGCGCGCCTTGAGCAACGCCTGGAACTCCCACGTCTCCGCCCATCGCTCGTAGTAGGCCCGGTGGCTCGCCAGGGTTCGCACCAGAGGACCGTGCTTGCCTTCGGGCCGGAGCGCGGCGTCGACAGCCCAGAGCCCCGGCTCCTTCGACGGCGCCGAACAGGCCGCGGCCAGCAGGGTGGCCAGTCGCGCACCGACCGTGACGGCCTCGTCCTCGTGGTGGCCGTCCGCAGGTTCGACCACGTAGATGACGTCGACGTCGGAGACGTAGTTGAGCTCTCGGCCCCCGCACTTCCCCATCCCGATGACGCACAGGCGCGCAGCCGCGCCGTGATCCGCCAGCTCCGCCCTGGCCAGCGCCAGCGAAGCCTCTAGTGCCGCCCCCGCGGCGTCGGCCAGAGCCGCCGCGACGGTAGGGAGCAGGGCGAGCGGATCCGGGCTGGTCAGGTCGGCGGCTGCGATGCGGAGGAGCCGTCGCCGATACGCGCGGCGCATCCGGTCAACACCCTCGGGGCCGGTGACGCCGGCCACCGGCACGGCGTCGCCAGGCTCCGCGCCGACCGCGCGCAGCAGCTCGGAACGCACGGCCGCCGGATCGAGCCCGACGCCGGGCTCGTCGTCGGTGAGCACCTCGACGTTCTCGGGATGGAACACGAGATTGTCCGCGAGGGCGGTCGACCCGCCCAGCACCGCAAGGAGCCGCTCGCGCGCCGGAGCGCTCGTGCCCAGCATCGACTCGAAGGCCCCGCGACGCTCGGCGTCACCCTGGACAGCTTCGCCGAGCCGCACCAGACCGAGCAGCGCGAGATCCGGATCGGCGGTCCCGGCGAGGGCGCCGAGCAGGTCGTCCCCGTCGCCGGGAGCTCCGAGAACCCGAACCACGAAATCGTCACTGAGCAGGCCCTCGGCGCGCGCGACGTCGGAGAATCCCAAGCGCATCAGACGTCCGGCCGTGCTGACGGTGCGCCCAGTGCTCACGGCGCCACGGTACCCGCCGCGCGCCTGCCGAAACGCCGGCCGGCGCGCCCGACGGATCGACTCAGAGCACGGGTAGGAATCGGTGCAGCTCGAACGGAGTCACCTGCGAGCGGTACTCCTCCCACTCCAGCCGCTTGTTGCGCAGCACGAAGTCGAACACGTGCTCGCCGAGAGTCTCAGCTACGAGCTCAGAACCCTCCATCACCCGGATCGCCTCGTCGAGAGAGCTCGGCAGCGGTTCGATGCCGAGAGCTCGCCGTTCGGCCGGGGTGAGCTCCCACACGTCGTCCTCGGCGCCGTCCGGAAGCTCATATCCCTTCTCGATCCCGGCGAGCCCGGCCGCGAGCAGGACCGCGTACGCCAGGTACGGGTTCGCGGCCGAGTCCAGGCCGCGGAACTCGACGCGACTGGACTGGCCCTTGGCCGGCTTGTACATCGGCACCCGGATCAGGGCCGAGCGGTTGTTGTGGCCCCAGCAGATGTAGCTCGGTGCCTCCGCGCCACCCCACAGCCGCTTGTACGAGTTCACGTACTGGTTCGTGACCGCGGTGATCTCCGCCGCGTGCCGCAGCACCCCCGCGATGAAGTTGCGGGCCACCTTGGACAGCTGGTACTCCGCACCCGCCTCGTAGAACGCGTTCCGGTCGCCCTCGAAGAGCGAGAGGTGGGTGTGCATGCCCGAACCAGGGAACTCGGCCATCGGCTTCGGCATGAACGACGCGAACACGCCCTGCTCGAGCGCGACCTCCTTGACCACGGTGCGGAAGGTCATGATGTTGTCCGCGGTGGTCAGAGCATCCGCATAACGCAGATCGATCTCGTTCTGGCCTGGCCCGGCCTCGTGGTGCGAGAACTCCACCGAGATCCCCATCGACTCAAGCATCGTGATCGTGGCGCGACGGAAGTCGTGCGCGGTCCCGCGCGGGACGTGATCGAAGTACCCGGCGGTGTCGATCGGCACGAGCGGCAGGGTGAGGTCAGCCAGCGGCTCGAAGAGGTAGAACTCGATCTCCGGGTGGGTGTAGAACGTGAATCCCTGAGCGTTCGCCTTCGCGAGCGCGCGCTTGAGCACATTGCGTGGATCGGCCAGCGACGGTTCGCCGTCGGGCGTCTCGATGTCGCAGAACATCCGCGCGGAGCCGTGCCGCTCACCCCGCCACGGGAGGATCTGGAACGTCGCGGGGTCCGGCTTGGCGATCATGTCGGCCTCGTAGACCCGGGTCAGACCCTCGATCGCGCTGCCGTCGAACCCGATCCCCTCCGCGAACGCGCCCTCGAGCTCCGCGGGCGCTACCGCGACGGACTTGAGGACTCCGAGCACGTCGGTGAACCACAACCGAACGAAGCGGACGTCCCGTTCCTCGATCGTTCGCAGAACGAACTCTTGCTGTCTGTCCATGTCTCCATCGTGCATCACCCGTGTTACCGATGTGTGTCGTGCGGCGCAGATCGACGAAGCCGTAGGCTTCCAGCCATGTCGACGCTGCGGATCGCGCTCGCGCAGATCAACACCTGCGTCGGTGACATCGAGGGCAACACCGCGACGATCCTCGAGTGGTGCGAGAAAGCCGCAGGGCACGGCGCCACCCTGGTCGCCTTCCCCGAGATGACCGTGACCGGCTACCCGATCGAGGACCTGGCGTTCCGGGCGTCGTTCCGACGCGCGGCCGAGCATGCGCTGGACGGTCTGGCGGCCGCACTCGTCGAGCGAGGACTCGGACGCCTCGCGGTCGTCGTCGGCACCCTGGGCCAGAGCGCGGAGGGGCGTCCGACCAACGAGGCCGCCGTGCTGCGGGACGGCGCGGTGCTCGCGCGCTACACCAAGCACCACTTGCCGAACTACGGCGTCTTCGACGAGTACCGGATCTTCTCCCCCGGCCACGAACGGTGCGTCTTCGAGCTCGACAAGCGTCGGATCGGCCTGGTGATCTGCGAGGACATCTGGCAGGACGGCGGCCCCGTCGCCGACATGGACGATGCCGACATCAGCCTGCTGCTCGTCATCAACGGGTCGCCCTACGAGGAGGGCAAGGGCCACGTCCGGACCGAGCTGTGCGTGCGGCGCGCCAGGGAGGTCGAGGCCGCGGTCGCGTACGTGAACATGGTCGGCGCGCAGGACGACCTCGTCTTCGACGGTGGATCGTTCGTCGTCGGCGCCGACGGGCGGCTGCTGGCCAGCGTCCCGCAGTTCGACGAGAGGCTTCTCGTGTGGGACCTGCCGGACGACGGGGCAACACCCGAGCCCACCGAGGTCGCGCCGCCGATGGAGCCCGACGAGGAGGTCTACCGCGCCCTCGTCCTCGGTCTCCGCGACTACGTGGTCAAGAACGGCTTCCACTCGGTCACCCTCGGGCTGTCCGGCGGGATCGACTCGGCGCTCGCCGCGGCGATCTCCGCTGATGCGGTCGGCGGCGGGAACGTCGTCGGCGTCTCGATGCCGTCGCGCTACTCCTCGGACCACTCGAAGGACGATGCCGCGGATCTTGCCCGCCGGATCGGCGCGGACTACCGCATCCAGCCGATCGGTCCGATGGTCGACGTCTTCGAGAGCGAGCTCGGCGTCGACGGGATCGCGGCCGAGAACATCCAGGCCAGGGTCCGCGGCGTGATCCTGATGGCGATCTCGAACAACGAGGGACACCTCGTGCTGGCCACCGGCAACAAGTCCGAGCTGGCCACCGGGTACTCGACGATCTACGGGGACGCCGTCGGCGGCTTCGCTCCGCTCAAGGACGTCGACAAGTCCCGGGTCTGGGCGCTGTCCCGTTGGCGCAATGCCCAAGCCCGCGCGCGGGGCGAGATCGAGCCGATCCCGGTGAGCTCGATCGAGAAGCCGCCGTCGGCCGAGCTGAGGCCGGGCCAGGTGGACCAGGACTCGCTGCCGCCGTACGACCTGCTCGACGAGGTGCTGGACGCGTACGTCGAGAACGCGGAGGGACGCGCCGAGCTGCTCGCCCGGGGCTTCGACCCGGCCGTGGTGGACAAGGTGCTCTCGCTGGTGGATCGTGCCGAATGGAAGCGGCGCCAGTACCCACCAGGTACCAAGGTCACCGCCCTGGCCTTCGGCCGTGATCGACGACTTCCGATCACGACGCGTTGGCGCGAACCCCGAGGAGAAACAGCACGATGAGCACACCGAAGGGCAGCGACATCACACGGGTCCGCGTCCACCACATCCGCGAGGCCAAGGAACGCGGCGAGCGGGTGACGATGCTGACGGCGTACGACTTCCCGACGGCCCGGATCTTCGACGCCGCCGGGATCGACATGCTCCTGATCGGGGACTCGGTCGGTGACAACATCCTCGGGCACCCGAACACCCTGCCCGTCACCGTCGACGAGATGATCCCGCACGTCCGCGCCGTCTCCCGAGCTGCCCAGCGCGCGCTGGTCGTGGCCGATCTGCCGTTCGGCTGCTATGAGGCGTCTCCTGAGCAAGCCTTGGCAAGTGCCGTCCGGATGGTCAAGGAGGGCGGCGCGAACGCGGTCAAGTTCGAGGGCGGCGAGCGGGTCACCCCGCAGGTGCGGGCCATCACCGGCGCGGGCATCCCCGTGGTGGGACACCTCGGCTTCACCCCACAGTCCGAGAACATCCTCGGCGGCAAGCGGGTGCAGGGTCGCGGTCCGGGCGCCGAAGAACGACTGACCAAGGATGCCGTGGCGCTCCAGGAGGCGGGCGCCTTCGCGGTGGTCCTCGAGATGATGTCGGCGCCGGTCGCGGCGCACATCACCGAGGTGCTGACCATCTCGACGATCGGGATCGGGGCCGGCGTCGGGTGCGACGGCCAGGTGCTCGTGTGGCTCGACCTGGCCGGGATGGGCGACTGGTCGCCGCGGTTCGCCAAGCAGTACGCACACCTGGGATCCGACCTCGAAGCCGCCGCCAAGGAGTACGCCGCCGAGGTCAAGTCGGGTGCGTTCCCGTCACCGGAGCAGTCCTACCTGCAGTAGGCGCGCTGGCCGGAGCGCAACTCACGTCAGTCCGCGGACTCCGATCGCCGCTGAACGTCCTGCGCCCGTCGGCGAGCCTCCTCGGTGCGCTTCCACTCGTCCTGGTCCGGCGACCACGCCTCGTCGTCGCCGTCCCACCCGGTGGTGCGCGCGTCGGCCTTCTCGAGCGCGTGCGCTGCCTCCTCGCGGGTCGGGTAGGGACCCATCCGATCGACCCAGGTACTGACCTTTCCCTCTTCCACCTCTCCGGTGGCGACGTTGAAGTAGAACTCGCCGCGGACGGCGTCGTTGCTCGCCATGGCTTCCTCCCGTATTCCCGGTAGCGGCCTGCTGATACGTAGACTGGCAGGTATGCCGAGC
Organism: Cellulomonas sp.; assembly: GCA_017882855.1. Lineage (GTDB taxonomy): Bacteria > Actinomycetota > Actinomycetes > Actinomycetales > Cellulomonadaceae > JADGOR01. The sequence continues at coordinate 26,404 of JADGOR010000007.1, read as the reverse complement.
TCGCGAGCCCCGATCGGGACCCTGGTTCCGGGCACGATAGGTCCGATCCGACCGGTCCCCAGCTCGATTCCCCGGCCGGAGTACGTGGGCAAGGCTCGCGCGACCCCGTTCACCGGCAGCGAGGTCAAGAACGCCGAGACGATCGGCCGCGTCCGGACTGCGGCTCGGCTCGCCGCACAGGCTCTCGCGGAGGTCGGACGAGCGGTCGCGCCCGGCGTCACGACCGATGAGCTGGACCGGGTCGGGCACGAGTTCTTGGTCGAGCGCGGAGCCTACCCATCGACTCTCGGGTACCCGGGCCAGGGGCGCGCCCCCGCCTTCCCCAAGTCGCTCTGCACCTCTGTCAACGAGGTCATCTGCCACGGCATCCCGGACTCGACCGTGCTCCTCGACGGCGACATCGTGAACGTCGACATCACCGCCTTCCTCGACGGCGTGCACGGGGACACCAATGCGACCTTCGCGGTCGGTCAGGTCGACGATGCCGCCGCCCTGCTGATCGAGCGCACCCGCGAGGCCCTGGCCCGGGGGATCAAGGCCGTGCAGCCCGGTCGCGCGGTCAACGTCATCGGCCGCGTGATCGAGAGCTACGCGAAGCGGTTCGGTTACGGCGTGGTGCGCGACTACACGGGTCACGGCGTCGGTGAAGCGTTCCACTCCGGCCTGGTCATCCCGCACTACGACGCGGCCCCGGACTACGACACCGTGATCAGGACCGGGATGGTCTTCACCATCGAGCCGATGCTCACTCTGGGCACCGAGACATGGGAGGTGTGGGACGACGGGTGGACCGTGGTCACCGCGGACCGGAATCTGACGGCCCAGTTCGAGCACACCCTCCTCGTCACCGAGCATGGAGCGGAGATACTGACACTGCCATGAAGGCCAACCACGCAGGACAGCCCACCGGAGCATTCGGGATCGACATCGGCGGATCGGGGATCAAGGGCGCACCCGTGGATCTGATCATCGGGGAGCTGAGCGCCGAACGCGTCCGCGTCCCCACCCCCGACCCCTCCACACCCAAGGCGGTCGCCAAGGCCGTCGCCGAGCTGGTGGACAGCTTCGACCTGCCTCGAAACCTGCCGATCGGTGTGACCTTCCCCGCGCCGATCGTGCACGGGGTCGCCAAGACCGCCGCGAACGTCGACGAGTCGTGGATCGGCACCGACGTCTCCGCGCTCATCGGAAAGCACACCGGTCGCTCCGTCTTCGCGGTGAACGACGCCGACGCCGCGGGCTACGCCGAGGTGCTCTACGGTGCCGCGCGCGGTGTCCGGGGGACCGTGCTGCTCATCACGCTCGGCACCGGGATCGGTTCGGGCCTGATCGTCGACGGCGTGCTCGTGCCGAACACGGAGTTCGGGCATCTCCAGATCGACGGCAAGGACGCCGAGGAACGCGCCTCGGACGCGGCGCGGGAGCGGCACAGTATGTCCTGGGCGGAATGGGCCAAGCATCTGCAGAGGTACTTCCGCACCCTCGAGGACCTGATCTGGCCCGACCTGATCGTCATCGGCGGCGGGGTCAGCAAGAAGCACGACAACTACCTCCCGCTGCTGCGGTTGCGCACCCCGATCGTGCCGGCCGGTCTGTTCAACAACGCCGGGATCGTTGGCGCCGCGGCCCTCGCCGCCCGGGCCGGCAAGGGCGCCCGCTCGCTCGGCTGAGGACGGCCGCACGAGATGGGCTGGCGGTGGTTACCGGTCGTCGCGGCGGTGCTCGCCGCGGCGGACCGGCTCGCGCTCGCGGCCGAGGCCCGAGGTTGGCTGTACTGGCGCCCCAGGCCGGCGTCGGCGTGCGACGGTACCGTCCCGGTATGGGACTGGTGATCAGCAATCTCGCAGTTGACTGCGCCGAGCCGCGCAAGCTCGCCTCGTGGTGGGCCGAGGCGCTCGGTTGGCAGATCGTCGAGGATCCTCAGGCGGACGCCGCCGACGACGAGGTCGGGATTGCGCCCCCGGACGGATCGGCGACCAACCTGCTCTTTCTACGCGTCCCCGAGGCCAAGTCGGTGAAGAACCGGCTGCACCTCGACGTTCGGCCGCCCCACGGCTCCGATCAGGAGACCGAGCTGGCGCGGCTGCTCGCGATCGGGGCCCGGCCGGTCGACGTCGGACAAGGCACCGAGGTGCCCTGGGTCGTGCTCGCCGACCCCGAGGGCAACGAGTTCTGCCTCTTGCGCGAGGCCGCGACGGAACCCGACGCGTCCGAGATCTGACCGCGGCGCGCACGGCGCGCACGGTGGGCGGATGAGCTGGCCGATACGCCGGGTTCTGTGCTGAGGCCGAGTTGCCTCCGCCTCAGCGGCGGTCATCCATCTACGACGTACGTTGCCGCACGCCTCCAGCGACCTACCCGGGAGCTCGGGCGGGCCGCCCTCGAACGCTCCCTGTCTGGTCTTGCTCCGGGTGGGGTTTGCCGAGCCGTACCGGTCACCCGGTGCGCTGGTGGGCTCTTACCCCACCGTTTCACCCTTACCGCCGGACCGAGGTCCGACGGCGGTCTGTTCTCTGTGGCACTTTCCCGCGGGTCACCCCGGGTGGGTGTTACCCACCGCCCTGCCCTGTGGAGCCCGGACGTTCCTCGGCGAAGGGTCTCCCCCTCGACGCGACCGCCTGGCCAACTCATCCGTCCGGCAAGTCTACGGGGACGAACCGGGGCGTGCGCTGCCGGGACCGGCGGAAAGGGTCGCGGCTTCAGATCACCGGGTAGCCCGAGACGACGAGCTCCGCGTCATCGGGCCAGCGACGGATGATGGTGATAGAGCCCGGTGGGACGCGCACCTGCATCGAACCGAGCAGACCGGCGCCGAGCGTCATCCCGACCGCGGCACGCACGACGACGGTGTGGGTCGCGACGACCACCGTCGCGCCCAGGTGCGTCCGGGTGAGGTCGTCGAGAACTGCGCGGACCCGCGCGTCGACGTCGGCCACCGACTCGCCACCCGGCGTGCGAACCGTCGGGTCGAGGTGCCAAGTCCGGAGCAGCGAACCGTCCTGCGCCTCGATCTCCGCGCGCGTCAGGCCCTCCCAACGGCCGAAGTCGCACTCGGCGAACCTAGCGTCCGTGCCGGCGACCAGACCCAATCGCTCACCGAGGACGCGCGCCGTCTCCTGAGTGCGCACCATCGGTGACGCGATCAGGACGGTCGGCACCGCCAGATCCGGCCACAGGTCGTGGCCGATTCGCACGACGACCGCGGCGGCCGCAGCCGCCTCCGCCTGGCCCGCGCCGGTCAGGCCCGGTCCCGGCACGGACGATCCGGAGTAGGCCCGCAACACGGTCAGTGGTGTCTCACCGTGGCGGACCAGCACCACGGTGACGGAGGCTGCGTCGTCGAATCGCGACGGCGCGCCAGACGGACGCGGCGCCAGGTCGGCGAGAGTGCTCGCAGCACGTGGCGGGATAGACCCGGGCGGAGTGCCCATCCGCGCCGCTGACCCGGGCGCCGTGGCGACCAGGTCGCGCGCGATGGTCTGCCGGGTGTCCATCGCCTCGTTCGCGAGAGCGTCGGCCGCGGCGTTCGCGGAGCGCGGCACCCAGGTGTAGGTCACCTGACCGGGTGGGTGGACGACTCGCGCCTGCGCGGCGAGCCGACGCATGTCCTCGTTCTTGACCTGCCAGCGACCTGACATCTGCTCGACGACGAGCTTGGAGTCAGCCCGGACGTCGATGCGCGCCCCGGGATCGATCTCGACGGCCGCACGAAGTCCCTCGATCAGCCCGGTGTACTCGGCCACGGTGTTCGAGACCACGCCCAGGTACCCAGCCCGCTCGGCCAGCACGGCGCCGGTTGTTGGGTCGCGAACGAGCGCGCCGTAACCCGTCGGCCCAGGATTGCCCCGCGATCCGCCATCCGTCTCAACCACGAGCCGTCGCTCGCTCATCGTGACCCGCCGGTCACAACCCGGAGTCCGCGAGGCGGACCAGGATCCGGCCGCACTCCTCGCACCGGACCACCTGCTCAGGTGCGGCGCCGCGAATTGCGCCGAGCTCCTTCGGGTTGACCTCCATCCGGCAGCCCTCGCAGCGACCGGCGTGCAACGCTGCGGCACCCAACCCGCCGGACTGAGCGCGCACCTTCTCGTAGAGCGCCACCAGCTCCGAGTCGAGCCCCGCGGCCGCCGCAACTCGCTTGTCCGCGACTTCCGCCGCTTCGGCGTCGACGAGGGCAACCTCGCTCTCGCGCTCCTCGGTCGCGGCCCGCTCCTGCGCCGACAGTACGTCGCTCGCCCGGGTGAGCTCGGCGAGCGCGCTCTCGTGCGCTTCGAGCCGCTCCATCACCTCGAGCTCGACATCCTCGAGATCCGAACGCCGACGGGCGAGCGCGGTGAGCTCGCTCGTCAGCGCCTGCAGATCCTTCGGCGACTCACGTCCGGAGTCCAGGCGCCCTTGGTCCCGAGCCTCCCGGGACCGGACCTGCTCGACGTCCGCCTCGGCCTTGGCCACCTCGCGACGCAAGTCGCTGACCGCTGTCCGGGACGTCACGAGGGCCGCATCGATGTCGGCCCGGCGCGCCGCGAGCTCGTCGATCCGTGCGAGCACCGGGAGGGTGCGCCGCCGGTGGGCGAGCTGTGCCGTGCGGGTGTCGAGCGCCTGGACCGCGAGCAACCGGCGCTGGTCCTCGGGCGGTGCAGTCGTCACGATGGCTTCAGTCCCTTCGGGGCTGGTCGGGGTTGGGGATGCGAGCCGTCCACGGATCCGTGACGCGCACGCTGACGCGGACCTCCACCGTAGCCCCGGCCGCGCGCAGATCCGCCACGAGGGTCGCGGCAGCCCGCCGCAGCCACGGCCACTCGCTCGCGAAGTGCGCGAGATCGACGAGGAACGGCCGTCCGGCACCGTCGTGCGCGGCCCGTTCGCGGGCCTCCGACGCGGGATGATGACGCAGATCGGCCGTGACGTAGGCGTCCGCGCCCGAGGCGCGCACCGCGTCGAAGAGCGAGTCCCCGGACCCGCCGACGACGGAAATCCGCTGCACCTGGGCGTCCAGGTCGCCTGCCAACCGGACCCCTTGGACGGTGGCGGGCACGGCGTCGGCCACGCGTTGGCCGAAGACGGCGAACGTCTCCGGAACGGCCAGTCGCCCGACCCGCCCGATGCCCGTCCCGCCCGGCCAGGACGCGAGCTCGAGCACGTCGAAGGCGGGCTCCTCGTACTGGTGCGCACGCCGCATCGCCGTGAGGACCGCACTTCGGGCGCTGCGAGGTGCCACCATCTCCACCCGAGCCTCGGTCACCTGGGTGGTCTCACCACTCTGCCCGACCGTCGGCTGCGCACCGGGGCGAGCGACGAACGTGCCAAGTCCCGTGGCCGTCCAGGCGCACCGTGTGTATGCACCGATGGCACCCGCACCGGCTGCGGCCATCGCGTCGATCAGGGCATCGGCGGAGTCCACCGGCGTGAAGACGACGTGCTTGTCGAGCGGCTCGGCCGGCGCGGGGACCAGCGGCTCGAGCTCGACCAGCCCGATTGCTTCCGCAAGGGCGTCCGCGACGCCGCCAGCCGCCGCGTCCGCGTTGGTGTGTGCCACCTGGAGCGCGATCCCGGCTCGGGTGAGGCGGTGGGCGACGCGTCCCTTGAACGTCGTCGCAGCCATCGAGTGGACGGGCCGCAAGAAGAGGGGGTGGTGGGTGACGAGCAGGTCGGCACCCCACTCGATCGCCTCGTCGACCACGGAATCCACCGGGTCGACGGCGAACAGCACCTTGCGCACCGTCTGCGCGGGATCGCCGAGCACCAGCCCGACCGCATCCCACGACTCGGCAAGCGTCGGCGGGTATCTGCGCTCGAGGGCGTCGATCACCTGGGCCAGATCTGCCGCGCTCATCGGCTCCGTGCCTGCGCTCGTCCCGGTGTGCTGCTCACGCCCCGAGGCTACCGCCCGCCGCTCTCCGGCCAACCGACCAGCGCAGTTCTAGCGGCGTGCGAATGCCGCGCCGAGCCGGCCGCCCCACAGCGTCGCCCGCTCGAGCTCGCCGGGAATGAGGCTCCCACCGTTCCCGCCGATGATGAATCCCTCGGCGGGGGTGACGATCTTGAAGCCGACGTTGCTGAGACGCTTCTCGGTGGTCTTCGCCGCGGAGCCCGGCAAGAACGCCTTCTTTACCCGGGTGTCGAAAGCGGCCGCCGCGTAGCCGAGCGGCACGTGCAGCATGTCGAGCCATTCGGCGAGGGTGCGACCGCGCTGGCCGAACTGGCCCGCGGTGTCACGCGCGTCCTTGCCGCGACCGAGCGTGAAGGTCTGGGTCGAGGCACCGACGACAAGGAGCGTTAGATCGGCCGGGATCTTCGTCGGAGCATGCGCAACCTCGACTAGCTCCACCCGTCCGTGCTTAGCCATCGCGTTCGCGACCGCCTCGGCAACGATGCGGGTATTGCCCGCGACCGACTCGAACACCACCAGTGCGCGCATCGGGGCACCTCTCCCTCGCCGATGACGTTACTCGGATCGCTTCGACGCATGGTGACCTGGGGGGATATTTCACCCATCTTGCCGCCGCGTCGACCGAAACCGGCAACGCCCCACCACTGGGGTGTCCGACGGTGGGCCCGGCCGGTCTCGAACCGACGACCTCCGCGGTGTAAACGCGGCGCTCTGACCAACTGAGCTACAGGCCCGTGACGGTCGCCCAGCCTAGCGGCCGGCGACCCGTCCCGGCGTCGTCCGCGAGGATAGGGACCGGCCACGGCGCCGCCAGACGGGGCCGCGATCAGAGTGCGGCGAGCGCGGCGCGGTAGCCCTCGAAGTCGCGCGCCTGACCCGGCGGGCTGACGACGCTCCACCGAACGGGAAGACGACCGAGAGGACCGGCTTGCCACCCAGGTCTGCCAGGTGCACGGGCGTCCCGTGGGTATCCGGAAGAGCGAAATCGGGAGCACTCGAACCCAGTTCGACAACGATCGGGGTTCCCGTCAGCTAGATCGGACTCAGCGGCCGCGGCCGCGCGTCCCCAGTCTGGTTGCCGACCAGTCGGGTGCGATCGACATGGTGCTCGTGGCGTGCAGGCCCGCGGTCGTCGCCGCCTCATCGATCACGCTGTGCTCGACGTGGCCGGTTCGGCCCGCCTTGGGCGTCAAGACCCAGATGACGCCGTGGTCGTCGAGAACGACCTGAGCATCGACGAGGATGTCGGCAAGGTCGTCGTCATCGCTCCGGTGCCAGATCAGGACGACATCGGTGACGTCGTCGTACTCCTCGTCGACCAACTCGCTCCCGACGATCTCCTCGATCTCCGAACGGAGCACTTGGTCGACGTCGTCCCGGTAGCCGAACTCCTGGCACACCAAGCCGTTCGCCAGGCCCAGTCGGTCAGCCGTGCCGGCCGCGCCCGAACTCGCTGCCACCCTCAGATCTCCCTGTCCTCGGTGTGCCCGCCCCCTGACGGGAAGGCTCCGTGCGATCACGCTAGCCCACCGCAGAGTGCGGCACCCCCGCAAGCCCCCCGATGGACCCATTGTCGCGGACATCACACGGGGTCGATCCGCTCCGGTGTGACTTTCGTCGCGCGTCGGGCTGACAATGGACCCACGGCGAACGGCGCACCCGCGCCACCATGGACCCCACGCCCAGTAGACCGGCCGTGGCGCAGACGAGAGGCAAGGTTGCCGGTGCTTGGACGCGACGAGGCTGCCCCATTCATCAACGGACTGCTCTCCGCAGTGCCGGACATCGACCCGGCCGAGACGAACGAGTGGATCGAGGCCCTTGACGGCCTGGTGGACGAACGTGGCGTCCCCCGTGCCCGCTACATCCTGCTGAGCCTGCTCAAGCGCGCCCGCGAGCGCAGCGTCGCGGTGCCGACGCCCATCGTGACGCCGTACGTGAACACGATCGGAGTCGGCGAGGAGCCGTACTTCCCGGGTGACGAGGCCGTTGAGAAGAAATACCGACTCTGGAACCGCTGGAATGCCGCCGTGATGGTGACGCGGGCGCAGCGGCCCGGGCTCGGAGTCGGCGGCCACATCTCCTCGTACGCCTCCTCGGCAACCCTGTACGAGGTCGGCCTCAACCACTTCTTCCGCGGCAAGGATCACCCCGGCGGCGGCGACCAGGTCTACTTCCAGGGACATTCCGCGCCCGGCATGTACGCTCGCGCGTTCCTCGAGGGTCGACTCACCGAGGCGCAGCTGGATGGGTTCCGCCAAGAGAAGTCGGCGCCGAGCGGCGGGCTTCCGTCGTACCCGCACCCGCGTCTGCTCCCCGACTTCTGGGAGTTCCCGACCGTCTCGATGGGGCTCGGGCCGTCTTCGGCGATCTATCAGGCTTGGGTGAACCGGTACCTGCACAACCGTGGGATCAAGGACACCAGCGACCAGCGGGTGTGGGCCTTCCTCGGTGACGGCGAGATGGATGAGCCGGAGAGTCGCGGCATGCTGCAGCTCGCCGCAGATCAGTCCCTGGACAACCTCACCTTCGTCATCAACTGCAACTTGCAGCGGCTCGACGGGCCGGTGCGCGGGAACGGCAAGATCATCCAGGAGCTCGAGGCAACCTTCCGTGGCGCCGGCTGGAACGTCATCAAGGTCATCTGGGGTCGCGGCTGGGACACACTGCTCAACGCCGACAAGGACCGAGCGCTGGTCAACCTGATGAACAACACGCCGGACGGTGACTACCAGACCTACCGCGCCGAGGACGGAGCCTTCATCCGGGAGAACTTCTTCGGTCGCGACCCACGTACCAAGGCCCTCGTGTCCAACATGACCGATGACGACATCTGGGCGCTCAAGCGCGGCGGCCACGACTACCGCAAGATGTATGCGGCGTATGCAGCGGCCGTCGCACACACCGGTCAGCCGACCGTCATCCTGGCGAAGACCATCAAGGGCTACGCACTCGGCAGCGGCTTCGCGGGCCGCAACGCCACCCACCAGATGAAGAAGCTCGCCACCGACGACCTGAAAGGCTTGCGGGACCGCTGGCAGCTGCCGTTCACGGACGCTCAGCTCGAGGAGAACCCGTACCAGCCGCCGTACTACCACCCGGGCATGGACGATCCCGCGATCCAGTACATGCTCGAGCGGCGCCGCATCCTCGGCGGCTTCGTCCCCGAGCGGCGCAGCACCTACGCGCCGGTCAAGCTGCCCGAGGAGAAGGCCTATGACATCCTCGCCAAGGGCTCCGGCCAGCAGCACGTGGCCACCACGATGGCCTTCGTCCGGCTCTTCAAGGAGCTGATGAAGGACAAGGAGTTCGGCCACCGACTGGTCCCGATCATCCCCGATGAGGCGCGGACCTTCGGGCTCGACTCGATCTTCCCGAGCGCCAAGATCTTCAACACCCGGGGCCAGCACTACCTCTCCGTCGACCGAGAGCTGATGCTCTCCTACAAGGAGTCCGACTCCGGTCAGATCATGCACACCGGCATCAACGAGGCGGGTTCCGCCTCGGCCTTCCAGGCGGTCGGAACGGCATACGCGACGCACGGCGAGCCACTCATGCCCGTCTACATCTTCTACTCGATGTTCGGCTTCCAGCGCACCGGCGACCAGCTGTGGGCGGCGGGTGACCAGATGGCCCGTGGGTTCCTGGTCGGTGCCACGGCCGGTCGCACGACGCTCACCGGCGAGGGTCTGCAACATGCGGACGGGCATTCACCGGTACTTGCGAGCACCAACGCGGCTGTCGTGCACTACGACCCGGCCTACGGCTACGAGATCCGGCACATCGTGCGCGACGGCATTCAGCGGATGTACGGCGACGACGGCCGCGACCCGAACGTCATGTACTACCTGACGGTCTACAACGAGCCCATCCTCCAACCGGCCGAGCCGGAGAACCTCGATGTCGACGGCGTTCTCCGCGGCATCTACCTCCTCTCCCCCGCCGACGGCGAGGGGCCGAGGGCTCAGATCCTCGCCTCGGGTGTCGCCGTGCCGTGGGCGCTCGAGGCCCGGCAGCTGCTCGCGCAGGACTGGGGTGTACGCGCCGCGGTCTGGTCGGTCACCAGCTGGGGCGAGCTGCGGCGTGACGGTCTGGCCGCGGAGCGGCACGCGTTCCTGCACCCCGACGAGGAACCGCGGGTGCCGTACCTGACCGCGAAGCTGCAGGGCGCCGACGGCCCGTTCGTGGCCACCACGGACTACGACCATCTCCTCGCCGACCAGGTGCGCCAGTGGATCCCCGGCGAGTACGCGACCCTCGGCGCGGACGGCTTCGGGTTCTCGGACACCCGCGCGGCGGCGCGACGGTTCTTCAAGATCGACGGTCCGTCGACGGTGGTGCGGGCGCTCGAGATGCTGGCACGGCGCGGTGCTGTCCCGGCCGACGTCCCGGTTCGCGCGATCGAGAAGTACCGTCTTCACGACGTGAACGCGGGCACGTCCGGGAACGCGGGCGGTGACTCCTGAGGTCGGCCTGATCGGGCCCCTCAGTGCCTTTCGGGAAGCGAGCTGCTCTCGGCCCGAGAGATCTTGTCGGCGAACTCCGCCTTGACGGCCGCGACAGCCTTGGTGTCCGAGTGGGTCTTGATGGCCTCGAGGTAGCGCCGCGCGTCGCTCGGTCGACCCGAGTCCAACATCGCGCCGATGAGGTGTGACGCTGCCCGCGGCGTGTGCTCGAGCGGTCGCCACTGGGCGATGCCGAGCCCGATGGCCTCCCCGTTGAGGTTCGCCTCACGCAGGATGGCCAGCCCCTCGGCGAGAGCCTCGCCCGTGCTGTCCCGTTCGGCGGCCGTCGCCAGGCGTCGGATCGCTCCGTCGTGGTCATTCTCGATCGAGAGGCGCGCGAGCTCGACCAGCGGGTACCAGGCCTTCGGGTTCCCGGAGAACTCCTCCGCCAACGCCCAGACCGCGAGGTCGGCCTGCCGTGCGCGGGCCGTCGGGTCGAGCGAAGCCGACAGCGGGTCCTCGTCGTTGTGCGGCGCGGTAGCGTGCCGCCGGACTATCTCGGCAAGGTCGCGGAACGCCTGAGCATTGTTCGGGTTGTCGCTCAGCATGGCGCGAAGCGCGTCTTCGTGGGCTGAGTCGCCGCGCCGCTCGCCGCTCGTCTGACGGCGCACGCCGACCTTGGACGCAGACGCCTTGCGCCCGATCAGGGACCTGAGTCGATCCACGATGGTCATGGCTTGACGATAGCCGCTCGACCGCGGCGATGGTCCTGAACGCATCCCCGCCGGCGACCACGGCAGGTATGCGTTCGGCGAACCTTTGTGGAGTCCCGACAACACCACCGTATGCTCGAGGGATGAGCCACCGCGCGGACCGGGGAGCGGCCGAGACCCTGCGCAGGCTTCGCGCCGGTAGCGGTCTGCTGACCACCGCGGCGCTCCGTCGCCTCGACGAGCAGCTGGCCTGGTACCGCGACCTCCAGGCGGAGGACCGGTCCTGGGTCGGTCTCGTGGCCCAGGCCGGGATCAGCTCCTTCATCGCGTGGGTGGAAGACCCCGAGGGTGCGCCGCACGGCGCCCACGACGTGTTCGCGACCGCGCCGCCGGAACTGACCAGGTCGATCTCGCTCCAGCACACCCTCCAGCTCGTGCGCGTCATCGTCGACGTGGTCGAGTCGCACAGCGACGAGCTCGCCGCTCCCGGCTCCGAGCGCGAGCTGCGCGAGGCGGTGCTCCGCTACTCGCGAGAGATCGCATTCTCGGCCGCGGAGGTCTATGCCCGCGCTGCCGAGGTGCGCGGCGCCTGGGACGCCCGGCTCGAGGCTCTGGTGGTGGACGCGCTCGTCCGCGGTGACGCCGACAGCTCGCTGCGCTCGCGCGTCGCTGCGCTCGGGTGGTCCGGCCACGGGGCGACCCTCGTGATGGTGGGCACCACGTCACCGCCGCTGGACGAGGTGCGCGCAGCGGAGCTCCGACGCGCCACTCGTCGGGCGGCAGACGATGCACTCGTCGGGATCCAGGGCGAGCGGCTGATCGTCGTCCTCGGCGGCGAGGGCGACCTCCTCGGCGCGGCGTTGAGCCTGGTGCCCAGATTCGGCCCGGACCCGGTCGTCATCGGCCCGACGGTCGCCGGGCTCGAAGAGGCCTCGCGCTCGGCACAGGCGGCCCTCGCCGGCCTGTCGGCGGCGAGCGCATGGCCGAGTGCGCCACGCCCGGTCCTGGCCGACGACCTGCTCCCCGAACGCGTCCTCTCTGGTGACTCGTCCGCGCGCGCGAGCCTCGTCGAGCACGCGTACCGACCACTGAGCGAGGCCGGCGGCGCACTGCTCGAGACGCTTTGGGGCTACCTCGAGCACGGCCGCTCCCTCGAGGCGGCGGCGCGGGTCCTGTACGTCCACCCCAACACCGTGCGGTACCGCCTTCGGAAGATCGCCGAGCTGACCGGTTGGGATCCGCTCGACCCCCGCGAGGGGTTCGTGCTGCACACCGCCCTGGCCATCGGTCGACTGGACGCTCGCACGTGATGCTCATCACGGCTTTGTGGACTTCCTACAACAACCGGGCAGAACCTTGTGCCCGCCGTATGCCCGTGCAGCCCCTCGAGATACGGCAGAGTTGACCCGTGCTCGCGATCGTCTGCCCCGGACAGGGCTCCCAGACTCCCGGAATGCTCGCCCCCTGGCTCGAGCTGCCGGGGGTCGCGGCGCACCTGGAACGTCTGGCCCAGGCGAGCGGGTCCGATCTCCGTGCGTACGGCACGACATCGGACGCGGACACAATCCGGGACACCGCCGTCGCCCAACCACTCATCGTCGCCAGCTCTCTCCTGTCGGCCCGCGCCCTGGACCCCCGCCTGGCGGCATCGGCGGGGGTGCTTGCCGGACACTCGGTCGGTGAGTTCGCGGCAGCCGCCCTTGCGGGTGTGCTGACCGAGGACGAAGCCCTGGCGCTCGTCGCCGCGCGCGGTGCCGCGATGGCGACGGCTGCGTCGGCCACTCCGACCGGCATGTCCGCGGTGCTCGGAGGGGACCCAGACGAGGTCCTCTCGACCATCGAGTCGCTCGGCCTAACCGCGGCGAACGTCAACGGCGGTGGACAGGTGGTCGCGGCCGGAGACCTCGACAGCCTCGTGGCTCTCGCCAAGCATCCGCCGAGCCGAGCCCGGGTGATCCCGCTACCGGTCGCGGGAGCCTTCCACACCACCTACATGCTCAGCGCGCGCGAGCAGCTGACGGCGAGTGCGGCGGCGCTGAGCCCGCGAGACCCGGTCGTGCCGCTGCTCTCGAACCGCGACGGCGCCGCCGTCGGCACCGCCGCCGAAGCCCTCGCCGCCCTCGTGGCGCAGGTCGCGCACCCGGTTCGCTGGGACCTGTGCCAAGAGATGTTCGCAGCGATCGGGGTGACCGGGATGCTCGAGCTCGCCCCGGGCGGTGTGCTCACCGGTCTCGCGCGGCGTAGCCTGCCTGGCGTGGAGACGGTCGCCCTGAAGACTCCCGACGACCTCGACGCCGCTCGTGCCCTCGTGGCTCGGCACTCCGACGAAGCCCCCGACCTCCAGGAGAACAACGCGTGAGCCGCACTCTCACCCAGGCCACCGGCCCCGCCCACAGCCGCATCCTCGGCATCGGCGGAATGCGCGGCGAACTGGTCGTGACGAACGATGAGCTCGTCGGTGCGATCGACTCCTCGGACGAGTGGATCCGCCAGCGCACCGGCATCATCACCCGACACCGGGCTGGCGCGGGCACCGACGTAATCGACCTGGCCGAGGGCGCGGCCCGGAAAGCGTTGGCCTATGCGGGACTGACCGGCGCTGACATCGACGCCGTGATCGTCTCGACCGTCACGTTCTTCCAGCAGACGCCGGCCGCCGCAGCCATCATCGCGGACCGGATCGGAGCGACGCCAGCGGCGGCGTTCGACATCTCCGCGGCGTGCGCGGGCTACTGCTACGGGATCGGGCAGGCGGACGCGCTCGTCCGGTCCGGAAACGCTCGCAACGTACTCGTCATCGGCGCCGAGAAGATGTCGGAGTTCATCGACCCGACGGACCGCTCGATCTCCTTCCTGCTCGGCGACGGCGCGGGCGCGGTCGTGATCGGACCATCCGACACCCCCGGCATCGGCCCGACGATCTGGGGCTCGGACGGTTCGCAGGCCGGGTGCATCCGGCAGACCGCCACCTGGCTCGAGGTGCGCGACGACGGCGCGCCCTGGCCGACCCTGCGCCAAGAGGGCCAGACTGTCTTCAAGTGGGCGGTCTGGCAGATGGCCCCCGTCGCCGCCAAGGCGATGGCCGCGGCCGGCGTCGGCCCCGACGACATCGACGCGTTCATCCCGCACCAGGGGAACATGCGCATCACCGACCTGATGGTCAAGCAGCTCAAGCTCCCGGACACCGTGGTGATCGGCCGCGACATCGCGGAGACCGGGAACACCTCATCCGCGTCCATCCCGCTCGCCACCGAACGCCTGCTCCGCGAGGGACAGGTCAAGAGCGGGGATCTCGCCCTGCAGATCGGCTTCGGCGCCGGTCTCGTGTACGCCGCCCAGGTCATCGTCTTGCCCTAGCGGAGGGCCGGAGCGGCGCGTCCAGCTCAACCTCCGGCGCCGCCGGAGGAGAATCACGACCGACCCGATCGACCACGAAATGGAGACACCGATGGCGTACACCGAGCAGGAGATCCTCGCCGGACTCGCGGACATCGTGAGCGAGGAGACGGGCCTGCCCACCGACAGCGTCCTGCCCGACAAGTCCTTCACCGACGACCTCGACATCGACTCCCTGTCGATGATGACGATCGTCACGCTCGCCGAGGAGAAGTTCGACGTGCGGATCCCCGACGACGAGGTCAAGAACCTCGTCACCGTCGGCGACGCCGTCTCGTTCATCGCCACGGCGCAGGGCTGAGGCCCACCCCCCTCGACCTCTGATCGGGCGTCCGCGGATTGCGGGCGCCCGATCTGGGCCTGATCCCGGGAGTTACCAATGAGCAGCACGCCCACTGTTGTCGTGACCGGCCTCGGCGCCACCACCCCGCTCGGCGGTGACGTCGAGTCGACGTGGCGCGCCGCGCTGGCCGGGCGGTCCGGCGTGCGAACGCTCGAGAACGACTGGGCCGAGAAGTACGAGATGGCGGTCACGTTCGCGGGCCAGCTCGCGGTTCCCTCCGCGGACGTGCTCACCCGGCCCGAGATGAAGCGGATGGACCCCTCGGCGCAGTACGCGATGATCGCCGCGCGCCAGGCCTGGGCCGACGCCGGTTCCCCCGACGCGGACGGCGACCGGCTCGGCACGGTCGTGGCGTCCGGGATCGGCGGGATCTGGACCCTGCTCGACGCGTGGGACGTCATGAAGTCCAAGGGCGCCCGCAGAGTGCTCCCGATGACGGTCCCGATGCTGATGGCGAACTCCCCCGCCGCGTATGTGTCGATCGAGTTCGGTGCCCGGGCCGGCGCGCACGCCCCGGTCTCCGCGTGCGCGTCCGGCGCCGAGGCGATCGCGTCCGGCACCCAGATGATCCGCTCGGGCCGAGCCGACATCGTGCTCTGCGGCGGCACCGAAGCGGCGATCCACCCACTCCCGATCAGCGCGTTCGCGTCGATGCAGGCCCTCTCGACCCGAAATGACGACCCAGCCGGCGCCTCGCGGCCCTACGACGTGACGCGCGACGGGTTCGTGCTCGGCGAGGGCGCGGGCATGATCGTGCTGGAGAGGGCCGAGCACGCGGCGGCGCGCGGTGCACGCGTCTACGCGACGCTCGGCGGTGTCGGGATCACCTCGGACGCGTACCACATCGCCGCACCGGAACCGAGCGGTCGCGGCCAGACCACCGCGATGCGGTTCGCCCTCGCGGACGCTTCCCTGGGCCCGGCCGACATCGTCCACATCAACGCGCACGCAACGTCGACCGTGGTCGGCGACCTGATCGAGGCGCGCGGTATCCGCGGCGTGCTCGGTTCGGACACCGACCACGTGGTGCTCTCCGCGACGAAGTCCATGACCGGGCACCTGCTCGGCGCCGCGGGAGCGGTGGAGTCGATCTTCACGATCAAGGCGCTCGTCGAGCGCTCCGCTCCCCCGACGATCAATGTCAACCAGCCCGACCCGGAGCTCGACGTGGACCTGGTCCGGGACACGCCCCGGGCCCTGCCCAGCGGTCAGATCGCCGCGATCAACAACTCGTTCGGCTTCGGTGGGCACAACGTCGCCCTGGTGTTCACGTCGGTCTGAGCGACAGGCCGCACGTCGCCGGCCCGCCGAGCGCTCTCAGCCGGTCCGGTGCAACCAGCGGACGGGCGCTCCGGCGCCCGCGTAGCGGAACGGCTCGAGCTCGTCATCCCAGGCCTGGCCGACCGCCAGCTCCAGCTCCTCGCGCATCCGCGAAGCGTCGCCGAGGTGGGACAACGCGACGCGGATCCGGTCCTCGGGAACCATCATGTTGCCGTGCACGTCCGTCACCGCGTGGAAGATGCCGAGCTCGGGCGTGTGGCTCCATCGGGCCCCATCGGTGCCGTGGCTGGGCTCCTCGGTGACCTCGTAGCGCAAGTGGGCCCAGCCGCGAAGCGCGGACGTGAGCCGCGCGCCCGTGCCGGCGATGCCCTGCCACGAGTATTCGGCCCGGTAGAGACCGGGCGAGGCGGGCTGCGCGGTCCAGTCCAGCGAGAGGCGCGAACCGAGTACGCCGCCGGCGGCCCACTCGACGTGCGGGCACAGCGCGCGCGGCGCTGAGTGCACGAAAAGGACACCGCGGGTAATGGCACCTGCCATGTCGTCCCTCCTCCGGCTCGAGACTCGTCTTCCCCGACGATCTCGACCTGAGCGGGATACGGCACATGGCGCGCGGTGTGCTGCCTCAAGCATGCACCACGGGCGGGTTGCGGCGCCACCACCACTGCATGGTGCACTGGGCGCGTCGTTCCCGCGCCGGGCTCAGCGCAGCGTCCGGAACTGCACTCAGAACAGGGCTCAGAGCAGCTCGCGGACGGCGTGCATCGCGTTCTTCCGGACGTTGCGCTCGAGCCGATCGAGGTAGAGCAACCCGTCCAGGTGGTCCACCTCGTGCTGGAGGCAACGGGCCATCAGCTCAGTGCCTTCGACCTCCACCTCGTTTCCGTCCAGGTCCGTCCCGACGACGCGCGCGTACCAGGACCGCCGAGTCGGGAACCAGAGTCCAGGGACCGAGAGGCAACCCTCGTCGTCGTCCTGATACTCCTCGGAGAGCTCGACGATGCGCGGGTTGATGACATAGCCCATCTCGTCCTCGACGTTGTACGAGAAGGCCCGCAGGTTGACGCCGATCTGGTTCGCCGCCAGCCCCGCTCGTCCGTCCTGGTCGACCGTCTCGACGAGGTCCTCGATCAGTCCGCGCACTCGGGCGTCGATCGTCGTGATCTCGTCGCACGGGGTGCGCAGCACGGGGTCACCGACTATCCGGATGTCTCTCGTCGCCATGGCGTCATCGTCCCACGTGTCGAGCGCTGCTTGCCGCAAGGCGAACCGTCGCGGTTGCCTTCCGGCCTCGCGCATGGTCGGGCCCGAACCGCCGTCGGGTCCCATGCCTCAACCGGCCAACGTGCCGTTCAGAGCCTTGCGCACCTGCTCGACCTGGGCCGGGTCGTCAACCGCCGCGAGGAGCGAGGGTGCCTTGACGATCTGGTTCGCCTGGTAACCCAGATTCGTCATCAGGGTCAGGAAGCTCTTCTCGTTCGCGTCGGTCGAGACGACGTAGAAGGTCACCGACTTGTCATCGAGCAGGCACGGACCCCAGAGGTCGACGGCAGGTGCGGCCGGGCTGCCGAGGTAGAACTTCGAGCAGCCCACCTTGGCGACGGCATCGTTGAGAATCTGCTGCGCGCCTGACACCGGACCGAGTACGGGTGCGGAGGAGGCCGGCGCCGCAACGGTGGGCGAGCCCGTGGAGCCCACCGCGGCCGGCGTCGTCGGCGTCGTCGCCGACGAGTCGCTCGAACAGCCGGCCAAGAACAGCGCAGCCGCAGCCACACCGATCACTGCGCGCTTCACCTGGAGCTCCGATCGGGTCGAGGACCACACCCGGCACCGTTCGGCTGCGTGGTCGCGGGAGAAGTATGCCCGGTGAACCTGAGAGATCCCGAAACTGGGCCCCATGACGCAAATGAGGATGGCACTCTCGACCGTCCCCGCGTCATTGGATCGAGTGGGGCAGGTGGGGCTTGAACCCACGACCGACGGATTATGAGTCCGCTGCTCTGACCGGCTGAGCTACTGCCCCGATCCGCGGCCCGCCTATCGAAGAGCCGCCATCGGAACCCTACCCGCCACGATGCGGTTCAGATCGCGTCGACGCCGCGCTCCCCCGTCCGAACCCGCACGACCTCCTCGATGTTCTGCACCCAGACCTTCCCGTCGCCGATCTTCCCGGTCTGCGCGGCCGTCACGATCGCCTCGATGACCCCGGCGGCGGCGGCGTCGGCCACCAGGACCTCCATCCGGATCTTCGGCACGAAGTCGATCTTGTACTCGGCGCCGCGGTACACCTCGGTGTGACCACCCTGGCGCCCATAACCCTGCACGTCCGAGACGGTCAGACCCCGCACGCCGAGGCCCGACAGGGCATCGCGGACGTCGCCGACCTTGAACGGCTTGACGATCGCGGTGATGAGCTTCATCAGGAGATCCTTCCCAGGCTGGACGATGAGGTGAGTTCGTAGGCGGTCTCGGCGTGCTGGCTGGAGTCCAGACCCTCGGCCTCTTGCTCCGGGGAGACCCGCAGGCCCATCGTGGCTCGCAGAGCCCACGCGATCGCATAGCTGGCCGTGAAGGCGAATGCCGAGGCCGCGAGCACGCCGAGGCCCTGCCGCGCCAGCTGGGTGAGACCGCCACCGAGCAACAGACCCTGGTGCGCGACGTTCGGGTTGACGGCAGCAGCGGCGAAGAAGCCGATGAAGAGGATGCCGATCACGCCACCGACGTAGTGCACCGCGACGACATCGAGCGAGTCGTCGTAGCGGAAGCGGAACTTGAGCCGGATGGCGAGAAGCGCCGCGGCGCCGGCGATGCACCCGAGCAGCAGCGCCGGCAGCGGCGAGACGAAGCCGGCCGCCGGCGTGATCGCGACCAGACCTGCCACTGCGCCGGACGCGGCCCCGAGCGTCGTCGCCTTGCCGGTGATCCGCTTCTCCAGCAACAGCCAGCCGATCATGCCGCCGACGCCGGACAAGTGCGTCGCCAGCGCGGCGTTGGCTGCCAGGTGGCCGGCGCTGAGCGCCGAACCGGCGTTGAAGCCGATCCAGCCGAACCACAACAGGCCGGCGCCGAGCATCGTCAGTGGCAGGTTGTGCGGCGCCATGATCTCGCGCGGCCAACCGCGGCGCGGTCCGATCACGAGGGCCAACGCGAGGGCGGACGCCCCGGAGCAGATCTCCACCACGGTTCCGCCGGCGAAGTCCAGCAGCCCGGCCTTCGCGAGCCAGCCCTCGGGCGACCAGGCCCAGTGCGCGAGCGGCGCGTAGACCACGACGGACCAGATCGCGATGAACGTGACGAACGCGGCGAACCGCATCCGGTCCGCGGAGGCGCCGCTGATCAGCGCCGCGGTCACGATGGCGAACATCATCTGGAACATGACGAAGGCGAGCGGCGGGAAGGTCAGGTTGAAGCCCGGCACCGCGATCTCGGCGTGCGTCAGTCCGACCAGGTGCAGGCCGCCGATCAGACCGCCGGCGGCGTCGCGGTCGAAGGCGAGCGAGTAGCCCACCACGACCCACGTCACGGTGACGATCGCAATCGTGACGAAGTTCTGCATGATCATGCCGAGGGCGTGCTTCGAGCGAACCATCCCGGCGTAGAAGAGCGCGAGTCCCGGGGTCATCAGCAGCACCAAGGCGGTGCAGACGATCATCCAGGCTGTGTCTCCGGTGTCGACCGGTGCGGAAGTGAGCGCGAGGTGCATCGTCGTCTCTCTCGTGCGGGGAGCGGGGCGTCCTCGTCCGGATGCCTTACCGCGCGTTAGGTTACTGGCATGGCGCTGTTTCGACGTCCTTCTCGGCCGATCGGCGATTCGTCCAGCGTGCAGATCCCTCGTTCCGAACATCGACTCGCGAGTGCGGACCTGACCGACGGCTGGGTCGCGGCCACCCGCGCGGGGATCGTGTTCCGCCTGGGCGACACGGTGGTGCGGAGGGCGTGGACCGACGTCGACCATGCGAGTCTCGACGGCGAGTCCTCGGTGCTGACCATCTCGTGGGTCACCGGCGAGGTCACGGCGCTGCCGTTGGTGCCCAAGAAGCGGCTCGCGTTCCCGCAGGTCTTCCGCGAGCGCGTCCAGGCCTCGATCGTGTATACGGTGCCGGTCCGGCTGCCCGGCGGCGGTACCGCCCGCGTCGCCCTGCGTCGCCGAGCGACCGGCGAGCTGCTGTCCCAGGTCATCGGGGACGGCCGGGTCGACCTCTCCGACCCGGTCGTGGCGCGCCTGGTCGGTGCGGCCGAGGCGGAGCTGTGGAGTGCGGCTGGGGTAGTCGCGCAAGGCTGGTAAAGTTCGATTCCGCGATCCCGCGTAGCTCAATTGGCAGAGCATCCGACTGTTAATCGGAGGGTTGTTGGTTCGAGTCCAACCGTGGGAGCCACTGCCCCGCTCGGGATTCCCGGGCGGGGTCTTGCATGCCTTGGCTCAGTCGTCCTCGACGCGCAGCGCCCGGCGTCGGCCCTCCAGCGCGACGAGCGCCGCGAAGGCCGCCTGGTACGCCTCCGGTTCGGCCTCCGGGTCCATCCGCTGCAACCGGCCCCGCGCGTTCGCGATCTCCCGGGTGATCCCGAGGTCGACAAGGGAGCGCACGACGCCGGCCACGTAGTCGTCGAGCGCGGATACCCGGTCCTCTTGAAGCGGCGCGACGGCCAGCTCGGTCACGGCGGGCTCCGCGGCCTCGGCGGCGGCCTCACGGACGGACTCGACCCATCGTGCGGCACCGCCGTCGGGGCGCGCACCGAGCCCTCCGGCGGCCCGGATCGCCTCATGCACGGCGCGGTACATCGGCACCTGAAACGCGTCCGCACCAAGCGAGTCGAACATCCCCGCATCGACCTTGTCGGGCAGCTGGAGCGCCACCTCGAGAGCCTGCCGCTCGAGCTGCGCGATCCGGTCGCGCGGATCGGGTCGGCCGGCGGCGCCAGACCCGTTCGGCGCCGCCGCCGCGGGTGATCCAGCCCTCCCGCGCGGCCCCTCACGCTCCCCGGTGACGCCGGAGCCCGGCCCGCTCGGACGCACTCCCGCGCCACCCTTGCCGGCTGCGGCCACTGCTCGCCGCACGGCGTCGGACTCCATCCCGAGCCAGCCCGCGAGCATCCGGGCGTACTCGGGGCGCAGCGCGGCGTCGCGGATCCCGGCGACGATCGGCGCGGCGGAGCGCAAGGCGGCGACCCGCCCCTCCGCCGTCTCGAGATCATGGCTGCGCAGCGTCGTCCGGATCACGAACTCGAACAACGGCTGGCGCCCGGCCACCAGGGCGCGGACCGCTTCCGGCCCCTTGGCCTGCCTCAGCTCGCACGGGTCCATCCCGCTCGGCTCGACCGCGACGAAGGTCTGTGCGGAGAACTGCTGGTCCTCCCCGAAGGCGCGCATCGCGGCCTTCTGACCTGCCGCGTCACCATCGAACGTGAAGATCACCTCGCCGCCGGTGGACGTGCCCGAGGCGAGCTGCACGCCGCTGCCGGTGGCTGTGTCGCCGATCAGCCGGCGGACCAACCGGGTGTGCTCGCTACCGAACGCCGTCCCGCAGGTGGCGACCGCCGTCGTCACGCCCGACAAGTGGGCGGCCATCACGTCCGTGTACCCCTCGACGACGACCACCTGGCGGGTCCGCGCGATCTCGCGCTTGGCCAGGTCGATGCCGTACAGGACCTGGGACTTCTTGTAGAGCGCGGTCTCCGGGGTGTTGAGGTACTTCGGACCCTGGTCCTCCTCGAACAGCTTGCGCGCGCCGAAGCCGATGACGTCGCCCGTGACGTCCCGGATCGGCCAGATCAGCCGGCCGCGGAACCGGTCGTACATGCCGCGGTTGCCCTGGCTCATCACCCCGGAAGCGTTCAGCTCGGCCTCGGTGTAGCCCTTGCCCCGCAGCTGCCGCAACAGGTTGTCCCAGCCCATCGGCGCGAAGCCCACCCCGAACCGCGCCGCTGCCGCGCGGTCGAAGCCGCGTTCGGCCAGGAAAGCGCGACCGGTGGCGGCCTCGGGGCTCGCGAGCTGCGCCTCGAAGTACTCCTGAGCCGCGCGGTGCGCCTCGATCAGCCGATGACGGCGACCGGGTTCCTCACTTGGCCGCCCGCCGTCGTCGTAGCGCAGTGTGACGCCGACCCGGGCCGCGAGGTGCTCCACGGCCTCCTGGAACGACAGCCCGGAGATCTTCTGCAGGAACGAGATGACGTCGCCGCCCTCGTTGCAGCCGAAGCAGTGCCACAAACCGACCTGAGGCCGGACGTGGAACGATGGCGATCGCTCGTCGTGGAACGGGCAGAGCCCCTTCATCGACCCGACGCCGGCGGACTTCAGCGTGACGTGCTCGCCGACGATCTCCTCGATCCGGGCGCGCTCGCGGACCTCCGTCACGTCCTCGCTCCGAATCCGCCCTGCCACGCCGTGAGTCTATGGTCCAGGTCCGACCTACCGTGGACGGTGCGGGCCGATGAGCCGACCATGCCAGACCCCGGCACTCACATCGGTGAGCGACGCCACCTGGTCGACCACGACGCGGAGCCGTTCGCCGTCACTGGCGGCAGCCGACCAGTCGGCCGCGAACGGCGGCTCGAGCGCCATCGGCGCGCGCTCGCTGAGCACGTCGACGAGGTCGGTCAGCAGGCTCCGCTGCTGCAGGTATAGCGGCTCATGCTCCCGCGGAGCCATCACGTAGGTGACTGCCAGACCCTTGAGCGCGAGGATCTCGGCGGTCGTCGCGCTCGGGACCACGAGGCGCGCTGCGTAGCGCACCAGAGGGCCGTCGCCGTACCGCTCCCGCGTCGCCGCCTGGGCCGCATCGCAGAACCGGCCGATCAGCTGACTCGTCATGTCCTTAAGGCCGGCCAGCGCACGCCGCGAACCGTCATATCCCGACACCCAGGACGGAGCCGCAGCCAACCGGTCCATCGCGTCGTACAGCTCGTCGGCTTCGGCGGTCGAGTCGTACCAGCCCTGCACGGCGTGCACGACGCGCCGGCGGTTCTCGTCCTGGCGGATCGCGTCCAGCGGGATCCTGCCGGCGACGACCGAATCCTCGACGTCGTGCACCGAGTACGAGACGTCGTCCGCGAGGTCCATCACTTGCGCCTCGAGGCACTTCTCCCCCGGCGTCGCGCCCTCGCGCAGCCAGGCGAAGACGCCGGTGTCGTCGTCGTAGACGCCGAACTTCGGGTTCGCGCTCCCGTCGGCGCGCGCCGGCGCCTCCGAGGCCCGCCACGGGTACTTCACCGAGGCGTCGAGGCTCGCCCGGGTCAGGTTGAGCCCGACGCTCCGACCGGTGACCGGGTCGATGACCTTCGGTTCGAGCCGGGTGAGGAGGCGAAGGGTCTGGGCATTGCCCTCGAAGCCGCCGATCGAGGCGCTGAGCTCCGCGAGCGCGCGCTCGCCATTGTGGCCGAACGGAGGGTGGCCGAGGTCGTGTGCGAGGCAGGCCGTGTCGACCACGTCGGGGTCGCATCCGAGCGCCTTGCCGAGCTCGCGGCCGACCTGGGCCACCTCGAGGGTGTGGGTGAGCCTGGTCCGGACGAAATCGTCGCTCGCCGGTCCGAGCACCTGCGTCTTGGCGCCGAGGCGACGCAACGCGGACGAGTGCACGATCCGCGCGCGGTCGCGCTCGAAGGCGTTTCGCCCAGCGCTCTTGGGTGGTTCCGCGCACCACCGATCCCGATCGGACCGGGTGTAGGGCGTCTGGCGCACATCCTGACCTTAGTCACCGGGTCGAGCCGGGCCTGCCTTGCTGCCGGGGCACCAGCCGGGATCTGCGCGCCCGCCCGGCGCTCGATAGGGTTCGTAGTTGAACGTGGCAGGTCGTGCATCTGCGGCGACGTGGCCGAGTTCACGCAGAAAGTTGATCACTCCATGAAGTCGCTCATGTCGAAGCAGTTGCCGTCGACCACGACGACGCTGATCCATCGCGCGATCGTCGGCGCCCCCGACTGGTGGCGGGACGCCGTGATCTACCAGGTCTACCCGCGCTCCTTCGCCGACTCGAACGGCGACGGGATCGGTGACCTGCCTGGCGTGACCGCCCGCCTCGACCACCTCGTCGAGCTCGGCGTCGACGCCATCTGGCTGTCCCCGTTCTATCGCTCCCCGCTGAAGGACGGCGGTTACGACGTCGCCGACTACCGCGAGGTCGACCCGCTCCTCGGCACCCTCGCCGACGTCGACGCGCTGCTCGCCGCGGCGCACGAGCAGGGCCTGCGGGTGCTCGTCGACCTGGTGCCGAACCATACGTCGTCGGCGCACGGCTGGTTCCAGGAGGCGCTGGCGTCCGCGCCCGGCAGCGCGGCTCGGGACAGGTACGTGTTCCGGACCGGCCGCGGCGAGCTCGGCGAGGAGCCACCGAACAACTGGCTGTCCAAGTTCGGGGGCCCGGCCTGGACCAGGGTGACCGAGGCGGACGACAGCCCGGGCGAGTGGTACCTGCACCTGTTCGACTCGAGCCAACCCGATCTGAACTGGGAGAACGCGCAGGTCCACGCCGAGTTCGAGCAAGTGCTGCGCTTCTGGCTGGACCGCGGCGTTGACGGCTTCCGGATCGACGTCGCGCACGGGCTCGTCAAGGCGCCCGAGCTGCCCGACTGGACCGGCCGGACGACGACGGCCACCGGACGCAAGCGCCGCCCGAACGTGACCGACGAAGGACCGATGTGGGATCAGGACGGCGTGCACGAGATCCTTCGCGCCTGGCGAAAGGTCGTGGCCGAGTACCCGGGCGACCGGGTTCTGGTCGCTGAAGCCTGGGTCCAGCCGATCGAGCGACTGGCTCGCTATGTGCGTCCGGACGAGACGCACCAAGCGTTCAACTTCGAATTCCTCAAGACGCGCTGGTCCGTCCCGCGGTACCGCGCCGTGATCACCGAGTCGCTCGAGGCCAACGACTCGGTCGGGGCGACGACCACCTGGGTGCTCTCCAACCACGACGTCGTCCGGCATCCGTCCCGCCTCGGCCTGAAGAAGGCGGGGTCATTCCCCGCCGGCATCGCCGCAACGGACGAGCAGCCCGACGAGCATCGTGGGCTGATGCGCGGCCGCGCCGCCTCGCTGCTGATGCTCGGCCTGCCGGGATCGGCCTACCTGTACCAGGGCGAGGAGCTGGGGCTGCCCGAAGCCACCGCGCTGCCCACCGAGGCTCGGCAGGATCCGACCTTCCTCGGCACCGGGGGCAATAAGATCGGCCGCGACGGCTGCCGCGTTCCGCTCCCGTGGGTCGCGGACGCGCCGGCGCTGGGGTTCTCCCCGAGCGGGGCGAGCTGGCTGCCGCAACCGGCGTCGTTCGCGCGCTACGCGCTCGACACCCAGCTGGGGGTGCCGGGCTCGACCTACGAGATGTACCGCGCGGCCCTGCACCTGCGTCGCGTCCGTCGGCTCGGATCGGGCTCGCTGGCCTGGGTGGTGGGGCTCGCCGGCACCAAGAAGAAGAAGGTGCTCGCGTTCATCAACCGCGATGTCATGATCGTCATGAATCTGGGGGCCGCGGCGGTGCCGATAACCCCAGGCTGCGCCGTCCTGATCACCTCTCGACGGCTCGGCATCGATGCCGAAGGCCGTCAGACGATCCCGAGGGACACGACCGTCTGGTTGCGCTTCAGCTCTTAGCTCTCGCCGACGGCACGGTCCGGTCCAACCTTCGCCGAGGTAGACCCTTTCTGCCGAAACAGAGCGTCCGAGGTCGATTCCTCGGCAGGAAGGGTCTGCCTCGCGACTGGGACGGGCTCCTGCGGTCGGCCGTCAGCCACCGGAGACGCTCAGCTCGGCCTCGCGCAGCTGGGCCCGGAACGCATCGCTGAGCTCACGAGAGTCCAACCAGCCCTCGGGCACCGACGGGCGCTTCGGTGACCCGGCCCGGCCGCGCTGGCCCTCCGCGCCCTCGCCCGGGTACGGCTGGCCGAGATCCAGGCTCGCCAACAGCTCGTCCAGCTCGGTGAGCGTCTCCACCAGACCGAGCCGCTGCCGCAGGTTCCCGCCGACGATGTACCCCTTGAAGTACCAGGCCATGTGCTTGCGCATCTCGCGCAGCGCCCGGCCCTCCTCGCCGAAGTGCTCGACCATCAGCTGCGCGTGCCGCCGGACCGCGATGGCGACCTCGTGCATCCCGGGCCGGACCCGCTCGTCGGAGCCGGCGAAGGCGGCTTCCAGGTCCCGGAAGAGCCACGGCCGCCCTTGGCAGCCACGGCCGACGACGACGCCGTCGCAACCCGTCTGCGCCACCATGGCGAGCGCGTTCTCGGCGGACCAGATGTCCCCGTTGCCGAGCACCGGGATCTCGGTCACCGCCTCCTTGAGCCGCGCGATCGCGTCCCAGTCGGCGTGGCCCGAGTAGTAGTCCGCCGCGGTGCGGGCGTGCAGGGCGATGGC
>JADGOR010000029.1 GCA_017882855.1 Cellulomonas sp. | reverse complement strand
CCGGTCTCCGCCGCAAAGCCGACGACGACCTGGCCGGGCCGCAACCGGTCGGCGGCGAGCTCCGCGAGGATGTCCGGGTTCTGGATCAGCGTGATGGTTCGCGGCGCCCCGTCGCGCGCCTTCTTGAGCTTGTGCTCGGCCGGCGACTCGGGCCGGTAGTCCGCGACGGCCGCAGCCATCACGACGACGTCGGCGTCGGCGGCAGCGCGTCGAACCGCGTCGCGCAGCTCGAGCGCCGTCCCGACTGGTACCACCGCGACGCCGGCAGGGGTCCCGACCTCCAGGTTCGCGGCCACCAAGGTGACCCGCGCCCCTCGGGCCAGCGCCGTGGCAGCCAGGGCGACCCCTTGGCGGCCGGTCGAGCGGTTGCCCAGGAATCGCACCGGGTCGAGCGGTTCCCGGGTGCCGCCGGCGCTGATGACGACGTGACGGCCGGACAGGTCCTGTGATCCAGCAGGGGCGGCGTCGCTCGGGGCGGCAACGAGTGCCAGGGCCGCGTCGGCGATCTCCTCGGGTTCCGGGAGACGACCGGGCCCCGAGTCACGGCCGGTGAGGCGACCCGAGGCGGGCTCGAGCACGTGCACGCCTCGAGACCGCAAGGTTGCGACGTTCGCCCGGGTCGCCGGGTGCAGCCACATCTCGGTGTGCATGGCGGGGACGATCAGGATGGGGCAGCGCGCCGTGAGCAGGGTTGCGGTCAGCAGGTCGTTGCTCAGCCCCGCTGCCGCCCGGGCGATCAGGTCCGCGGTCGCAGGTGCCACCACGACCAGATCCGCCGTCTGCCCGATGCGCACGTGCGCGACCTCTGGGACGTCGTCGAAGACGTGCGGGGTGGCACGCTGACCCGAGAGGGCTTCCCAGGTCGCCTGCCCGACGAACTCGAGCGCAGCCACGGTCGGCACCACCCGCACCTCGTGGCCGGCCTCCCGGAACAACCTCAACAGCAACGCAGCCTTGTACGCCGCGATGCCGCCGGCAACGCCGAGGACGATGCGCATCTGCGTCCCCGAGGGGTCTCAGCCCTCGATCGGCGTCATGCGGAGCAGGTCACGGTGGTTGATCTCGCGCATCGCGATCGACAGCGGCTTCTCCTGCGGGCGGGTCTCCACCAGCGGCCCGACGTACTCGAGCAGGCCCTCGTTCAGCTGCGCGTAGTACGCGTTGATCTGGCGCGCACGCTTGGCGGCGTAGATCACCAGGCCGTACTTGGACGCGGCTGCGGCGAGCAGCTCGTCGATCGGCGGGTCGGTGATGCCTTCAGGGGCTGCGACAGTTCCAGACACACGTGACTCCGAGGTTGGGCGAACAGGGGCTAACGGACCATTCTAGCGCGTGGCCAGGCCCATCAACCGAACGAGCTCGTCCGTCGCTAGCGAGACCTCGTCGTTGACGATGACGTGGTCGAACTCGGACTCGGCGGCGAGCTCGACCCGCGCAGTCGCAAGTCGCCGCTCACGTTCGTCAGGTCCTTCCGTGCCACGGCCGACGAGGCGCCGGACAAGCTCCTCCCAGCTCGGCGGGGCGAGGAAGACGAACCGGGCGCCCGACATCGTCTCTCGCACCTGGCGCGCGCCCTGCAGGTCGATCTCCAGCAGTGCCGGTTGGCCGGCCGCTAGGTGATCGAGCACCGGTTGCCGTGGCGTGCCGTAGCGGTTCCGCCCGTGCACGAGCGCCCACTCGAGGAAGGCACCCTCGGCGATCATCCGGTCGAAAGTCGCGTCGTCGACGAAGTGGTAGTGCACCCCCTCGACCTCGCTCGGGCGCGGTGGCCGCGTGGTCGTGGAGACCGAGAGCCACACTTCGGGGTAGCGGGCCCGGATTTCGGCCGAGACGGTTCCCTTGCCGACCGCCGTCGGACCAGCCAGGACCGTCAGCCGCGCTGGCTGGGGGCTGGTTGTCATCAAGAGCGCGGGCAGCTCAGCCGAAGCGCTGGATGAGGGCCGCAGCCTGGTGCGGGCCGAGCCCGCGCACCCGACGCGACTCCGAGATCCCGATCTCGGCCATGATCGCGCGCGCCTTCACCTTGCCGACGCCCGGAAGCGACTCGAGCAGGGCCACCACCTTGAGCTTCCCGATGACGTCGTCCTTCTGCCCGTCGTCGATCACGGCCGAGAGCGAGCCCTGCGAGTACTTGAGCCGGCTCTTGACCTCCGCGCGGGCCTGGCGTGCGGCAGCGGCCTTCTGGAGGGCCGCAGCGCGCTGTTCCGGAGTCAGCGGTGGTAGGGCCACGCGACGTCACCTTCTCAGTCCGGGGTGGTTCCGACGTGAGTGAACCTAGCGACCTTCCGGCGTGCTCGGCAACGCGGCGGGCCCTCGAAGACGATCAGCCGCGTAGCGCCGTGCTCGCCAGGCGTGCTGACAGGTGGGCCGCAGCTCGCAACGCGGCGACTTCGGGTCCCGCCGCGAGGACGGCCCGCGACGTCGATGCGAGCACCTGACGGCGAGCCGGGCCGAAGACGTCGGCGAGCTCTGCCGCTCCGGCGCCTTGCGCTCCGACCCCGGGCGCGAGCAACGGCCCGTTCACGGCCGCGAGGTCTATCCCGAGCTCGCGAGCCGCACTCCCGGTAGTTGCGCCGACCACCAGGCCGATCGAACCGAACGGCTCCTTGCCCTGGTTCAGCGCGGCGGCGGCCGCCGCGATCCGGGCCGCCACGGCGCGACCGTCACTCCCGCGGGCATGCTGCACCTCGGCGCCCTCCGGGTTCGAGGTGAGCGCGAGAACGAACAGCCCACGACCGCTGTCAAGGGCGGCATCCAGCAACGGCTGCAGCGATCCGAAGCCGAGGAAGGGTGACACCGTCAGCGCGTCGACCGCCAGCGGTGCGCCGTCCCGCAGGTACGCGTCCGCGTATCCGACCATCGTCGAGCCGATGTCGCCGCGCTTGGCGTCAAGAATCACCAGGGTTCCGGCGGCCCGGGCGGTCGCGATGACCTCCTCGAGCACGGCGATCCCGGCTGATCCGTGCCGCTCGAAGAAGGCCGACTGCGGCTTGACCGCGGCGACCGCACCGCTGACTGCCTCCAGCACGGTCAGGGCGAAGGTTCGCAGGCCGCGGACATCGTCGGCCAGGCCCCAGCCCGCGAGCAGGGCCGGGTGCGGGTCGATCCCGACACACAGCGGACCTGAGGCGTCCATCGCGGCGGCCAGGCGCGCTCCGAACGGCACCGTCATGCCGCTCCCCCGCCAGCAGGCCCTTGACCGCGCACCAGCCCGGAACGGGCCATGTGCTCTTGCAGGCTGGTGACCCGGAATGGCCCACGGAGCACCGCCTCGATGCCCTGGACTGCGGCCGCGAGCTGCTGCACCGTCGTGACGATCGCCTTGTCCGCGGCGGTGGTCGCGGCCCGGATCTGGTAGCCGTCGGCCCGGGCGCCCTGACCGGACGGGGTGTTGATGACCATGTCCACCTGGCCCTCGGTGATGAGGTCGACGATCGTCGGCTCACCGTGCGGGCCGCGCCCTTCCGACTGCTTGCGGACCCGCGTCGTCGCGATCCCGTTGCGTTTGAGCACGCTGGCCGTCCCGCCGGTGGCGAGGATCTCGAAGCCGAGGTCGACGAGTCGCTTGACCGGGAAGACGATCTGCCGCTTGTCCCGGTCGGCGACCGAGATGAACACCGTTCCCGAGGTGGGCAGGCCGCCGAACGCCGCCGCTTGGGACTTCGCGAAGGCGGTCGGGAAGTCCACGTCGATACCCATCACTTCCCCGGTCGAGCGCATCTCCGGGCCGAGGACGGTGTCCACCACGGTCCCCTCCGGGGAGCGGAACCGCTGGAACGGCAGCACCGCTTCCTTCACCGCGATCGGCGCGTCCAGCCCCAGCGCTCCCCCGTCGCCGGTGGTCGGCAGGACGTTGGCGCGGCGCAGGTCCGCGATCGTGTGGCCGGTCATCACGAGTGCCGCCGCCTTGGCGAGCGCGACGCCGGTGGCCTTGGACACGAACGGGACCGTGCGCGACGCGCGAGGGTTCGCCTCGAGCACGTAGAGGACGTCGGAGACCAGGGCGTACTGGATGTTGATCAGCCCGCGCACGCCGACGCCGCGTGCGATCGCCTCGGTCGAGTACCGGATCCGCTTCAGCTCGGCACGTGAGATCGTCACCGGCGGCAGGACGCACGCGGAGTCTCCCGAGTGGATCCCGGCCTCCTCGATGTGCTCCATGACACCGCCGACGTACAGGTCGGTACCGTCGTAGAGCGCATCGACGTCGATCTCTATCGCGTCGTCGAGGAACCGGTCGATCAGCAACGGTGCGCTGTTGCTGAGCGCCGCCGCCGTCTCGCTGGAGCCCAGCAGCGCGCGGGACACGTACTCGCTCAGCTGCGCGCGGTTGTAGACGATCTCCATCCCACGCCCACCGAGGACGTAAGAGGGGCGCACCAGGACCGGGTAGCCGATACCGTCGGCCACCCGCTGCGCCTCCGCGAGCGTCGTCGCGGTGCCGAAGGCCGGTGCGGGCAGGCCTGCCGCGCCGAGCACGCGGCCGAACGCTCCTCGGTCCTCGGCGGCGTCGATCGCGGCCGGCTGCGTCCCGAGGATGGGCAGCCCGGCATCGGCGAGGCGTTGCGCGAGACCCAGCGGCGTCTGTCCGCCGAGCTGGACGATGAGGCCTTCGACCGGTCCGACCGCGAGCTCCGCGTGGTACACCTCCAGCACGTCCTCGAAGGTGAGCGGCTCGAAGTACAGCCGGTCGGAGGTGTCGTAGTCCGTGGACACGGTCTCCGGGTTGCAGTTCACCATGATCGTCTCGAACTCGTCGCGGAGCGCGAGAGCCGCGTGCACGCACGAGTAGTCGAACTCGATCCCCTGGCCGATCCGGTTCGGTCCGGAGCCGAGGATGATCACCGCCGGCCTGGACCGGGGCTCGACCTCGGTCTCGTCGTCGTAGGTCGAGTAGTGGTAGGGCGTGCGTGCCTCGAACTCGGCCGCGCAGGTGTCGACCGTCTTGAAGACCGGGCGGATGCCGAACGAGTGCCGCAGCGCCCGGGTCTCGTCCTCGTCGCTGCCGCGGAGCTGGGCGATCTGGCCGTCGGAGAAGCCGTGCTGCTTCGCATGGCGCAACAGCTCACGGTCGAGCTGGTCCACCGTCCGGAGGCTCTCGGCCACCTCGTTTATCAGAGCCACCTGGTCGAGGAACCACGGGTCGATCCCGGTCGCCGCGTACACCTCGTCGACGCTGCAGCCAGGTGAGCCGACGGCCCGAAGGACCTGCTGGACCTCTATCAGCCGGCGCTCGGTGGGACGCCCGATCGAGCCGAGCAGGGCGGCCAGGCGGTCGCCGCTCGGCGCTTCGCCGTCCCAGTGGAACAGGGAGCCCTTCTTGTCGATCGAGCGCATCGCCTTCTGCAGGGCCTCGGTGAAGTTCCGTCCCAGGGCCATCGCCTCGCCGACCGACTTCATCGTCGTCGTCAGCGTCGTGTCGGCCGCGGGGAACTTCTCGAACGCGAACCTCGGTACCTTCACTACGACGTAGTCGAGGGTGGGCTCGAACGACGCCGGCGTGGAGCCCGTGATGTCGTTCGGGATCTCGTCGAGGGTGTAGCCGATGGCGAGCCGCGCCGCGATCTTGGCGATCGGGAAGCCGGTGGCCTTGGAGGCAAGGGCCGACGAGCGCGAGACCCGAGGGTTCATCTCGATGACGACGATGCGGCCCGTGTCCGGGTGCACCCCGAACTGGATGTTGCAGCCGCCGGTGTCGACCCCGACCTCGCGGATCACGGCGATCCCGATGTCGCGCAGCCGCTGGTACTCCCGGTCGGTCAGGGTGAGCGCGGGTGCCACCGTCACGGAGTCCCCGGTGTGCACCCCGACCGGGTCCACGTTCTCGATCGAGCAGACGACCACGACGTTGTCCGCCTTGTCGCGCATCAGCTCGAGCTCGAACTCCTTCCAACCGAGGATCGACTCCTCGAGGAGAACCTCGGTGGTCGGCGAGTAGTGCAGCCCCGCGCCGGCGATCCGACGCAGGTCGGTCTCGTCGTACGCGATGCCGCTACCGAGGCCACCCATCGTGAAGGAAGGGCGGACGACGACCGGGTAGCTGAGCTCGGCCGCGGCCGCCAGGCACTCGTCCATCGAGTGCGCGATCAGGCTGCGCGCCACCTCGGCGCCGCACCGTTCGACGACTCCCTTGAACTCCTGCCGGTCCTCCCCCGCGGTGATCGCCGCGATGTTCGCGCCGATCAGCTCGACGCCGTACTTCTCGAGCACGCCGGCCTCGTGCAGGGCGACCGCGGCGTTGAGCGCCGTCTGGCCACCCAGGGTCGGCAGCAGCGCGTCCGGGCGCTCCTTGGCGATGATCGACTCGATCACCTCGGTCGTGATCGGCTCGACGTAGGTCGCGTCCGCGAACTCGGGGTCCGTCATGATCGTCGCGGGGTTCGAGTTCACCAGGATGACCCGCAGGCCCTCGGCCTTGAGCACCCGGCACGCCTGGGTGCCCGAGTAGTCGAACTCACAGGCCTGGCCGATCACGATCGGGCCGGATCCGATCACCAGGATCGAGTGCAGGTCGGCGCGCCGCGGCATCAGGACTCTCCTCCCGCGCGCATGACCGGAGCATCGAGCATCAGGTCCAGGAAGCGGTCGAAGAGGTAGGCGGCGTCGTGCGGCCCGGCGGCAGCCTCGGGGTGGTACTGCACCGAGAACGCCGGCAGGTCGAGGCACGTCAGGCCTTCGACGACGTCGTCGTTCAGGCAGATGTGCGAGACCACGACCCGGCCGTACCGGCCGTCGTCGTGGGGCGCGACACTCGCTCCGGTCAACGGTGCGTCGACCGCGAACCCGTGGTTGTGCGCGGTCACCTCGACCTTGCCGGTGGTGCGGTCCATCACGGGCTGGTTGATGCCGCGGTGCCCGTAGACGAGCTTGTAGGTGCCGAAGCCTAGGGCGCGGCCAAGGATCTGATGGCCGTAGCAGATCCCGAAGAACGGGATCCGACGGTCCAGCACCTCGCGCAGGAGTGCCACCTCGTGCGTCGCCGCGCCCGGGTCGCCCGGTCCGTTGGAGAAGAACACCCCATCGGCGGCTATGGCTAGCACGTCCTGGATGGTCGACGAGGCAGGCAGGACGTGCACCCGGACACCCCGCTCGGCCAGCCGGTGGGGTGTCATCGACTTGATGCCCAGGTCGATCGCGGCGACCGTTGCGCGGTGCGCTCCGATCGGCTCGATCACGTATGCCACCGACGTCGAGACCTCCGCAGCCAGGGCCGCGCCCACCATCATCGGCGCGGCCAGGACATCGGCCCGCAGCGCGTCCACGGTCAGCTCGACACCGTCGGGGCTGCTGAGCGCGTCACCCGAGTAGATGCCCGCTCGCATCACTCCGCGGTCCCGTAGGTGCCGGGTGAGGGCTCGCGTGTCGATCCCCGAGAGGCCGACGATCTGCTGCGACCTCAGCTCTTCTTCGAGCGACCGCCTGGAGCGCCAGCTGGACGGCCGGCGTGCCGGGTCACGCACCACGTAGCCGGCCACCCAGATCCGGCCCGACTCCGGGTCCTCGTCGTTCATGCCCGTGTTCCCGATGTGCGGCGCGGTCATGACGACGATCTGGCGGTGGTAGGACGGATCGGTCAGCGTCTCCTGGTAGCCGGTCATGCCGGTGTTGAAGACGATCTCACCGACCGTCCGGCCGCTCGCGCCGTACGGTCGGCCGACGAAGGACCGGCCGTCCTCGAGGACGAGGACCGCCCGGTCCGAACCGGCCTGGGACTGCTGACTCACTCGTGATGTCCTTCCGTCGATCCTCGGCCGGCGAGGAGGCTCCGCACCGCGTCCACCAGGATCTCGCCCTCGGCGCGGTACCGCGCCCGAATTCCGGTGTCGAAGGCCGCCGCGACCTGGCCCCGCTCGGACCAGCTCAGCACCACGAGTCCGTCCCGGCCGACGAACTTCCCGGCCATCCCGGGCAACCGGGTGACCCCCCGAAGGACCGATCTGCTCAGCACCAGCGGCTCGCCGTGGCTGCGCTCGATCCGGACTCCGTCCGCGAACACCTGCACGGTCGCCTGGGACCTGTTGCCCAGCTCATGAACCGTGACCCGATCGAGCCAGTCGCCGGCCCTCGTCGTCGAGACGTACGAAACCTCGAACGCCGGCGTCACGACGATCCCGAGATCGGCGTCCGGGTCCGGCAGAGCGGTCAGGACCTGGGCGGACCGCTCGGTGCGGCGGAGCCAGCCCCGCCGCATCGCGAGGAGCGCAAGAGCAGCGGCAGCCAAGAGGAGCGTGATCGAGACGGCGGTGCGCATCAGGCGTGCATTCCCGCTTCCCGAGCAGGCGCGCCGTCGAGCACCGTGGGCTTGCCCCGCAAGAACGTCGCCACCACTCGTCCGGGCAGCTCGCGCCCCCCGAACGGAGTGTTCCTGCTGCCCGTGGCAAGTCGGTCGGGATCGACCGTCCAGCGCGCGGCGCCGTCAACCAGCGTTACGTTCGCAGGTTCGCCGACGGCGAGCGGACGGCCGTGCTGCTCCAGCCGCCCGATCCGCGCGGGCGTGACAGACATGACCCGGGCCAGGTCGGCCCAGGTCATCCGCCCGGTGTCCACCATCACCTGTTGCACGATGCTCAGCGCCGTCTCGAGCCCGGTCATCCCGAACGCTGCCGCGGCCCACTCGCAGTCCTTGTCCTCGCGCGGGTGCGGTGCGTGATCGGTCGCGACGATGTCGATCGTGCCGTCGGCCAGACCGTCCCGGACGGCGTCGACGTCCTCCTGTGTACGCAACGGAGGGTTCACCTTGTACACCGGATCATACGTCCGCGCGAGCTCGTCGGTCAGCAGCAGATGGTGCGGCGTCGCCTCTGCGGTGACGTTGATCCCACGCGACTTGGCCCATCGGATGATCTCGACCGCACCGGCCGTCGAGACGTGCTGGACGTGCAGTCGCGAGCGGACGTGCGCGACCAGCAGCACGTCCCGCGCGATGATCGCCTCTTCGGCGACAGCCGGCCAGCCCTGGAGCCCTACCTCGGCGGAGACGATGCCCTCGTGCATCTGGGCACCCGCGGTCAACCGGGGCTCTTGAGCGTGCTGCGCGACCACCCCGTCGAAGGCCTTGACGTACTCGAGCGCCCGGCGCATCAGCACCGGGTCGTGCACGCACCGGCCGTCGTCCGAGAAGACCCGGACCCGGGCGGCGGAACTCGCCATCGCGCCGAGCTCGGCCAGCTGTTCGCCGGCAAGCCCGACGCTCACGGCGCCGACCGGGAAGACGTCCGCCCAGCCCGCAGCCCGCCCGAGTCGCCAGACCTGCTCGACGACGCCGGCGGTGTCGGCGACCGGGGTGGTGTTCGCCATCGCGTGGACGGCCGTGAAGCCGCCGAGTGCGGCAGCCCGAGTGCCGGACTCGATCGTCTCGGCGTCCTCGCGACCCGGCTCGCGCAAGTGGGTGTGCAGGTCGACCAGGCCGGGCAGCGCCACCAGACCGGAGCCGTCGACGACCGTGACGCCGCGCTCCCCC
This sequence comes from Cellulomonas sp., assembly GCA_017882855.1. Taxonomy (GTDB): domain Bacteria; phylum Actinomycetota; class Actinomycetes; order Actinomycetales; family Cellulomonadaceae; genus JADGOR01. The sequence goes on along the minus strand of JADGOR010000029.1, from coordinate 11,919 downwards.
GCGGCTGCGGTCGCCTCGGCACCGACGGCCGCGATCACACCCTTGGCGAGAAGCAGGTCGGTCGGCGCGCCTCCCAGCGGCGAGACCGCTCGAAGCAGGTAGCTCATCGTGCCGCTCCCTTCGCATCTGCCGAGCCGGCAGCCGGCGCCGCGTCGCCCGTGGGCACCCCGGCAAGGACGAGGTATAGGACCGCCATCCGAACCGCCACCCCGTTGGCGACCTGCTCGACGATCACGGAACGCGGCGAGTCCGCTGCGTCGGCCGAGATCTCGAGGCCACGGTTCATCGGCCCGGGGTGCATGACGATCGAGTGCTCGGGAAGGCGCGCGATCCGCCGTGCGTCGAGCCCGTAAAGGTGCATGTACTCGGCCGGGCTCGGGAAGAAGCCGCCGCCCCCCGCTCCCATGCGTTCGCGCTGGACGCGCAGCATCATCACGGCGTCGGGACCGGTCGCAAGGACGCCGTCGAGGTCGTAGGAGGTCTGGCACGGCCATGCCTCCACGCCGATCGGCACGAGCGTTGGCGGCCCGACGAGCGTGACCTCCGCACCGAGCGTGGTCAAGAGCTGGACGTTCGACCGCACCACCCGCGAGTGCAGGATGTCGCCGACGATGGCGACCCGAAGGCCATCCAGTCCACCGCCCACCCCCTGGTCACCGTCCGCGCCGACCCTGCGGACGCCGCCCGGGGACAGGTGCCGACGGATGGTGAAAGCGTCGAGCAGGGCCTGGGTGGGGTGCTGGTGGGTTCCGTCACCCGCGTTGATGACCGAGGTGTCGACCCACCCGCAGTGCGCCAACGAGTGCGGCGCGCCCGAGGCGGGATGCCGGATGACGACCGCATCGGCGCCCATCGCCTGGAGCGTCTGGGCGGTGTCCTTGAGCGACTCCCCCTTGGAGACGCTCGAGCCCTTGGCGGCGAAGTTGATGACGTCCGCCGACAACCTCTTGGCCGCGGTCTCGAACGAGATCCGGGTCCGGGTGGAGTCCTCGAAGAACAGGTTCACCACCGTCTTGCCGCGCAGGGTCGGCAGCTTCTTGATCTCGCGGGCCTGGGTGGCCGCCATCTGGGCCGCTGTGTCGAGCACCTGGATCGCGGTCGGCCGGTCGAGGTCCGCAGCAGAGAGCAAGTGCCTCATCGGTGACCTCCCTGGATCGTCACGGCATCCTCACCGTCGATCTCGCTGACCAGCACCCGGACCCGCTCGCTGAGGGAGGTGGGAAGGTTCTTCCCCACGTAGTCGGCCCTGATCGGCAGCTCGCGGTGACCGCGGTCCACGAGGACGGCGAGCTGCACCGCGCTCGGTCGCCCGAGATCGCTGATGGCGTCGAGCGCCGCCCGGATGGTCCGCCCGGAGAACAGGACGTCGTCGACGAGGACGACGACCTTGTCGTTGATCCCGCCGGGCGGGAGGACCGTCGCGCCGATCGCGCGGGTCGGCTGTCGATGCAGGTCGTCCCGGTGCATCGTCACATCGAGGCTCCCGATGATCCGCGCCGCGTCGATCCCGGGCTCGGCGGCTGCCAGGCGCTGTCCCAGCCGTCGCGCCAGGGGCAGGCCGCGAGTCGGGATACCGAGCAGCACCACGTCCATCGCGCCGCGGTTGCGCTCGAGGATCTCGTGCGCGATCCGGGTCAGCGCGCGAGCGATGTCACCGTCGCCGAGGACCAGCGTCGATTCGTCGGACCGGATGCTGCCGTCGGCATCGCCGACGCCGGTGCCATCAGTGGGCACTCCAGGGCCAGAGGACATCTGGCGACCTCCTTCCCCGCCTCACCGGACGGGTCTTAAAGGATGTCTGTCACGGGGAGTGTAGCTCCCACGACAGGGTCCGAGCGGAGCTATCCCAGGAGAGTCGGCTTGAGCTCCAGGATCCGGCCGAGCAGACCATTGACGAACGCCGGCGACTCGTCGGTCGACAAGGCACCGGCCAGCGCGACTGCCTCGTCCACCGCGACGGCGTCAGGTACGTCGTCGTTGAACAGGATCTCCCAGATGCCGACCCGGAGCACCGCGCGGTCGACCGCCGGGAGCCGGCCGATCGTCCAGCCGTGCGCGTAGGTCGAGATCAGCTCGTCGATCCGGTCCCCGCGGTCATGGACGCCTTCGACCAGCTCGACCGAGTACTGCGGAAGCGCCGCCTCCGTGCCGGGCTGCCTGATTCTCTCCGCCAACAGCTCGATGACGTCGATCTCGCGCTGTTCGGCCTCGAACAGGACGTCGACGGCACGCTTGCGGGCCTTCGTGCGTGCGCTCACCCGGAGCTACTCGTTGACCCGGCCGAGGTAGTCGCCGCTGCGGGTGTCCACCTTGACCTTGGTGCCGGTCTCGATGAACAACGGGACCTGGATGTCGTAACCCGTCTCGAGGGTTGCGGGCTTCGTGCCGCCGGTGGAGCGGTCGCCCTGCAGGCCCGGTTCGGTGTACGTGATCTCCAGGACGACGGACGCCGGCAGCTCCACGTACAGCGGGACGCCTTCGTGGGTGGCGACGAGGGCGCTCTGGTTCTCCAGCAGGTAGTGCGAGGCGTCGCCGACGGTCACCTCGGAGACGTGCAGCTGCTCGTAGCTCGAGGTGTCCATGAAGACGAAGTCGGTGCCGTCCTTGTAGAGGTACTGCATGTCGCGCTTGTCGACGCTCGCGGTCTCGACTTTGGTACCAGCGTTGAGGGTCCGGTCGACCACCTTCCCGGACAGCACGTTCTTGAGCTTGGTACGGACGAACGCGCCGCCCTTGCCGGGCTTGACGTGCTGGAACTCGACGACGGCCCAGAGCTGTCCGTCGATGTTGAGCACGAGGCCGTTCTTCAGGTCGTTGGTGGTAGCCACACGTCATCCTGTCGCGTCGGTGGGGAGCGTCGAGCGCCGCAGTCGGGTGCTCAGCGCCGTCAACTCTACCGTGGATGACGGGACGGCCGTCCTGGCGACGACGCGGGTGCGGCGCTTCAGAGCGAGAGGAGGGCCTGGCCCGCCACCCCGATGGCAGCGGCCCAGATCATCGAGGCGAGTGTTCCGATCACGAACCGCTCCGATGCGGCCGGGTGGTTTCGCAGCTCGGGGTACCGCCCGAGGCCCTTCACCGCGACGACGACGGCGATCGCCGCCGGGTACCCGAGCAGGATCGCGCCACAGACCGCGAGGCGCTCCAGGATCCCGATCCACGTCCCGCCACGGAGCGCGGCGGTCGCCTCGCCGCTCGCTTGGTGCGGATCGGTGTCACGGGACCGGCCGGCGAGCCCCAGGACGGCCGCGGTGACGGGCCAACCGCCGAGGACCGCGACCACGAGACTGGCCACGCCGACAAGGATCGAGAGCCAGATCGCCATGGCTACGATCCTGCACCCTCGGCGCGGATCAGCAGTGCAGCCGCGAGCGGGCGTGCCGCGATCTCCTCGGCCCACAGGGTGGTCTTGAGCCGTTGGCTGACCGCCTGCTGGGTGATGCCGAGCCCCGCGGCGATGTCCTCCTGGCGCGGGCTCTCCGTGCTCGCCCGGAGCGCGTCGATCGCGGCCCAACCGGCGCTCGTGCGCCGCTCGGCGACCGCTCCGATGAGGCGGAGGACGGACTCCGCGTCGCGCGCTGCGGCCGGGTCCGAGCCTGAGACGGCCAGCGGGACTGAGCGACTGCGGCTCCTCGCCCGCTCGACGGCCTCACGCGCGTGCAAGAACGCCTCACCGGTCGCCGCCCGGGTCGAGGCGGCCACCGGCTCGTCGACGCGGCCGGCGCCGATCCCGACCTGCCACTCCCCCGTCCGCAGGGCCACCAGGGCCAGCTCCACCGCAAGATCGGCGCTGCTCATCAGTCCCTGGACCTCGTCCCCGACGGTGCGTTCGAACGGGCGAACGAGTGCGTCCACGTGCGCAGCCACGGTGTCGCTCAGCAGCTCGAGGAAGCCGTCGACGCGGTCGCCCGCGGTTCTGCTGCTCTCCTGGTCAATCGTCAGTACGAACATGCGACAAGCCTAGATGCTTGTCCGGAATACTACAAGTCACGCACCTTGTTCTACATTGGTGCCGCTCCGGTGTGCGATCGCAACCAGCGCCAGACGGTACGAGTCGAAGCCGAATCCCGCGATCGTGCCCGTCGCCACCGCCCCGAGCACGCTCGTGTGACGGAACTGCTCCCGCGCCGCCGGGTTGGAGATGTGCACCTCGACCAGAACCAGTCCAGCGTTCGTCACCTCGGCCGCCGCATCGCGGAGCGCGTAAGAGTAGTGCGTGAACGCCGCCGCGTTGAGGGCGACGTGGGCGCGCGTGTCGACCGCCTCGTGCAGCCAGCCGACGAGTTCCGACTCCGCATCGGACTGGCGCGCCTCGATCGTCAGGCCGAGCTCGCCCCCCCAGGCCTGGACCGCCGACTCGAGCTCGGCCAGAGTGCCGGTGCCGTACACCTCCGGCTCTCGCACTCCGAGGCGACCGAGATTCGGACCGTTCAACACGAGGACGTGCGTCATGGGGCGAAGCCTAGGGGAATTGTGCCTCGGACTCAGGTCCACCCGCCGAGTGACCGATGAATGATCCAAACCTCAGACGCCGGTCCAGCAGCTGGAGATCTCGCCGTGACGAACCCGAGCAGTCCCTTTCCGCCCGCCCGGACGCCTGACGGACGCTGGCGGTGGGACGGGTTCCGATGGCAACCGGTGCTCGATGCGTCCGCTCCGCCGCCCGCTCCGCCAGCTGCACAACCGCCTGCACAGTCGGCCTGGCGCGCCCAGGAACCCCCGCACCAGGGGCACCCGGGCCGGACGGTGGCGATCGTCGTCGGCGTGGTGGTGGTGGTGATCGCGCTCTTGATCTGGGGCCTGACCGCACTGGGCGGATCCGCACTCAAGCAGCAGCAGAGCAGTGCAACCACGGTCGAGGTGCGCGCGGCGCTCGCCTCCGCCGCCATCGCCGAGCAGACGTATGCCGTCAGTCACGGCACCTACATCGAGGACCAGCAGACGCTGCTGAGCAGCGGCTTCGTGCCCGCACCCGGGATCGACGTCCACGTCGTCAGTGCGACCGCAGACGCGTTCTGCCTGGCAGGCGGGCCGGCCGGCGGGGAACCCGTTCTCTGGGCCACCGAACGAGGTACCGCGCTGAAGGCACCCTGCAGCTGACGGCTCAGAGCTCGACTCCCTGGGGTGCCTCGTGGCTGATCTCGGCATAGGCCGCGGCAAGCAGCGCCGGGTCCGGACCCTCGAGTCGACTCGGGCGCCCGATCCCGTCGAGAACGACGAAGCGCAAGAGGTCGCCGCGAGTCTTCTTGTCGCGCCGCATGGCTGCGAGCAGGCCCTCCCACCGATCACCGCGGTAGGTCACCGGCAGGCCGACCGACGTGAGGATGCTCCGGTGCCGCGCGACGTCGTCGTCGGACAAGCGGCCGGCCAGCCGGGCGAGCTCCGCCGCGAAGACCATCCCGACGGAGACGGCCGCACCGTGCCGCCACGAGTACCGCTCGACGTGCTCGATCGCGTGCGCGAACGTGTGTCCGTAGTTGAGGAACTCGCGACGCCCCGCTTCACGTAGGTCCACGCCGACCACGTCGGCCTTGACCCGGATCGACCGTTCGATCACGTCCAGGAGAACGCCCCAGGTGGGCGGGGTTGCCGCGCCGAGGTCCGCCAGGGCGGCGGCGTTCTCCTCGACGAGCTCGAGGATCCGCGGGTCCGCGATGAACCCGCACTTGATCACCTCGCCGAGGCCGGCGACGACGTCGAACCGCGGCAGCGTCTCGAGCGAGTTCAGGTCGCACAGCACGCCCGCCGGCGAGTGGAACGCGCCCACCAGGTTCTTGCCCTCGGCCGTGTTGATCCCGGTCTTGCCGCCGACCGCCGCGTCCACCATCGCGAGCAGCGTCGTCGGGACCTGCACCACCCGGATGCCCCGCAGCCAGGTCGCCGCGACGAACCCGGCCAGATCGGTGGTGGCACCCCCGCCGAGCCCGACCACCGCGTCGGAGCGAGTGAAGTCCGCTTGCCCGAGGACCTGCCAGCAGAACGCGGCGACCTCGGCCGTCTTGGCGGCCTCGGCATCGGGCACCTCGGCCAAGAAGACCCGGTAGCCGTGCTCCTGCAGGTCCTCACGCATCGCGGTAGCAGACGCGGCCAAGGTTGCCGGGTGGACGATCAGGACCCGCCGGACGGCGCCGCCGAGCAGCCGCGGAAGCTCGCCGAGGAGACCTCGGCCGATGACGACGTCATACGCGTGCTCGGCCGGCACCGGGACGATGCGCGGATCCTCGCGGTCACCTGTCGTCATCGTCGGACTCCTCGCTCGGGTTGGTTCCCAGTGCCGCCGCGATGATCGCTGCGATCTGCCGCGGGCGACGCCCGTCGGTGTCGACCCGGATGGTGGCGAGCCGCTCATACACCGGGCGACGGCGCTCCATCAGCTGAGCCCACTGCGCGCGCGGGTTACCGAGGAGCAGCGGGCGTGCCGCGTTGAACCCGACCCGTGGAGCGGCATGCGCGAGCGAGACGTCGAGGAAGACGACAGTCCCGCCACCCGCTCGGTACTCGGCAAGCTGCGCCTCGCTCTCGGGATCGAGAACCGCTCCGCCGCCGAGGGCCAGGACGCCGTCGTGCTCGCGCAGGGCTCGATCGACGGCCGCCCGCTCGAGCTCCCGGAAACGCTCCTCGCCCTGGGTCACGAAGATCTCGGCGACGGGCGAGCCCGCGACCACCTCGACGTCGGCGTCGGTGTCCCGCCACGCGCACTGGAGTCGTTCGGCAAGCATGCGAGCGACGGAGGACTTGCCCGACCCGGGCGGGCCGATGAGCACGACTCGAGGCTGGCGCTCCTTCATCGCGTCAGCGCATCTCCTCAGGGATCGCCGCCAGATACCCCGCGAGGTTGCGCCGGACCTCCGCGACGCTGTCCCCGCCGAACTTCTCGAGCGCGGCGTCGGCCAGCACGAGCGCGACCATCGCCTCGGCGACGACCGCGGCCGGCGGCACGGCGCACACGTCGGATCGCTGGTGGATCGCCTTGGCCGGCTCGCCGGTCGCAACATCCACGGTGTCCAGCGCCCGCGGGACCGTCGAGATCGGCTTCATCGCCGCTCGCACCCGCAGCAGCTCCCCGTTCGACATCCCGCCCTCGATGCCGCCGGCGCGGTTCGTGCGCCGACGCAGCGGGTGCCCTTCGCCCGGGTCGAGCTCGATCTCGTCGTGGGCGACCGAGCCGCGGCGCGCGGCGGTGCGGAACCCGTCACCCACCTCGACCCCCTTCATGGCCTGGATGCTCATCAACGCTGCGGCCAGACGAGCGTCCAGCCGCCGGTCCCAGTGCACGTAGCTCCCGAGCCCCGACGGGAGTCCATAGGCGAGCACCTCGACGACGCCGCCGAGCGTGTCGCCGGCCTTCTGGCACTCGTCGATCTCGCCGACCATCGCGGCGGACGTCGCGGGGTCGAAGGAGCGGACCGGATCGGCGTCGAGCGCGGCGACGTCGGCCGGAGTGGGTCGAAGAGCCGTCTCCGGCGTGCTGACCGGTCCGATCGCGACGACGTGGGAGACAAGCCGCACCCCGAGCGCCTGCTCGAGGAACTTCGCCGCGACCGCACCGAGGGCGACCCGGGTTGCGGTCTCTCGCGCGGAGGCCCGTTCGAGGACCGGGCGGGCGTCGTCGAAGCCGTACTTGCGCATCCCGGCCAGGTCCGCATGGCCCGGACGCGGACGGGTCAGTGGGGCGTTGCGGGCCCGTTCGAGCCGCGCGGGGTCGTCCACCGGATCGGCGGACATCACGTCGACCCACTTCGGCCACTCGGAATTCCCGATCTCGATCGCTACCGGCCCGCCCTGGCTGACCCCGAGACGCAGCCCGCCCAGGATGCGCACCTCGTCCTGCTCGAACGCCATCCGGGCACCGCGTCCGTAGCCGAGCCGACGCCGGGCGAGGGCAACCTCGATGTCCTCGGAGGTCACCTCGACGCCCGCGGGCAGCCCTTCGAGAATCCCCACCAGGGCGGGACCGTGCGACTCACCGGCCGTCAGCCATCGGAACATGGGTCGATCCTCCCACGGGTGTCACGCCACTGTGCCCTGCCTCCGGGTCACGGATGCAGGGCACAAGGTAAGGCGGCGCGCAACGGCGCGGTGTTATTGCAGCGGTACGAACGGGTTCGGTTGCGCCGCCGGCACCGGCAACGGAGCGGGCGTCGGTGCGACCACGGGCTTCCGCGGATCGGGCATCGTGAAGGCATAGGCCGTGAACGTCAGCTCGAGGTCCCCCTTGGCCAGTGCAGGGATCCCGCCCTTGGCGGCGGTGTCCTTCTGGCTCACCGCGGCGAGCTGGCTGACCAGGATCAACCGCGGATTGCCGGTCTGCAGCTTGTCCAGGAAGGCGACCATGTTCGGGTAGGTCCCCACCACGATCACGTCGATCGGGATGGCGTAGAAGCCCTTGGCCGCCTGCGTCGTTGCCGTCTGACCCGCCGGTGTAGCCGCGCCGTCGGTCGTGACCGTGCCGGCCGCGGCTGCGCCCGGGTTGACGACCTCGACCGGGCTGCTCGGAGCGAACGACGTCACCACCATGCCCGTCTCGGTAGCGATCGTGCTCAGCTGCCGATTGAGGGTCGAGAGCTGCTGGTCGCTCGGGATCTGGACCTGCAGGTCACTGAGCTGGGTGCGGAAGCTCTCGATGTTCTCGAAGTCGTGCTTGAGTCCGGCGAGCAGGACCGTGAGCTGATCAACCCGCGCCTGCTGCGCCGTCGTCTGGTCGCTCGCGTCCGCTGCGGCGGACAGTTTCGGAGAGATCGCCAGGAACCACGCACCGATCAGGATGAGCACCGCGAGGACCGCGGTGCCGAACACCCAGGGTGCCGTCTTCGAGGTACCCATCACTTGCTCGCTTCCGCGACGAACCGGGATGCAAGGGCAACGTCGTTCACTTGCACGGTCGTGGCAATCTCGTAGTACACCACACCATCGGCGTCGGTGAGCGTCGCGGTGGCGCAGGTGGCGTCAGCGAAGCCTGGGATCGTGTCCAGCGCTTCCATCCAGGCGCTCAGGTCAGGAAGCGTTCGGGCTTGACCGACGAATCCGATCGAACCGAGACTCGGCGAGAGGAGCGGGGTCACCGACACCGCCGCGGCAACCACGGGGCTCGGCAGCTCTGTCGTCAGCTTGCTGATGGTCACGTCTGGTGGTGTGACCGCCTGGATAGCCCCGAGATAGCCCTTCCAGAGCACCTCGGTGCTCATGCCGAGCCGCCGCGCCGCTTCGGTCTGGGTGATCTGAGTCTTGACCAGAGGAACCTCGGCGTACTTCGACTGCTGTGCGACGAGAGCCTGGACCTCGGCCTGCTTCGCCGCAAGCTCGTCCGCGGCTGATCGCTCGACCAAGGCGGATCCCACAAAGCCGACAGCCGCGAGCACAGCCGTGGCCACCAGCACCACCGCGAGCCACCCCTTGACGCGTCCGAGGACTCGGCCCGCACGGATCTCGGCCGGTAGGAGGTTGACCTGGGGAGATCGCGCCGCCCCGAGGCCGATCAGGTCGACATGGCCGTCTTCCGCGGCAGCAGCAGCGGAGTTCTTCTTGGCGCTCATGCTGCCACCCCCAAGGCAAGACCGAGCGCGACGGCAATCGTCGACTCCGCTCCGTGGAGCGGGGCGAGCTGCGCCGTTCGGGACACGTTGACGGGACTCAACAGGTCACCCATCGTGACCGGCATCCGAGTGGCACTCGACAAGTACTGACCGAGCCCTACCAGGTAGGAGCCGCCACCGGTCAGCACCACCAGCTCGGCTGCACCGCCGGGGTTGTTGCTCGAGTAGTACACGAGAGTGTTCCGGATGGACTCCACGAGTCCCTGGGTCACCTGGTTGATGGTCTCGGCGGCACGCTGCAGCTCCGGCTCGACGGCAAAACCGACTCCGACCTGACGCTTGATCGCCTCCGCCTCGTGGACCGACACGTTCATCGCCTCCGCGATCGCGTCGGTGACGTCCTGTCCCCCGGCCGGCAGCGTGCGGACCAGCCGCGGCATCCCGTGTTCGGCGACGACGACATTCGTGATGCGGGCACCGATGTCGACGAGAGCGACAGTTCGCTCGGCGAGCTGGCCCAAGGTCAGGGCGCGCAAAAGAGCAAAACCGTTGAGGTCGACCATGAGGGGCCGCAGGCCCGCGCTCTCGGCGGCGGAGAGGTTCGATTGCACGGTGTCCCGCGTGGCCGCGACCAGCAGTCCTTGCAGCGTCCGGCCATTCTCACCCTGGTATTCCGCGGTCGGGTAGTAGTCGAGAAGCGAGTCCTCCACGGCGACCGGCAAGGTGCCTTGCACCTGGAAGGGCAACGACGACCGCAATTGGGACATCGGCATCCAGGGCAGCTCAAGGCTACGCACCATGACGCGCTGGTTCCCGACGCCGAGAATGACGTCTCGGTGGCTGAAGTGACCCTCGGCCCAGAGCCGACGCAGCGCGTCGACAACCCCGTCGGGCTCTACGACCTCGCCGTCTCGAATCGCACCGAGAGGCACCGGCGCCTCGGCATAGCGCAAGAGGGTGGGCGCCCCGCGTCCGCGTTCCAGCTCGACCGCACGGACGCACATCGTGCCGATGTCGAGCCCAATCACTGTTCTGGCCACAGCCTGGTTCTCCTTCGTCACCGCATGGCGATGCTCTCCTTTTTGCTATCGGGAGGCAGGCACCGCGGCTTGAGCAGGTCCTGGACGGAAGTTCGACCGATGCGTTTCTTGGCCGGCTCAGGTCATGGTGCCGAGGTAGGCCGCCCAGACCGGGCCCCCGACGGCGATCCCTATCGCGGCCCCGGTCAGCATCCACGGTCCGAACGGAATGGCCGTGCGGCGACCCGCTTTCTTGGCCAGCAGCAGACCGACCGAGACGAGGCCGCCGACGAAGAACGCAGCGAACGCGCCGACGGCCAGATCACCCCAGCCGAGCCAGCCCAGGTACGCACCCAGAATCCCCGCCAGCTTGACGTCGCCGAAGCCCATGGCTCCTGGCTTGACGAGCGACAGCGCGAAGTACAGGACCCACAGCGCAGCACCGCCCGCCGCCGCGCGCAGGAGCGCGTCCCAGTCGCCGGCGCCCCAGCTTGCCAGCGCGAGCAGCGCGGCCGCCGCCGGGTACGAGGGCAGCACGATAGCGTCCGGCAGCCGACGGACGTCGAGATCGATGAGCGCGAGCGCCACCCCGATCGCCGCGAGGTACAGGTATGCGGGGATCGCCCAAGCACCGTCCTGAACCACGGTAAACCGCAGAACGACACCGACGAAGAGCACCGCCGTCAAGCCCTCCACCAGCGGGTAACGACCCGAGATTGGTGCGGCACAGTCCCGGCACTTGCCGCGCAGGAGCAGCCACGACAGCACCGGCAGGTTGTCCCAGGGCCGGATGGCAGTCCCGCACCGCGGGCACGCACTCGCCGGACGGACCACCGAGCGCCCCAAGGGCACCCGGTAGACGACGACGTTCAGGAACGAACCGACAGCGAGGCCGAGAACGCCGACCAGGACAGCCAGGACCGCGATCACGGAGTCTTGACGGCGGCAGGCGTGTTGATCTCGCCGCTGTAGTGCTCGCCCCACTTCGAGTTGACCCAGGTCGGGAAGTACGGCGGCCGGGCGTAGGTGAGCCGACGGTCGTACTCATACAGCTTGAGGTACCCCGGGCCGGTCACACCGTTCTGGCCGACGATTCCGCGCCAACGCTGTGCGATCGAGCCGAACACGTCCAGCGTCCCCAGGTGAGATCCCTCGCTGTACTTCTGCACCAGGAAGGAGTGCTGAAGAGTCTGGATCGACCCGGCGATCTGGATGCCTGAGGTCGGGTTGTTGGAGCCCGTGGTTGGATCAGGGTATCGAGTCGGCCAGCCCGAGATCGTACCCGTCGCTCCCGACGGGCAGATGCGCCAGGTGAGGGTGCCGCTGTTCGTGCAGCTCGCGTTCAGCTTCTGCACCGAATAGGTCTG
>JADGOR010000179.1 GCA_017882855.1 Cellulomonas sp. | reverse complement strand
GCTCGTCGACGGATGACGGACGCGCGCTCCACGGAACGGCGAGATCTCGACCAGACCGAGCGCCTCGAGTCCGCGCAATGCCTCGCGCACGGGCGCCTGACTGGTCCCGAGCTCGCGCGCGACCCGCGTCTCGATGATTCGGGAGTTCGGCGGGTACTGCCCGGCGAGGATCGCCTCGAGCAGCCGATCCCTGACCTGGTCTGCCAGGACGGTGCGCGAGATGGCGCGGTCGTCGGGCACTGCCGCTCCTCGGGTTTCCGGCTCATCGGGCAGCGCCCCTTCCGCGCCCGCTCCGTGGAGTGTACGCGGCACACCCCCTCGGCCGCGAGCTCGGTGCGCCCCAGTCGTGCGGCTGGAGTTGCTGGATGGCTCTTGACGGGCCCCCCGGGGGTGCTATCCTCAACAATCGATTATCGACAATCCGTCGGTCGCTCCCCAGCGGCGCCCGTCGTGGTCCGCGCGAAGCTCGGCGCCGGTCTACCCGCATCGCTCCAGCCGCAGGAGGTGTCGCATGGCCACCGTTGTGTTGCTCGGCACACTTGACACGAAGGGGCCCGAGTACGCCTTCCTTCGCGACCGGGTGCTCGAAGCCGGCTGCGAGGTCATCCTCGTCGATGCCGGCGTCCTGAGCGACCCGTCACCCGGAGACATCGGCCCGACCGAGGTGGCCGCCGCGGCGGGCGAGGATCGGGCAGCGCTCGCGGGCGCCCGAGATCGTGGGCCGGCGATGGCCGCCATGACCCGGGGCGCGACCGAGGTGGTCCGCCGGCTCCACGCCGAGGGTCGTCTCGACGGAATCCTGGGTGTGGGCGGCTCCGGGGGCTCGTCACTCGTGTCCGCCGCGATGCAGGTCCTTCCGGTCGGCGTGCCGAAGCTGATCGTCTCCACGATGGCGTCCGGCGACACGCGGCCCTACGTCGGCACTTCGGACATCGCGATGATGTACTCGGTCGTGGACATTGCCGGGATCAACGGGATCTCCGAGAAGATCCTGTCGAACGCGGCAGCCGGGATCGCGGGCATGGCCAAGGCCTCCGCGACGTTCGTGTCGGCGATCGCGGCGAAGCCGCTGATCGGAGCGACCATGTTCGGGGTCACGACCCCGTGCGTGACAGCCGCCCGCGAGATTCTCGAGGAGCGCGGGTACGAGGTCCTCGTCTTCCATGCGACGGGCGCCGGCGGGCAGTCCATGGAAGCCCTCATGAAGGCAGGCTTCATCACCGGCTCCCTGGACATCACGACGACCGAGCTCGCCGACGAGCTGGTCGGCGGGGTGCTGTCCGCCGGGCCCGACCGGCTGGAGATGGCCGGGTCGCTGGGCCTCCCGCAGGTCGTCTCCCTGGGCGCCCTGGACATGGTCAACTTCGGACCGAAGGACACGGTTCCCGCGAAGTTCGCCAACCGCAACCTCTACATCCACAACGCCACCGTCACGCTGATGCGCACGACCGAGGCGGAGTGCGCGGAGCTCGGCCGCATGATCGCCCGGAAGCTCAATGCGGCCACCGGCCCGCTGGCGGTGTTCATCCCGCTCGGCGGCGTCTCGATGATCGACGTCCCCGGAGCCCCGTTCTTCGACGCCGCTGCGGATGCGGCCCTGATCCGTGAGCTGAAGGCCGGTCTCCGGCCCGACGTGGAGGTGGTCGAGATGGCCATCCCGATCAACGACCCCGCCTTCTCGCGTGCGATGGCCGAGCGCATGGACGCCATGTACCAGGCCTGGGCCGCGCCGAAGGTGACCATTGCAGGAGGACTGGCATGAACGGGCAGGAAGCGCTTGCGCGGCTGCGCCGCACGGTCGACCAGGGTGGCGTGATCATGGGAGCAGGAGCCGGGACCGGACTGTCGGCGAAATGCGCCGAAGCCGGTGGGGCCGACCTGATCATCATCTACAACTCGGGTCGGTACCGGATGGCGGGCCGGGGATCCCTTGCCGGCTGCATGCCCTATGGCGACGCCAACGCGATCGTGATGGAGATGGCCGGCGAGGTCCTCCCGATCGTGCGCGAGACCCCGGTCCTGGCCGGCGTCTGCGGCACGGACCCCTTCCGCCTGATGCCCGTATTCCTCGAGGAGATCAAGCGCGTCGGCTTCTCCGGGGTCCAGAACTTCCCGACGGTGGGTCTGTGTGACGGCCAGTTCCGCCAGAACCTCGAAGAGACCGGGATGGGTTTCGGGCTCGAGGTTGACATGATCCGGGCGGCACACGAGGCCGGGCTGCTCTGCACGCCGTACGTCTTCGACGCTGACCAGGCGCGGGCGATGGCCGGCGCCGGCGCCGACGTCGTCGTCGCCCACATGGGGCTCACCACGAAGGGACAGATCGGGGCGACGACCGCCCTGACCCTCGAGACCGCCGCCGTGCGCGTCCAGGAGATCCGCGACGCCGCCGTCTCCGTGAAGCCGGACATCATCGTGCTGTGCCACGGCGGCCCGATCGCCGAGCCGGACGATGCGCAGTACGTCCTCGAGCACACGACGGGCGTCGCCGGGTTCTTCGGCGCGTCGAGCATGGAGCGTCTTCCGACGGAGGTGGCGATCACGGAGAACATGCGGCGCTTCAAGCGGATCTCTCGCACGCCGGTAGTCGCCGGCTGATCAGGTCGCCTACGAAGGCGTCAGAGCGCGCGATAGGAGTCGAACGCAGTGGCACTGAAGGAAGAAGTCCTGGGCCAGTTCCTCGGGGACGAGAAGTTCCCGGTGACGTGGACCTCGGAGACGGAGAAGCTCCTCTTCTGGGTCTACGACGACCTGCACTGTCCGCACCCGCTCAGCCCGATGTACGAGGACATCGGCGGCTGGTGGCTCTCCTGCGACCACATGTTCCGCCGGTTCGGGACGCCGTTCGCGACGGACTGGATCTACAAGAACGTCAACGGCTACCTGTACACGGCGGCGATCCCGGCCGAGGCCGGCCTCAAGGTCGAGACGCAGGAGTACAACTTCGCCATCACGCCCGTGGTGCCCGAGGACCCGGACTACGCGGCGAAGATCGGCACGTACCTCGGCGCCGTC
>JADGOR010000178.1 GCA_017882855.1 Cellulomonas sp. | reverse complement strand
TCGCGCGACCCACGCCGGCGCCCTGTTGCGATTCGCGCTCTCGACCGAGGAGGCGCAGCGGCGGATGCTCAGCGAGGTCGAGGAAACCGAGCCCGTGGCCGCCCTTGCCGCTGCCGGGTGAAGACCCCGTCCTGGGACGAGATCCTCGAGTTCCTCAAGCTGGACTGCTGGACCGAAGTTCGCTCAACGGGGCACGACTTCTTCGAGAAGGTCCTGGCACCACCGCTGGCGGTCGGGCCTGTGGCGGATGAACCTCCAGGTCGTCGAGCACGCTTGGGCCGAGACGATGGGGTCGTGGGTGGATCCGTCACTGCAGCCGCGATACACGAGGAATTCGGCTCTCAAGACGCCGGGAAGAAGTACCCGACGTTGCGTTCATTGAGGACGTAGCGTGGTCGCTTGGGGTCATGTTCGAGCTTCTGCCGCAGGTGCCACACGTAGCGGCGGATGTAGCCCGTCTCGTCGGCATACTCCGCCCCCCACACGGCGGTGACGATCTGGCGGGGCGACAGAACCTTGCCCGGTTCTCGCATGAGCGTCACGAGGATGCGAAACTCGGTCGCCGTCAGCCCGACGGGGGTTCCCGCGCGCAGCACGCGGTGGCGTTCGATGTCCACCTCAAGGTCTTCGCCTGCCAGGACGCCAGCCGCCTCCGTCGGCCCGTGCGCCGCCCGGTCCAGGACCGCCTTGATGCGTGCCGCCAGCTGGGCGAAGCTGAACGGCTTCGTCACATAGTCGTCCGCGCCCGAGGCAAAGCCCCGCAGGACCTCTGGTTCGTCGCCCCGTGCGGTGAGCATGATGACGGGCACCTCGGAGGCCGCTCGCAACTGGCCGAGGACGTGCCAGCCATCTAGCCCTGGCATCGTCACGTCCAGCAGGACGATGTCCGGCCGAGCCTCCACGAAGAAGCGATCTGCCTGCCGCGCGTCGGCGACCGCGACGACGCGATAGCCGAGCCGTCCGAGGTAGTCGGTCAGGAGTTCAAGGAGCGCCCGGTCGTCGTCGACGATCACGATGGTAGCCATCTCGGGCGCCCTACTCCTGAGCCGCGGGGACGCTGGTCCCGGGCGTATCAGATTCATCCTCCGACGGCACCTCCTCCACGACCGGGAGAGTGAACAGGAACCGGGTACCGGGAGCGACGCGATCCGGCCAGATGGGGCTCTCAACCAGGATCTCGCCGCCCTGTGCTCGGACGAGCTTGTCCGCGAAGTAGAGCCCGAGTCCGTACCCGCCCGGAGCGCTTTCACTCTGGTCCAGCCGGAAGAAGGAGCGGAAGATGTCGCGCTGCTTCTCGGCGGGGATTCCCGGGCCGCGGTCGGCCACCGAAATCGTGACGCTCCCTGGTGCGCGGCGGGCGCTGACGTCGATCGGCTGCCCAGGCCGCGAATATCGAACGGCGTTCTCGACGAGGTTCCGGACGATCTCCTCGAGCAGCGTCTCGTCGGCCCAGACGGGCGGCAGCTCAGGCGTCACCTCGAGCTTCCAGTCACGCCGGTCGGCTTCATTCGCCACCACCGAGGCGCAGACGCGCGCCAGGAGGGGTTCGAGCGCCACCGGCCCAGCACTGGGCGTCAGCTGTCCCGCCTCGAGACGCGAGACGTCGAGGATCGTCTCGATCATGTGCGACAGCCGATGCCCTTCCTCCGCCAAGATTCGTAGGGTCCGCTGGCTCGCGGCGGGCAACAGCTCGGCATCCTGCGAGACCAGCTCGAGCGCCCCGTTGATATTGGTAAGGGGCGCGCGGAGCTGGTGCGACACGAGGGAGACGAAGTCCGACTTCATCCGATCGAGCTCTCGCAGCTCCTCATTCGCCCGAGCCAGCTGCCGGTTCCTGTCGGCGAGCTCGCCCGTCGCGGCCTGGAGGTTCGCCGTCCGCTCGGCGACGATCGTTTCGAGGTCCCGGTTGACCGCTTCGAGGGCACTCGTTGTCGCCTCAAGGGTGACCACCAGCCGTCGCACCCAGGTGAGGACGATGGCCACGACGACCGGACCGACCACACCGAACAGGAGCACCTCACCGTAGAAGCCTGGGGTGAGAGGCTCATGCTCCGCACTCAGGTGCTCGGTCCATTCGAAGACCCATGCGACCACCCCAAGCACCAGGGGCAAGACCCATCGAACGGTGTCGAGGAGTCGCAGCGCTCTGGGTCGCGGTAGGTTCTGCGCGCTCGGCATGCTTCACCAAACCCCTCGAGAGCGCACGATCGCCTGCTCCCGGGCGAGTGTCCCACATCGAGCCGTACTGCCAACGCCGCGGCCGGGTACGCGACACAAATGAGACACGGACGTGACCCAGCGGAGACGGCGGCTCGACGTACAGTGTGGACGGCGGACCGTCACCGGACAGAGAAGAACGCCCCTCACGGGCGAGCCCGTCCCGCCGGCCGCGGACGAATGGAGGTGCCCCGCGTGGATACGCCGGCCACGTACCTGAGCTGGGGGTTCATCCTCATCTCGATCCCGAACCTGCTGATGATCATTGGGATGATCGTCCTCTTCATCCTGGCGCTCTTCGCGCCGTTCCCTCATGGAGGAGAAGAGCCGGGCGCGGAGGAACGTCGTCATGAATGAGTCCGCGCGGGAACCGGAGGCCGACCGGGGCAATTGGACCCTGGCACTGCGGCGCTCTCTCGAGCACCGCCTTCCCCTCGTGAACCTGCTGCCCCACCGGCAGCCGTATTTCGTGGCTTCCTGGGTCTACGTCTTCGGTGTCGTGGCGATCGCGGCGCTGCTCTGGATCGTCGCGACGGGTGTCGTGTTGGTCTTCTTCGGCCCCCAGTGGTGGCACATTTCTACGGTGGGCCACTTCGTGAACGCGCTGCACTTCTGGGCGGTGCAAGTCTTCTTCGTGTTCATGGTCCTGCACCTCTGGGGTCAGTACTTCGCCGCCAGCTGGCGCGACGGGCGTGCGCCGACCTGGTTGGTCGGTGTCATCGTCTTCGCGGTCAGCATCGTGGCGACGTTCACGGGCTACGTGGCGCAGCAGAACTTCGACGCGCAGTGGATCGCCATCAACGCCAAGGACGCCATGAACGC
>JADGOR010000079.1 GCA_017882855.1 Cellulomonas sp. | reverse complement strand
GGGCCCCGCCGGTGATCGGCGGGGCCCCTCGTCATGCGTCGTGCGCCGGTTGTCGGCCAGTCGGTCAGCGACCCTGGTTCGCGACCGCCTTGATGGACTCCGCCGCAGCCTCGGGGTCGAGGTATAGACCACCCCTGACCGTCGGCTTGAGGTTCTCGTCGAGCTCATAGAGCAGCGGGATGCCAGTAGGGATGTTGATCCCGGCGATCGTCGCGTCGTCGACGTGGTCCAGGTACTTGACCAGCGACCGGATCGAGTTGCCGTGGGCGGCGACGAGGACGGTCTTGCCCTCGAGCAGGTCCGGCACGAGTGCGGACTCCCAGTAGGGCAGGGCCCGGCCCAGCACGTCCTTGAGGCACTCGGTCAGCGGGATCGGCTCACCGGCGTAGCGCGGGTCGGTGTCCTGAGAGAACTCCGAGCCGATCTCGACCGGCGGCGGCGGGACGTCGTACGACCGGCGCCAGAGCATGAACTGCTCCTCGCCGTAGGTCTGCAGGGTCTCCTTCTTGTCCTTGCCCTGCAGCGCACCGTAGTGACGCTCGTTGAGGCGCCAGCTCCGCTTGACCGGGATCCAGTGCCGGTCCGCCACGTCCAGCGCCAGGTTCGCGGTCGCGATCGCGCGCCTCAGCACGGAGGTGTGCACGACGTCAGGCAGCAGGCCAGCGTCGACCAGCAGCTGGCCGCCGCGCTTGGCCTCCTCGACGCCCTTCTCGGAGAGCGGCACGTCCACCCAACCGGTGAACAGGTTCAATGCGTTCCACTGGCTCTCGCCGTGGCGCAGCAGTACGAGTTTGTAGGTCATGCGTCCAATCCTGCCCCATCGTGGTAGCAGGGGTGCAGGGACCTACGTCACGAGGTGGCCGCGACCGCGCCGCGATGCGAGCCGGCGTACGCGTAGACGTCGAGCATCGCGTCCGCGGCCGCGTCCCAGCTGAACCGCTCGGCGCGGCGCTGAGCCTCGACCCCGAGGGTGAGGCGGTGAAGGTCGTCCGCGAGCAGCTCGGCGAGCCGGTCCGCCCATACCACCGGGTCGTGACCGTCGACGAGGATCCCGGTCAGGCCGTGCTCGACCACGGTACGCAGGCCGCCGACCGCGGCCGCGATCACCGGCGTCCCGCTCGCCTGCGCCTCGGCGGCCACCAGCCCGAAGGTCTCGTTGTACGACGGCATGGCGACCAGATCCGCGGCGCGGTACCAGCGGGCCAGCTCGGTCCGCGCCACCGGCGGCAGGACCGTCACCCGATGCCCGACGCCGAGCGTCTCGGCTAGGGCTTGCAGCTCGCGGACCGCAGTTGGCCGCCCGCTGGGACCGCCGAGGACGACGAGGTGCGGCACCTCGCGCCCGGTCGCAGCTAGCACGCCGAGAGCGCGAACCAGCACTTCGGGTCCCTTGAGGGGTTGGATCCGACCGGCGAACAGCACCAAGTGGCCCGACTCCGGCAGGCCCAGCAGACGACGCAGCTGGACCCGGGTGTGGGACTCGGACTGGAACAGCGCCAGGTCCACCCCGGGCGGGACCACGAACACCCGGCCCGGGTCCGCGCCGTAGTGCTCCATCAGTGCCGAGCGCTCGTCGTCGGTGCTGGCCACCAGGGCGTCCGCCACGTCGACGAGCTGTTGCTCACCGATCAGTCGACCCGCCGGCTCGGGCTCGTCGCCCGGGGCGAGCGCGGCGTTCTTGACCGCGGCGATCGTGTGCATCGTGTGCACCAGTGGCACGTCCCAGCGGTCGGCGGCGAGCCAACCGACGTGACCGGACAACCAGTAGTGGGAGTGCACGACGTCGTACCAGCCCTCGTTCCGACCGGCCTCAGCCCGCAGCACGCCGGCGGTGAAGGCGCACAGCTGACCAGGGAGGTCATTCTTCGCCAGACCCTCGAACGGGCCGGCCGGCACGTGATGGACGAGCACAGGCGGAACGACACCCGGCTCGACGCGCTCGGCGAGCAGCACCGAGCGGGCGCCCTCCGGCGTCAGGGGAGCTCCGTGCGCATCGACGCCCTCGAGCAGCGCCGTCTCGGGCTGGTCCGACGACGTCGCACGCGTGAAGATCTCGACCCGGGCGCCGCGCCGGGCCAGGGCCTGCGAGAGCTCGGAGACGTACACGTTCATGCCGCCCGCGTCGCCCGTGCCCGGCTGGTCGAGCGGCGACGTGTGCACCGACAGCATCGCGACGCGCGGCTGCTCGAGGCTCACGGAGACTCCTGCGGGGGTTGGGGGGAGGCCGGGAAATGTCCTCGAGCCATTGTCACCCCGCGTCCCGATCGCCTCGACCACAGGGTCCGGTCACGACGACTCACGCCGCAGGGTCCGGTCACGACGACTCACGCCGTCGCGACGACGCAGGCCGGTGCGGGCAGGGCGAGCGTCGACGCGACGGTGCCGGGACCCGCACCGTCCACCGGTAGGAGCGCCACGAGCACGTCGCCCACCTGCGCCGCGACGACGACCGTCCCGGCCACGACGGCAAAGTGCCGCGGCCACGCACCCGACAGCCGCGTGACGCCGTCGGGGGTGAGCGAGCCGTCCGCGGCGACCGCGTACGCGACGAGCACGTCCGCGGTCCGCACCGCCACGAGCAGCCGGTCGCCGTCGAGCTCGACGTGCGACGGCAGGGGCCGGGGCGCCGTTCTCGTGCCGGTCGGGCCAGCGGGCAGCGACTGCACGAGCGTGCCCGACGCCGAGACCGGGTCCCACGCGAGCACGCGCACGCTCATGTCGAGCTCGCCGACGACGTAGACGGTCCGCCCGTCCGGCGCGAACACCAGGTGGCGAGGACCCATCCCGGGCGGCAGCGCCGCGGCGATGCCGGCCGCGCTGACGAGCCCGGTCGCGGGGTCCCACGCGTACCGGCGCAGCTCGTCGGTGCCGAGGTCCACGACGATGACGAACCGGCCGCCGGGGGCGATCGCCACGAAGTGTGCGTGCGGACCCTCCTGCCGGCTCGCGTCCGGCCCCGAACCCGCATGTCCCAAGACCTGTACCGGGCCGCCCGCGGCGCGCACCTCGGCGGTGAACCGGCCGTCCGGATCGAGCGGCAGTACCCCGAGCGTGCCCGAGGAGTAGTTCGCGACGAACAGCGTGCGCGCATCGGCCGCGAGGAGCAGGTGGCAGGGGTCGGCGCCGCCCGAGCCCACGGTGTCGAGCACCGCGAGCGGGCCGTGCGCCGAGGCGTCCGGCACCGCGAAGGCGGTCACGGTGCCCTGCGTCAGCTCCCCCACTGCGTACAGCACGCCGCCCAACGGGTGCACCGCGACGAACGACGGCGCGGGCGTGACGGCCACCAGCTCAGCGACCCCCCACCCGCCCGAAGCCACGTCGAGGTCCACCCGCCAGATGCCCTCACCGAGACCCGCGGGGGTACCTGTCCCCGCTGCGGGGTAGGTGCCGATCCACAGGGCCGTGCGCGTGCTGGTCATCGATGAATCGTAAGCGGCACGGATCGAGCGGGAGTGCGGCTCAGGCGCCGCTCGCGCGACGCTTGTTAACGAGGTCGAACGCGACGGCCAGGAGCAGCACGAAGCCCTTGATGGCCTTCTGCCAGGACGGGTCGACGCTCATGATCGACAGGCCCATGTTCAGGACGCCCATGATGAGCGCACCGATCATGGCGCCCGACACCTTGCCGACACCACCGGTGACAGCCGTGCCACCGATGAAGCAAGCGGCGATGGCGTCGAGCTCGAAGCTGTCACCCGCGGCGGCCACGGCGGCACCGGCACGCGAGGTCGTCACGATCGCGGCGATCGCGGCCAGGACGCCCATGTTGACGAAGATCCCGAAGTTGACGCGCTTGGTGTTCACGCCGGACATGATCGCGGCGTGGAGGTTGCCGCCGATCGCGTAGATGTGCCGACCGAAGACCGTGCGACCCAGCACGAACGTGTAAACGAGGACCAGGACCCCGACCAGGATCAGGACGATCGGCATGCCGCTGCTGCCCGAGAGGACCCACGTGAGGGATCCGAGCAGGGCCGCGAACATGACGAGCTTGCCGATGAACGCGGCCATCGGCTCGACCAGGAGGTCGTGCTTGCGGAGCGTCGAACGGGACCGCGCCTGCGAGAACGCCAGGCCGAGGATGGCAAGGACGCCGATCGTGACGGTGACGACGTCACGGCCCGCCACGAACCCGAGCGAGTTCGGCAGGTACCCGTTGCTGATCGCGTTGAAGCCCGCGGGCAGACCCGCAATCGTCGTGCCGACCAGCACGATCGCCAGGCCGCGGAAGATCAGCATGCCCGCGAGGGTCACGATGAATGCCGGTATCCCGACGTACGCGACCCAGTACCCCTGCCAGGCACCGACGATCGCCCCGATCACCAGGCCCAGAAGCACGGCGGCCAGCCAGGGCAGGCCCCACGTGTCCATCATGATCCCGACCAGGCCGCCAATGAACGCGACCATCGAGCCGACCGACAGGTCGATGTGCCCGGCGACGATCACCATCACCATGCCGATGGCAAGGATCATGACGTAGGCGTTCTGCTGGACGAGGGCCGCCACGTTGTTCGGCATCAACAAGAGGCCGTGGGTCCACACCTCGAAGAGCACGACGATCGCGACAAGTGCGCCCCAGATCCCGTACTGACGTACGTTCTTGCCGAGATATTCGGTGACGGCGGTCATCGCGACGTACCTTCCTTTTCCTTGGTCATGAGGAGCATGAGGGACTCCTGCGTCGCCTCTTCCCGGGCGAGCTGGCCGGTCACCCGGCCCTGGTTCAGCGTGTAGATGCGGTCGCACATCCCGAGCAGCTCGGGCAGCTCGGACGAGATGAGGATGACGGCCTTGCCGGCGTCGGCCAACGCGTTGACGATCGTGTAGATCTCGAACTTCGCGCCGACGTCGATGCCGCGCGTCGGCTCATCGAGGATGAGCACGTCGGGAGCGGCGAAAATCCACTTGCTCAGCACGACCTTCTGCTGATTGCCGCCGGAGAGCTTCCCGACGAGCGCCTCGACCGAGGGAGTCTTGATGTCCAGCTCCCTGCGGTACCGCTCGGCGACGAGCACCTCCTCCTCGCGGTCGACCACGCCGCGACTCGAGAGCTTTCCGAGCGCCGCCGAGGTGATGTTGCGCTTGATGTCTTCGATGAGGTTCAAGCCATACCGCTTGCGGTCCTCCGTCGCGTACGCGATGCCGTGCCTGATCGCCTCGCGGACGCTCCGGGTCTGGATCTCCTCGCCGTCCTTGAAGACCTGCCCCGAGGCGTTGGCTCCGTACGTCCGGCCGAACACGCTCATGGCCAGCTCGGTCCGGCCCGCGCCCATCAGCCCCGCGAGGCCGATGACCTCACCCTTGCGCACGCTGAGCGACGCCCCGTCCACGACCTTGCGGCCCTGGTTGATCGGGTGGTAGACGGTCCAGTCCTCGATCCGCAGCACCTCCGCGCCGATGTTCGGCTGGCGCTCCGGGAAGCGGTTGTCGAGCGGACGCCCGACCATCCCGCGGATGAGCCGCTCCTCGGTGATCTTTTCGGCACCCCGCATGTCCAGGGTCTCGATCGTCTTGCCATCGCGGATCACCGTTGTGCGATCCGCGATAGCCGCGATCTCGTTGAGCTTGTGCGTGATGAGGATGGAGGTGATGCCCTGGCCCTTGAGGCTCCGCATCAGGTCGAGCAGGTGAGCGCTGTCCTCGTCGTTGAGCGCCGCGGTCGGCTCGTCGAGGATCAGCAGCTTGACGCGCTTCGAGAGCGCCTTGGCGATCTCGACGAGCTGCTGCTTGCCGACGCCGATGTCCTTGATCTTGGTGTCGGGGGACTCGGCCAGACCGACCCGCGCCAGCAGCCGGGCTGCCTCGCTGTTCGTCGCGTTCCAGTCGATGACGCCGTGCGACGCCCGCTCGTTGCCGAGAAAGATGTTTTCCGCGATCGACAGGAAGGGGCTGAGGGCGAGCTCCTGGTGGATGATCACGATGCCGCGGTGCTCGCTGTCGCGGATGTTCTTGAACTCGCACGGCTCGTCCTCGAACAGGATGTCGCCCTCATAGGTTCCATGGGGATACACACCCGAGAGCACCCTCACCAGGGTGGACTTGCCCGCGCCGTTCTCACCGCAGATGGCGTGGACCTGGCCCCGTGTGACGCTGAGCGTCACGTCCTGCAGCGCCTTGACACCGGGGAACGTCTTCGTGATCCCATGCATCTCAAGAATGATGTTGTCGGTCGACATCTCTGTCTGCTCCCGTAGTGATGGCGCGTGTCCGCGCTGCGGCCGGGCTTGGGGAGAACCTCTCCCTCAAACTCGGCCGCAGCACCGACACGCTTAGGCTCTCTCCTCAGAGGCCTAGGTCGCTGGCCTTGTAGAAGCCCGAGTCCACGAGCGCCTTCTGGACATCGGCCTTGAGGACGACCTGCGGCGGCAGCTGGAACGTTGGGACGATTCCCTTACCATTGTCGTAGGTCTTCGTGTCGTTGACGTCCACCGTCTTACCCTGGATGATCTCGTCGACCATCTTGGCGACCTGCTCAGCCAGCGTGCGGGTGTCCTTCCAGACCGTCATGGCCTGCTTGTCGGCGAGCATGTTCTTGACATTGGCCTGATCCGCGTCCTGACCGGTCACGAGCGGCCAGTCACCACCCGGCTTGTAGGCGTGCGACTCGAGCGACTGCTCGATGCCCAGCGCGAGGGAGTCGTTCGGCGACAGGACGACCTGCACCTTCTTGGTCCCCTGGTAGAACGAGTTCAGCCGGTTGTCCATCTCGGACTGCGCCGTGTCCGACTTCCAGCCCTGGATGCCGATCTTGGTCCAGTCGGCGTTCGATGCAGGCGCCTTGCCCGACGGGACAACGAGCTTGCCGCTGTCGACGTACGGCTTGAGAACGTCCCAGGCGCCGGCGAAGAACAACTTCGCGTTGTTGTCATCCGGCGAACCGGCGAACGGCTCGAGGTTGAACGGACCCTTGCCATCCTTCAGGCCGAGCGTCGTCTCGATGTACTGGCCCTGGAGCTGGCCGACCTTGTAGTTGTCGAAGGTCGCGTAGTAGTCGACGTCCGCCGTGCCATTGATCAGCCGGTCGTAGGCGATCACGGCGATCTTCTTCGCCTTGGCCTGCGCGAGCACCGGCCCGAGAGCCGTTCCGTCGATCGATGCGATGACGAGAACCTTCGCGTTCAGGTTGATCATGTTCTGGAGCTGGGTGATCTGCTGGTCGACCTTGTTGTCCGCGTACTGCAGGCTGGTGGTGTAGCCGGCGGCCTTGAGGAGCTCATCGAGGTGGGAGCCGTCGTTGTTCCAGCGCTGGAGACTCTTGGTCGGCATCGCGATGCCGATGAGACCACCGGCCGCGGCGGTGGTGCTCCCGCTGGCGGTGGTCGTACTGCCGGACTGCGTGCTGCTGCACGCGCTGAGACCGGCAAGCAGGAGCGCAGCTCCGGCGCCAGCCGCGACGATCTTCGTCCTTCTGAGAGACATCATTGTCCGACCCTTCATCCCACCACCGGACCGCCCGGCGGTGTCAGGAGCGCTCGCGCGCCCCGTCGACGTCTGACGTACTGGTCCTCCGATGGAACAGCGCGCCGCCCCGACGTCGATCTGCGAGCCAGGGGCTCAATTTGTTGCTGCGACGAACTTAGGAGGTGAACCCAAGCCGATGCAAGCGAATCCACGGCCGACCAAGGTCACGATCGTGCAACATTCTTGGCCACGACCTGGGCGCACCAACCAGCACCGGGCGCTCGTCAGTCGCCCCCGGCCACCCACGACGCCGGGTCCGCTATCAGGCGGCGCAGGACTGCTTGCGCACCGCCGACCATCGCCGGACCCGCACCGACCTTCGCGGCGCGCACCGTGACGGTCGCCCATGGCGCGGAGAGGACGCGCGCTCGGAGCTGCGCCACGACGGCGTCGAAGAGGTAGGGCTCGAGCGGTGCGTAGATGCCACCCAGGACGATCTGGTCCACGTCGACGAGGTTGACCAAGTTCGCGAGCGCGACACCCAGGGCTTGACCGGCGTCAGTGATCGAGCGCAGCGCGCGCTCGTCACCACGTTCGGCCGCCTCGACCAGGACACCGATCGGCTGGTCGGGGGACAGCCCCGCCTCGAGCATCAGCGCGTCCTTGCCCGCGTAGCGCTCCAGGCACCCGGTCGCTCCGCAGCTGCACAGTGGCCCCCTCGGGTCGACGACGGTGTGGCCGATCTCACCGCTCCAGCCGTGCCGGCCGCGGTAGACCTCGCCGTTGAGCACGATTCCGGCGCCGATCCCGGTCTCTCCAGACACGTACACGAAGGTCTTGATCTGGCGATCGAAGCTGGCCTCGGCCCGGGCCGCGAGGTTCGCCTCGTTCGCGACCCGCAGTGGGAGCGTGTCGAAGACGGCGTGGGCACGCAGGATGGCGCCGACGTCCAGGTCGCGCCAGCCCAGGTTAGGTGCGTTCCTCAGTGGACCCCGCCGGCTGTCGACGAGGCCGGGCAGAGCAAGGCACGCGCCCACGAGCCGGATGCCCTGGTCCTGCAGCTGCGTCACCACCTCGGCCGCAAGTGCGGCAACCCGGGCGAGCACCTCCCGCGGGTCGCTGTTGCGGAAGTGCCCGGCGATCACCCGCTCGGCCAGCCGCTCGCCCGACAGGTCGAGCGCGCACGCGCCGAGGTAGTCGACGTTGACCTCGAGCCCGATCGCGGCGATCGTGCCCGAGGCCGGGGCGAGCGGGATCGCCGGACGGCCGACCCGCTGCGGCGTCGTCGGCTCGAGCTCGCGGATCAGTTCCGCCCGGAACAGGCGCTCGACGAGCACCGAGACGGTGGCGCGGGTGAGGCCGGTCGCGGCGGCGACATCGGCTCGGGACGGGGGTACCGCCGCCTCGATGATGTGGCGGAGGACGAGGGTGAGGTTGTGCTCGCGCACGCTTCCCTGGCGGGCCGCGGCATCGGGGTCGCCGACCCGCCGACCGCGCGGACGCACCAGCTTGCGGGTCGGGCCGGGCCCCGGGGACATGGCCTTGACCTTATCGCGCGACGGGCATAAGTTCAGCGAGAATACAAAGTCTCAACGAGGAGAGCCCTAATGCCCACTGTCGCGACTCGCGAGGACCACTTCTCCTTCGGTCTCTGGACCGTCGGCTGGCAGGCTCGTGATCCGTTCGGCGACCCGACCCGCGGTCCTCTCGACCCGATCGACGCCGTCCGCCACCTGGGCGAGCTCGGCGCGTGGGGGGTCACCTTCCAC
>JADGOR010000177.1 GCA_017882855.1 Cellulomonas sp. | reverse complement strand
TTTGTGGCGCAACGCTTCGTAGTCGCTGACGTTGCCCTCGAACCAGCGCACCTGGCTGTCGCCCTCAAAGGCGAGGATGTGGGTCGCGATACGGTCCAGGAACCAGCGGTCGTGGCTGATGACCACGACGCATCCCGGGAAAGACTCCAGCCCGGCCTCGAGCGCTCGCAACGTGTCCACGTCGAGGTCGTTGGTGGGTTCGTCGAGGAGCAGGACGTTGCCGCCCGACTGGAGCAGCTTGGCGAGGTGAACCCTGTTCCTCTCGCCGCCGGACAGCGTACCCACGAGCTTCTGCTGGTCCGTGCCCCGGAAGTTGAAGCTGGACACGTACGCCCGCGCGGGGATCTCGCGCTGGCCGACCTTGATGAACTCGGCGCCCTGGGTGATCTCCTGGAACACCGTCCGAGTCGCGTCGAGGTCGTCGCGGCTCTGGTCGACGTAGCTGAGCTGCACGGTCTCGCCGATCTCGATAGTGCCGGCGTCGGGCGTCTCCTGGCCTACGAGCATTCGAAACAGCGTCGTCTTGCCCGCGCCGTTGGCCCCGATGATCCCCACGATGCCGGCTCGCGGCAGCGAGAACGTCAGGTCCTCGATAAGCAGCTTGTCGCCGTACGCCTTTCGGAGGTGCGAGGTCTCGATGACGGTGTCGCCCAGGCGACGGCCCGGCGGAATCGCGATCTCGAGTTCTCGGGCGACGCCCTTGTCGTTCTGCGCTTCGGCGAGGAGCTGGTCGTAGGCCCCCAGGCGAGCCTTGCCCTTGGCCTGGCGTCCGCGGGCCGATAGACGCACCCACTCGAGTTCGCGCGCGAGCGTGCGCTGGCGCGCATCGGCGGTCTTCTGCTCCCTCGCCATTCGCTCGAGCTTCTGCTCCAGCCAGCTCGAGTAGTTGCCGGAGAATGGGATCCCGCGGCCGCGATCCAGCTCCAGGATCCACTTAGCCACCTTGTCGAGGAAATAGCGGTCGTGTGTGATCGCCACGACCGTGCCCTCGTACTCGCCGAGGAAGCGCTCCAGCCATTCGACCGATTCGGCGTCGAGGTGGTTGGTTGGCTCGTCCAGCAGGAGCAGGTCCGGATGGGAAAGCAGCAGCCGGCATAGGGCAACGCGACGCTTCTCACCGCCGGACAGGACGCTGACATCGGCATCGTCCGGCGGACAGCGCAAAGCGTCCATCGCGATGTCCACGTTCCGTTCCAGGTTCCACCCGTCGGCCGCGTTGATCCGGTCCTCGAGCGCGGACTGCTCGGCACCGATGGCCTCGTAGTCGGCATCCGGCTCGGACCATTTCGCCATCACGGCGTTGTACTGGTCGATGAGGCGCGCGACCTCGCCGACTCCGTCGAGCACATTCCCCTTGACGTTCTTTGTCGGGTCCAGCTGCGGCTCCTGGCTGAGGTAGCCCACGGTGAAGCCGGGCGTGAGCCGCGCCTCGCCGGTGAACCCGTCGTCGAGCCCGGCCATGATCTTGAGCAAGCTGGACTTGCCGGCGCCATTGGGACCGATGACCCCGATCTTGGCGCCCGGATAGAACGAGATCGAGATGTCCTCGAGCACGGTCCGATCGGGTGGGTAGTGCCGGGCAAGCTTGTACGAGGTGTAGATGAATTCAGGCGGCATATCGCGTCAAGGGTACGGGCTGCGTGGCGACTTCTGCGCGGGGATGGGGAGCGCGGCCGCCCGGCTGCACGCACCGATCAGACGATGGGCTCGGCCACAGCCTCGACCGGAACCGGCCCGTCCATCCGGATGTGGCGCACCGACGGCACAAACACGACGCTGACGCAGACGGCCATGTTGAGCACAGCCGCGATGAACAGCGTCGCGGGGATCCCCAACGCCGCGGCGATCGGCCCGATCAGTACGTAGCCGATCGGGTTGAGCGCGATCGACCCGAACCAGTCGAACGAGCTGATCCGCGACAGGGCGTGCTCGGGCACGTTGCGCTGGAGCGCCGTGATCCAGAGCGTGTTGCTGACCGCGAAGCCGACGCCGGTGGCGAAGCCGACAGCGGCGATCCCGGCGACGGGCAGGGGAACGGCGAGGGACGCCAGCACCAGGCCGGCGGGCAGGACCGCCAGCTGCGTTGCCACGAGCGGCCGCTTGACCTTCACCCGCAAGGCGAACATGCCGCCAACGACGGCGCCGGCGGATTCGACAGCCAGGATCGCGCCCCAGGGTCCAACCCCGCCGAGCTGCTGCTTGGCCACGACCGGCCCGAGCACCTGCATTGCGGGGAAGAATGTCAGCTGGAACAAGCCGAACGAGGCGATCACCGCCACGGCCCAGGGGCGCGAGATGAACTCCCGCCAGCCGTCGTGGAGATCGCCGAGGATCGACGCCGACGCGGTACGCAACGTCGGCGCCAGGTGCATCGAAGCGGTCAGCGTCGCTGACGCGAAGAACGTCGCCGCATCCACGGCAATCGCCAGAGCCGGGCTGCCCGCGGCCACCAGGATCGCGCCGATGGCGGGTCCGGCAATCTGGAGCACGCTGTTCGCGAGCCCGATCAGCGCGTTGGCCTCCTGCAGCCGCGCGTCGCTGGCCGCCTGCTTGATGAGCCCGATCTGGGCCGGCCGGGAGAACGCGGCGGCAACCCCGAACACGGTCTGGAGGAGGGCGATATTCCAGACGTCGGCCGTGCCGCTGAACAGCAGGATCGCCGTGAGGACCTGTGCCGAGCCCTTGATGACGTCGCTGCCCACGAGGATCGTCCGACGGGGGATCCGGTCGGCGAACACGCCGCCGAGCAGGAGCAGGATGACGATCGGGACCTCGCGGGCGAGCATCACGATGCCGAGGTCAGTGGCGCCGCCGAACCCGAGCACGGCGAACGCGAGCGCCACATTGGACATGCCGGAGCCCAGGGTGGAGATCGCGGTCGCCGCCAGATAGCGGGCGAAACTCCGCTCGCGGAGCACTTCGAAGGTCTTGGGCAGTCGCACCACCGGAGTCTACGCGGCGAACCCGGTCACCCCCGCCCTGGAAGGCCACCCCGGCGTGCGAGGTCGTAATGCGCGGCGAAATCCGCGACGCTACACTCCTCGGCG
>JADGOR010000078.1 GCA_017882855.1 Cellulomonas sp. | reverse complement strand
CTCACCGCGATCGAGGGCGCCGGTGAGCTCGCGATCGACGGTCGCCTGGCCCGCGCGCAACAGGACCTACGGGACGCCGAGGGAGTCCTCCGGCGCTCGGCGGAGCACAGCGCACGTGCGAGCGCCCTTGCCACCGCGATGGGAACAGCCGCGCTCGGAGGTGCCGTGCTCGCCGCGCTCCTGCTGGGCATCCCGGCCACGCGATCCGGAGCGCTCAGCCCGGTGGCACTCGCCGTCGTCGTGCTGACCCCGCTGGCCGCCTTCGAAGCAACGGGGCTGCTGCCCCCCGCCGCGCTCCAGCTGCTTCGCTCCCGTGCGGCCGCGCGCCGCATCACGGACCTGCTGGACGCAGCGGCCCCCGAAGTGACCTCCGCGGCGCCGCGACGAGCGCCGGGCGCTGGACCTCGGGCGCAACACGCGATCCTCCCGGCGCCGCGCGACCCTGGCCCCACCACGGACGCGGCGGGACCGATGCTTCGGGTCCGCGCCGCGGCGTGCGGCTGGCCCGGTGAGCGCCCGGTCCTGCACGGAATCGATCTCGAGCTCAGGCGGGGCCGGGCGATCGCCGTGGTCGGGCCGAGCGGCGTCGGGAAGACCACCCTGTTGCTCACGCTTGCGGGCGTGCTTCCGGCACGGTCCGGTGAGGTGTTGCTCGACGGGATTCCGGTGACGGCGCTCGCCGACGGGGAGCTGGCGCGCGCGGTGGCGCTCACGACCGAGGATGCGCACATCTTCTCGACCACGCTCCTGGAGAACCTGAGGGTTGCCCGGGGTGACGTCTCGGCGGCCGAGGCACGCGCGGCGCTCGAGTCGGCGGGCCTGAGCGACTGGGTGGCGCGACTCGAGCACGGGCTCGACACCATGCTCGGGCCCGACGGCGCGACCGTGTCCGGTGGTGAGCGGCGTCGCCTCCTGCTGGCCCGCGCGCTGCTCTCCCCCGCGCCGATCCTGCTGCTGGACGAGCCCGCCGAACACCTCGATCCCGCCCTCGCGGACGCCCTGGTCACCGACCTGCTCCAGGCCGCCCGCCGCGGCGACCGGGGCGTGCTGCTGGCGACCCACCGGCTGTCCGCGCTCGCCGCGGCGGACGAGGTCATCGTGCTCGGCCGGGATCACGATCCCGGGCCTGCGAGGGTGCTCGCCCGCGGCGACCACAGTTCACTCCTGACGAGTCATCCCGCGTACCGTTGGGCCGTCGACCGCGAGCACGAGGAGAGTGCGTGACCACGTACGAGGGGCTGGACGAGCAGACCGGAGAGGTGCCGTCGAGCGTCACCCGGCCCACGCAGGACCTGCTGCACGCCGTGCTCGCTCTCTCGAGCAATCTTGATCTGGCCACCGTGCTGCGCCGCTTCGTCCAGACCAGTGCCGACCTCACCGGAGCTCGGTTCGCGGCCCTGAACGTACTCGATTCGCGTGGCAACTCCTCGACGTTCATCCAGGTCGGGATGGCGCCCACCGTGATGGAGATGCTCGGACGCGCCCCGCGGTCCACCGGCGTCCTCGGTCAGATCCCCGCTCACGGCGTGCTCCGGCTCGACGACCTCACCCAGCACCCCGCGTTCGGTGGGATGCCGAAGGGCCATCCGCCGCTCGGCTCGTTCCTCGGTGCCTCGGTGCGGGTTCGCGAGCAGGTGTACGGCCAGCTCTACCTCGCAAACAAGGAACCGCGCTTCAACAGTCAGGACGTCGAGGTCGTGACGGCGCTGGCCGCTGCGGCCGCAGTGGCGATCGAGAACGCACAGCTCTACGCCGCCGGCCAGCGTCGCGAGCACTGGCTCCGGGCCGGCCAGGAGATCACCACGATGCTGCTCTCCGGTGCGGACGAGGAGGACGCGCTCGAGCGGATCGCCGCCACCGCGCGCGAGGTGGCCGAGGCCGCGACCGCGGTCATGATCCTGCCGGGGTTCGGCGACACGTGGATCGCGGAGATCGTGGACGGGCACGGTGCCGAGGACCTGCTGGGAACCAACATGCCCGACCACGGGCGCACCCGAGCCGTCCTCGAGGGCGACAACGGTCTGCTCGTCGACTCGCTGCACAATGACCCGACCCTCCAGCTCGACGTGCTGCGTCGGTTCGGGCCGGCCCTGTATGCGCCACTGAACGCCTCGGGTCGCACGATCGGCGTCCTGCTTCTGCTCCGGCGGATCGGCTCCGCGCCGTTCGAGCCGGCGGACCTGGCGACCGCGAGCTCGTTCGCCGCCCAGGCGGCTCTCGCACTCGTCCTGGCCGAGGCGCGGCACGCCGAGGACGTCTCGAGCCTGCTGGACGAGCGCGAGCGGATCGCGCGTGACCTGCACGACCTTGCGATCCAGCAGCTCTTCGCCACCGGCATGCAGCTCGAGACGGTCCGCCGACGGGCCGAGCGTGGCGTGGACGCCACCGAGCTGCTCAGCATCGTCGAGGACGCAGTCACGAACGTCGACTCCTCGGTCCGGCAGATCCGCTCGATCGTGCACGCCCTGCGTGACCCGGACGCGACCGCGAACCTGGTCGAACGACTGCTCCGCGAGTCGTCCCTGGCGCGCACCGGCCTGGGCTTTGCGCCGACGCTCCTGCTCGGACTCGACGGTCGGGTCGTCGACATCCATGACGAGAGCTCGGATGACGCGACGGCGTTCTGCGAGCGGATCTCCTCGGACCTCGCCGACGACGTCGTCGCGGTCGTGCGTGAGGGCCTGGCCAACGCCGCGCGACACGCCCGAGCGACCTCGGTCGCGGTACGGATCAACGTGATCGGGAGCGGACCGCGGGGCGAGGTGATCATCGAGGTCGAGGACGACGGCGGCGGGCTGGATGCGGAGCGGGAGCGACGCTCGGGCACCGACAACCTTGCGGCGCGGGCGCGTCGGCACGGCGGGGTGTTCACCCTAGGGATGAGTCCGAGCGGTCACGGCACGTTGCTGATGTGGGAGGCACCGCTGCTCTGAGCGTCGGTGCCCGGTGTCGGACTCCGGGCCGAGCAGGTCAGCCGGCGCTGTCCCCGCGCCACTCGCGGTGCTTGTGCGAGGCTACCCACGCGGCGACCTGGGTGCGCCGCTGGAATCCCATCTTCGCCAGCACCGACGTGATGTGGTTCTTCACCGTCTTCTCGGCGACGCCGAGCCGGTCCGCTATCTCGCGGTTCGACAGCCCTTCGCCGATGAGATCGAGCACCTTGTGCTCGGCGGGCGTGAGCTCCGCCGTCGGGTCCTGGTGGTCCAGCTGACGGCGCGCCACGGTGCGCGAGTCGAGCAGGGTGCGCCCGGCCGCGACCGCACGCACCACATCCGCGATCTCGGCGCCACGGACGCTCTTGAGCAGGTATGCGGCGGCGCCCGCATCGAGCGCGGCGGCGAGGGCGTCGTCGTCGTCGAAAGAGGTCAGCACGACGATCCTGGTCGCGGGCATGGTCTCCCGCAGGGTGCGCATCAGGTCGATCCCGGTGCCGTCCGGCAAGCGGAGGTCGCAGAGGATCACGTGCGGCTGGACAAGTGCCGCGCGCCGGATGCCCTCGGCGACCGATCCGGCCTCGGCGACGACCGTCATTCCGTCGGCCCGTTCCACGATCTCCGCGATCCCTCGGCGGACGACCTCGTGATCATCGACGATCATCACCGAGATGGTCGCGGCAGCTCCGCTGGCCGGGGTCGGGTTCATGTGCACGAGCGCATCGTATCGAGCCGGACCGAGCCGGGGCTGCGCCGCTCCGGTGAACCGCCGTCGGTAGGCATCCGCCGTCAGTACCGTCCGTGCCGCGGCCGCGGTTGGCAGTGCGGGCAGATGTGCGCGGAGCGGTTCATGAACGCCTCCCGGCGAATCGGCGTACCGCACCGTCGGCAGGCCCGGCCCTGCTGCCCGTACACCTCGAGCGAGCGGTCGAAGTAGCCCGACGCACCGTTGACGTTGACGTACAGCGCATCGAAGCTCGTGCCACCGGCCGCGAGCGCGGCCCGCATCACCTCGGCCGCGGAGTCGAGCACTCGCTCCACCTCCGGCCGATGCAGCGTGTCCGTCGGCCGCGCGTAGTGCAGACGCGCCCGCCAGAGGGCCTCGTCCGCGTAGATGTTCCCGATCCCCGAGACCAGGCCCTGATCGAGCAGTGCGCGCTTGATCCCGGTCCGACGACGGCGGACCGCCGCGACCAGGGCCGCCCGGTCGCCGTGCGGATCGAGCAGGTCGCGGGCGATGTGCGCCACCAGGTCCGGCACGACGGCATCCGCCGCGCCGTGCCCGCCGGGTGCGCCGTCGGAGGTCGGGACGAGCGGCCGGACGGCGAGGTGGCCGAAGGTGCGCTGGTCCACGAAGTCCAGGCGACCGCCGTCGTCGAGCCGGAGCCGCACCCTGAGGTGCGGCGATTCAGCGCCCTCGTCGCCACGCGCCCGGACCAAGAGCTGTCCGCTCATGCCGAGATGTGCGACCAGCGCCGAGTCGTCGACGAGCAGCCACAGGTACTTGCCGCGGCGCACGGCAGCCCGCGGCGTGCGGCCGGTCAACCATGCGGCGAAGTCGTCCGGACCTCCATCGTGGCGCCGCACCGCCGAGTCACGGCGCACCTCGACCTCGACGATCGTGCGTCCCAGCAGGTGGCGGTCCAGTCCGTCGCGGACGGTCTCGACCTCAGGCAGCTCAGGCATCGCGGCCGAGGGTCAGTCGGCGCCCAGGAGCGAGCGGTACGCCTCGGCGGCCGCATCCTGCTCGGCGTGCTTCTTGGCGCTGCCCGTACCGGTGCCGCGGATCTCCCCGTCGAGCAGGACGTGAGCGGTGAACGTGCGCGCATGGTCCGGGCCGGTGCCCTCGCAGACGTACTCGGGCGCGCCCGCGCCCATGGTGGCCGCGAGCTCCTGGAGGGACGTCTTCCAGTCCAGGCCGGCGCCCAGGCCGGCTGCGATGGCGAGGGTCGGGTCCACCAGACGCTCGACGACCGTCCGGGTCGTCTCCAGGCCGTGCGCGACGTAGGTGGCGCCGATGAGGGCCTCCACCGTGTCGGAGAGGATCGAGTCCTTCTCCGCCCCGCCGGTCCCCACCTCACCCTTGCCGAGCAGGATGTAGCAGCCGAGGTCGAGGGTCCGGGCGATCGCCGCAAGAGCGCGCTGCGAGACGGTGGCCGCGCGCATCTTCGCGAGCTCGCCCTCGGGGAGATCCGGGTGGCGGCGGTACAGGGCCTCGGTGACGATCACCCCGAGCACCGAGTCGCCGAGGAACTCCAGGCGCTCGTTGGTCGGGATGCCGCCGGCCTCGTGGGCGAACGAGCGGTGGGTCAGCGCAAGCACGAGAAGCTCGGGGTCCAGCTGGACCCCGAGCTTCTCGGTGAGCTTGTCGACCGCAGTCATAGGCACGGTCAGGCCTCAGAGCCGTCGCGCGGCGGACGTCAGCGTGCCTGGTGCTCGCTGCGCAGCGCCTCGGCATACTGGCGGCCGTTGTAGGCGCCACAAGCCGGGCATGCTGTGTGCGGAAGCTTCTCCGCCTTGCAGCGCGGGCACGGTGCGAGGGTCGCGGCAGTCGTCTTCCATTGCGACCGACGCGCACGGGTGTTGCTGCGCGACATCTTGCGCTTCGGAACAGCCACGGCTAGCTCTCTTTCGTCTCGTCCAACATGCTTGTCAGCGCCGACCACCGTGGGTCGACGACGTCGTGTGCGTGGCCCGGGTCGTCCGCCAGCCGCGCTCCGCACTCGGAGCACAGACCTGGGCAGTCGGCCTGGCAGACCGGTTGGAACGGCAGTGCAGGTACCACTGCGTCCCGGAGCGCGGGCTCGAAGTCGATCAGATCGCCGACAAGCTCGCGCACCTCGTCCTCGTCGTCACCCTCGACCGCAGCCGCTCGGACGCGCTCGGGGTAGGCGAACAGCTCCTGGACGTCGACCTCGACCTCTTGGTCGATCGCATCCAAGCACCGTACACACTCCCCTGACGCCCGACCGCGAACGGTTCCGGAGACCAGGACCCCCTCCATCACGGCCTCGAGCCTCAGATCGAGCTCGAGATCGCTACCGGTGGGGATGCCGATGACGTCCGTTCCGAGGTCCTCCGGAGCGGGAACCGTGCGCTGCACGGTCCGCATCGAACCCGGACGCCGACCCAGCTCGTGCGTGTCGAGCACGAGCGGTGAACGAGGATCGAGGGTGTTCGGGCGCGCCACGGTTCTCATTCCTGTCGTCTTTCCGGGCAGGAAGGACTTCGGTCCGAGCCGCCAGTGGCAGGACCAACGTGAAATGCTACGGCATCCGGGCGCAGTGCCAAAACGCTCTACGCGGTGGGACCGGCGTCGCCGACCGGTGCGACCCGGATGTTGTCCGAGAGCCGCGCGGCCAGCTTCGCCCGGCCGGCCGTCACTTGAGCACTGATCCGACCCAGGTCGATCTCGAAATCGGCCAACCTGCGGTCACAGTAGTCGTCCGCCTCGCGCATCAGGGCGGCCACGGCGGCGTCTCCCTGGGCGATGATCGCGGTCGCCCGGGCCTCCGCCGCGGCCACGACCGGCTCCTTGGCGACGAGGGCGGCCGCACGCTTCTTCGCTCCGCTCACGATCCGCTCGGCCTCGGCGCGCGCGGCCTGCTTGACCTCGTCTGCCTCTGCCAGCAGCTCGTCCGCCCGGCTCAGCTGGTCCGGCATGGCGAGCTTCACCTGGTCCAGGAGGCCGAGCAGCTCCACGCGGTTGACGAGGACCGACGCGGACATCGGCATCGCCCGCGCGTGCTCGACCACCCCGATCACTGCGTCCAACAGCTCGGTCAGACCCTCGGGCGTACCAGGTGCTTCGTGCGTGGCCATCCACTCACTCCCTCGTCGTGCGCGCGGAGCCCAAGGCTCGATAGACCGCCGGTGCGACGCCGGGCGGGACCAGGTCCTCGATGTCACCGCTGTTCCGCGCCACGTCTCTGACCAGCGACGATGCGATGTGGGCGAGTGCCGGGTCGCCGATCACGAACACCGTCTCGATCCCGCTCAGATGGCGGTTCATCAGGGCCATCGGCATCTCGGCGTCGTAGTCGGCACCGCCGCGCAGGCCCTTGACGATGAGGTCCGCGTCGGCCGCCCGGCAGAACTCGACGAGCAACCCCGGCACCGCCTCGACCCTGACGCCGGAAAGGTGCTGGACCGCTTCTCGCGCGAGCTCGAGCCGCGTCTCGATCGACAGCAACGTGGCCTTGCCGGCGTTGTTCGCAATCGCGACTACCACCTCGTCCGCGAACCGCCGGGCGCGCCGCACGACGTCGAGATGGCCACGGGTGATCGGGTCGAAGGAACCGGGGAAGACGGCGATGGTCACTCGGCCACGGTAGTACGAGGGCCCGCGTACCACACGACGGTGTCCCCGTAGCGGCGCTCGTCCGTGCGTCGCCACTCCTCCGGCCAGGTGGGTTCGGGGCCTCGGCCGGACCGCTCGACGACGACGACGCCGCGCTCGGCGAGCCGCCCGACCAGAGCCGTGAGGACGCCGGCGAGCTCGTCCTCCGTGAGGGTGTAGGGCGGGTCGACGAAGACCAGGTCCGACGGCGAGGTGACCGGATGCTCCAGGAACTGCTCCACCCGCTCGGCCGCGACCGCGACGTTCGGGAAGCCGAGCGCGAGGGCGTTCGCCCGGCACGTCTCGGCCGCTTGACGCGCGGACTCGACCAAGGTCACGTGAGCCGCGCCGCGGCTCGCCGCCTCCAGGCCGAGAGCACCCGAGCCGGCGTAGAGGTCGAGCACGCGAGCGCCGTCGAGCACGCCGAGGTGTCCGAGCCGGGAGAACACCGCCTCGCGAACCCGGTCCGACGTCGGGCGCGTCCCGCTCGCCGGAACCCGGATGATCCGGCCGCCGGCAGTCCCCGCGACTATCCGCGTCATGCGGGCAGCCTAGGTGGTGCGATCGATGTCAGACATGACCCGAACGGCCTACGCGTTGGCGCCGCGCTCGCTCCGGCGGCGCATCAACCGTTGACGCGCCGCATCACCTCGAGGCACACGCGGCCGTCGTGATACGGGCACTTCCACGGCCCGATCTTGCAGCTGCCGGGGTGGTCCGGCATCGGGTTCCCATTGCGGTCGAGGACGGCGAACCACTCGCCGCGCTCGTGGTCGACGACGTGGTCCTCGATGTAGGCCCACAGCTTCAGCGCCGCGTCGCGGTACCGCGTCCGCCCGGTCAGCTGGTAGGCGTTCAGCCAGCCGACGACGCCCTCGGCCTGCGGCCACCAGTGCTTGAGACCCTCGAGGACCTCGTCGCCCACGGCCTCGTACAGCACCGACCCGTCGGGGTCGACACCGTGCTCGAGCACCGCGTCGGCGAGGTCGAGGGCGGTGGCGCGGGCGCGCGAGGACAGGTGCTCGTCACCGACCGCGTCGGCCGCCTCCCACAGCAGCCAGCTCGCCTCGATGTCGTGGCCGTAGGAGATCGTCGGGACCACCGAGTTCCACTCCAGGTCGAAGAAGAGCTGGCAGTGCGCCCATGGCTCGGACCCGACGATGTGGTCCAGGCTGACCCGGAGGACGTCGGCGAGCGCGGCTCGGGCCCGCTCGTCCCCCGTGACGCGAAGCAGGTTCGTGTATGCCTCGAGGACGTGCAGGTTCGTGTTCATGGACTTCGGGACGTTGAGGTCCCGCTCGGACAACGCCATGTCGGCGAGCGGGCCCCAGTCGCGCGCATGCGCCTCGATGTACCCGCCGTTCTCATGGTCGCGAGAGTGGGTCTCGATGAGGTCGAACAGCTGCCAGGCGGCGGTGAGCGCCGCGGCGTCACCGGCGGCGTCGTACCACTCGCTCAGTCCGTAGATCGCGAAGCCCTGGGCGTAGACCTGTTTGCGGTCGGACAGTGGCCGCCGGGCGGGGTCCAGGCTCCAGAAGACGCCGCCGTTCGCGGTGTCCCAGCAGGCTCCGGTGAGGAGGGCGAGGGCCTTCCGGCCGACGACGAGCCACCGTTCCCGCTGCGCCGGGTCCTGCTCCGCGCGGGCGGCGGCGGCAAACGTCCACAGGATCCGAGCGACGATGACCGAGTGGCGCGGCACGTCGTCGTCGATGCTGAGGTCGTCCCGCACCGAGCCGACGAGCCACCCGTCGGAGTCGAACGCCCACCGCTCCCAGAACGGCAGGATGTCCTCGCGAAGCTCGGCCGCGGTGCGCTCGCGGAGCTCGGAGAGGAGGGGGTCGCTCGACGCGCGTTCGGCCATGACTCATACGGTACTTGGCGCCGGCGCAGGTTCGGCGC
>JADGOR010000176.1 GCA_017882855.1 Cellulomonas sp. | reverse complement strand
CCTCGACGCGCTCGTGGACGGCGGCGTGGGCGCGGCGCTCCGGGCCGCACACGCTCGCGGCGCGGTCATCGCCGGCTGCTCGGCCGGTGCGATGGTCCTTGCCGGCTACCAGATCCGGTCGGTCGGGCGGGCGTTCGTCCGGTTCCCGATCGGCTGGCGCGACGCGCTGGGGATCGTCCCGGGAACGGTCGTGATCCCGCACTACGACGCGTTCCCCGAACCGCTGTCGGCCGCGATGGCGCTGGCCGCGCCCGCCGACTCGCTGGTCCTCGGGATCGACGAGGAGACCGCGCTGGTCGGTCGCGACGGCGCGTGGCAGGTCCACGGCCGTGGGCGGGTGACGGTCTGGCGCGGCCGCCACCGGGAGCGCCTTCGGGCCGGCGAGAGCCTGCGCCTGGCCGTCCTTGCCGGGCCCGCGTGAAGGTCCCGGGAGTGCGCCGAGCCTAGCCGGCCTTGACCTCGCGGAAGCAGTCGGAGCAGTAGACCGGCTTGTCCATCCGGGGCTTGAAGGGGACCTGGGCATTGTTGCCGCAGCGTGAGCAGGTCACGGCGAAGAACTCGCGGTCCGACGAGCCGCCGCGCTCATAGCCCCGCGGGCCGCCGATGCTGCGCGCGTCGTAGCCATCGCCGCGGGCCGCACGCCGGCTGGAGCGGCAGCTGGGGCAGCGCTTCGGATCCGAGGTGAAACCCTTCTCCGCGTAGTACTCCTGGTCGGCCGCGCTGTGCACGAACGAGATCCCGCAGTCGACGCAGGGGATGGAGCGGTCAAGGTATGTCATCGCGTGTGTGCCTCCAGGTCCGGGCGCTCGCCATCGATCCGTGCGCCTGGGCCACGACCGCCCGTCGACCGGACGGCGGAGGAGGCAGGGAACGCCTGGTGCCGCGTGACCCGGGTGACGAGCTGGTGTGGGGCCCTTTGGGCGCGCACCGGTTGCGTGTCCGGAACGATAGCATCCCTCCCCGCGGATGGCCGCCGGCACCCCGCCGCGCACCCGCGCCCGGGCTGGTTGTGAACGAGCGCGCTGCGCGCAGGCTCCGCCACCGCTCCACCCGCCTCAACCCGGTACGGGCGCGCGCTTCTACGACATCGAGCCTCGATCGGCCCCGGCGTCTCTCTCCGCGACCCACGTCTCGACCGGCTCGGGATGCCCGAAGTGGTAGCCCTGGGCGAACTCGACACCGAGGGCGCTGAGGGTCCGGGCCTCCTCCATTGTCTCGACGCCCTCCGCGATCAGGCGGCAGCCGGCGGTGCGGCTGAAGTGGCGCATGCCGACGACCATCGCCTGGCGCCCCAGGTTCGCGTTGACCCGCCGGACCAGGCTGATGTCGAGCTTCACGAAGTCGGGGCGCAGGTCGATGATGTGGCCGAAGTTCGCGACGCCCGCCCCCGCGTCGTCGACCGCGAGGCGGATGTCGCGCCCGAGGCTCGCGATCGCGTTGCGCACCATCTCGTAGTCCTCGATGACATCGTGCTCGGTCACCTCGAGCACGAGCGGACGGCCGGCGCCCCACAGGACCGGGCGCAGGCGTTCGGGATCGGCGAGCAGGCGCGGCGAGACGTTGAGATTGAGCCAGACGCCAGATGGCAGGAGCGTCCCGGCCCTCACCGCGGCTTCCAGCGTGGCGAGCTCCATCTCCGGTCCGAGGCCCACCGACCAGGCATCGGCGAAGCAGAGGTCCGGGCGCTGGCCCGAGTCGAAGCGGGTCAGCGCCTCGTAGCCCACGACGTCGCCTCCCGCGAGGTCGACGATCGGCTGGAACACCGGGTGGAAGGCACCGGTGGCCAGGACCGCCGCGAGAGCCTCGCGCAGCTCCGCCTGCCGGTGCATGCCGTTCAGCCGTTCGGCGAGGAGCGCACTCAGGGTCGTGCTGAACGAGATGATGCCCGGCATCTTCTCGACCAGCGTGCGAGCAAACCGCTCGTCGAGGGTCCCCAGCGCGAGCACACCCGCCACGTGATCGCCGTGGCCGATCGGCCCGAAGGCAAGCGCCTTGAGCCCGCTCGCGATCGTGCCCGGCATCCAGCCGTCGGCCGGATCCTCGGAGACATACTCCGCCCAGGGTCCGACGGCTGCCCGATCGCGCACCAAGGCCGCGCGAATGGGGGGCAGGAACGTGCCCACTGGCACCGGGTATCCGACCGGGGCACTTTGGGCGATGTTCTGGACGTCGCGGGCTCCGAGGAACGCCTGCACCGTCGCGGTGTCGACGAAGGGGAGCGTGGCGAGCTGGTCACAGATCACCTGCGCGGCTTCCACAACGCCCGCCCCGTCGGGAATGGACTGGAGGCTCTCGGTGAGGACCGCGCTGATGCGCAGCTCGAGGTCCGCGTCCGCCTGCGCCTCCCGGAGCTCGGTGATGTCGCGCTGCACCCCGAGGAAATAGAGGGGCCGCCCGCCACCGTCCCTGATCATCGACGCGCTCAGGAGGACCGTGCGTCGTTCGCCTTCGCGCGTCAGGAGGACCTGTTCCAGGTTGGCGATCGGGCCTGTCTTGCTCCACCGCTCGAAGAGCTCGGCCATGCTCCCCCGGGACTCGGGCGCGTAGATCGTCTCGACCGACATGCCAACGAGCTCGTCGTGCACGTATCCGAGCGCCTCCCCTGCCGCCGGATTCGCGTCGATCAGCCGCCCATCGAGGGAGACCATGTACACGTAGTCGGGGGTCCGTTCGAAGAACTGCCGGAAGCGATGCTCGCTCTGGTGCAGGGCCTCGGCCGAGGCTGTGCGCTCCGTAACGTCGCGCCAGGTTGCGAAGAACCCGTCGTCGAACCTGGCGACCTGGATGTCGATCACGCCTCTCGTCGGGGACCCGCCCGAGCCCGGGACGAGGAACTCCACGTCATCCTTCGTCCACGGCTCGCCGGTCTCGACGACGGCACGAAACGTCTCGAAGAACGGCGCGGTGCCCAGGGATGGCATCCGGTCGGGCATCGGCGCGCCCGACAGGGTGTCGGGCATTCGACCCATGAACGCCTCGGCTGCGCGATTGGCGAAGACCGCCCGGAAGCCCGTGATGGTCCCGTCGGCACTGCGGATGGAGGCACAGACGAGAAACGGGTCGAGCAT
>JADGOR010000028.1 GCA_017882855.1 Cellulomonas sp. | reverse complement strand
GCGCGATGGCCGCGTCGAGCACACCGCGCCAGGCCAGCAACATCTCGCGCCGGGCGGTGTCCCGGTGCTCGAAGAACTCCTTGGGGAGGAACGTCTCCAGGCCCCTGCGCATCTCGGCACGGGCCGCGTCCACGTGCTGACGCACCTCGTCCGGGACGTGTGCGCGGAACGCGTCCTGATGTGGTCTGCTCTCGGTCATAGCCGCCTCCTCATCCAGTACCTGATGATACGGCGATCCGGGCGCACCACGCGCTCTCGTGCGGAACGCTCGATGTCCCCGGCTGCTATGGATTTCTCGCCCGTCTGCCGTCTGGATCCGTCCCCGTCCGCCCCCGTCCGGGGGCGAGGAATGTTGACCATCCGTTGACCGCAACGCCAGAGGCCCTCCCAC
Organism: Cellulomonas sp.; assembly: GCA_017882855.1. Taxonomy (GTDB): domain Bacteria; phylum Actinomycetota; class Actinomycetes; order Actinomycetales; family Cellulomonadaceae; genus JADGOR01. The sequence continues at coordinate 21,330 of JADGOR010000028.1, read as the reverse complement.
TCCGAAGAGCGAAAGGGCCTCTGACCTGCTGTCTTACTAGTAGCGGGGACAGGATTTGAACCTGCGACCTCTGGGTTATGAGCCCAGCGAGCTACCGAGCTGCTCCACCCCGCGTCGTTATGACCTCGTCAGTCTACCTGCCGCTGATGACCCGGCCAAATCTGGTGCGGCGGGGCGGTGGCGAGCGGCAAGCTTCGGCGGAGGATGGTGCATGACGTGCGGAGGTGAGGACCAGTGGTGCGCAACGACAAGCCGAGCCGAGCGGAGAGGCGAGGTGTCAACGGCGACCGGCCGGACGACTGGTTCCAGACCCAGGCGAACCTGTCCGACATCCCGACGCTGCCCTTCCCGAAAGACCAGGTCGACGACCTCATCCATGCCGCGGCGCGGAAGGCAGCAATCGCAGCCATCCAACCGCCCGCCAACCTCAAGTCCATCCGGCCGGTGCGCGGGTGGGCGATCGCGGTCGCCATCGCCTCCACCGCGCATCTCGTGACGGCGTTCTTCGCGGCGATCAGGACCTTTCCAGAGATCGCGCGGGTCCGCACCGCGCTCGCGAGCGGCGCCGAACCGGCGTTCGTGGGCAGCTGGACGGATGCTTCGGCGCTGCGCTGGCATGTCGCCACCGCCCTGCTCGCGGTGGCCACGACTGGCGGATGGCTCTCGGCCGTGCGGCGCAATGTCGAGCAGATCGACCGCGGGGGACAGCGGCGACGCCGCATCTGGGTCTGGCTCGCCTGGCTGGTCCCGATCATCAACTACTGGTACCCGTTCCAGATCGTCCGCGACGTCGGCGAGTCCTCGCAGCGTCCGAAGCTGCCCTATCGGTCCTGGTGGGCGGCGTGGGTCGTAGCCGTCTTCCTGCAGAGCCACGGACTGTCCGCGTTCCCGGTGTACGCGCCGATGCCGATGGGGATGACGAACCTGGAGGTCTACCTCGGCACCGGGGTGGCCGCGCTCGTGGTCGCATTCCCGCTCTGGCTCGTGATCGTGCGCGGAATCACTCGCGCGCAGACCGATGTGTACCGACTCGCGCTCGAGTCGCGCCCCGACCTCAGCAGCGGAATCCCCGCCCAGCGCGCGGCCGACCTCACCGAGTAGCCGACCTCACCGAGTAGCCGACCTCACCGAGTAGCCGGTCGACCCGAGTAGCCGGGCGACCCGCGCCGGCGACCCGCACCCGTCACCCGCACCCGTCACCCGCGACACGACCGCCGGAACTGCGCCCGCCGCTCAGCCGCCGAGCACCGCTTGCGCCGCCGCCGCGTCGTCCACGGCCTGCTGCAGCTTGGCCTGTGCCGCGCCGTAGGCTGCGAAGTCACCCTTCGCGAGCGCCGCCTGACCCTCGAGGAGGGCCGCCTTCGCGGCGGCGAGAGACGTGGCGAGCTTCGCCTTGGCGGCCACCTGCTCCGGCGGCGTCGTGCCCGGTGTCGCGGTCGCACCCGGACTCGGCGTCTGGCCCGGTGTCGCGGTCGCACCCGGTGTCGGCGCGCCGTGCGAGACCGTCGCCCCGGAGTCGCCGCCGAAGACCTGGTCGAGCGCCTCACCCAGCGTGTTCGCGAACCCGATCTGGTCCCCGAAGGAGACCAGGACCTTCTGCAGCAGCGGGAACTTCGTCCCCGCGGACGACTGCACGTACACCGGCTGGACGTACAGCAGTCCGCCGCCGACAGGCAGGGTCAACAGGTTCCCGTTGAGCACGGTCGAGTTGCCTTGTCTGAGCAGGTTGAGGGTCGTCGAGACGGTCGGGTTCGAGTTGAAGTTGTTCTGCACCTGGCCCGGCCCGGGGACGGTCGCATTTCGCGGCAGCTCGAGCAAGCGCAGCTTGCCGTAGTCGGCACTGGGCTTTCCGGCGACGTTCCCCGGCTCGGCGTCGACCGCCAGGAACCCGGTCAGCACGTTCCGGTTCGTGTTACCCCCGGGGATGAACGTGGACGTGAGCGAGAACGTGGGCGCGGTCTGGCCCGGCATCTGCAGCGTCAGGTAGTAGGGCGGCTGCGGCCGCTGCTCGCCGACCGTCGGGTCGTTCGGGTTCCGCCAGAAGTCCTGTCCCGAGTAGTACGAACCGGCGTCGGTGACGTGGTACGTCGCCAGCAGCTTGCGCTGCACCTTGAACATGTCCTCCGGGTAGCGCAAGTGGCTCATCAGATTGCCGCTGATGGACGAGAGCGGCTGGAGCGAACCCGGGAACGCCTTGCCCCATGCCTTGAGCACCGGGTCGTTCTCGTCCCAGGTGTACAGCGTGACCTTGCCGCTGTACGCGTCGACCGTTGCCTTGACGGAGTTGCGCAGGTAGTTGACCTGGGTCGGCAAGAGACCCGCCACCGAGGTGCCCTGGGTGAGCGAGTCGGCCGTCGCGTCGTCGAGCGACTGCTGAGCGGAGTACGGGTAGGCGTCCGACGTCGTGTAGCCGTCCACGATCCAGACCACGCGCCCGTCGACGACGGCGGGGTAGGTCATGCCGTCGAGCGTGAGGTACGGCGCCACCTTCGCGACGCGGTCCAGCGGGCTGCGGTCGTACAGGATCTGCGACTGAGAGGTGACCCGGTCCGAGAAGAGGATCTGCTCGGACCCGAACTTCACCGCATACAGCAGCTTGGTCCAGAGGTTGCCGATCCGCGGACCGCCGTCACCCGTGTAGGTCGTGTTGACCTGCCCGGTCCCGCTGGCGGCGTTGTCAGCCGGGTAGTCCAGCTCCCACGGGGTCGTGCCGGCGGGAGCGCCGACGATCGAGTAGGCGGGCGACTCCTGACCGAAGTAGATCCGAGGCTCGTAGGTGCCGAGTCCACCCGTCGGCGGGATGCCGCCCTCGTAGAACGCAGGCTGCCCGTCGACGGTCGAGGTGTTGCCATACGCGGCGACCACGCCGAACCCGTGGGTGTAGACGGTCGTGTCGTTCACCCAGGATCGACGGTCGGTGCTCAGGCCGTTGAGGTTGAGCTCACGCACCGCGATCACCGTGTCGCGGCTCTTGCCGTCGATGACGTAGCGGTCGACCGCCAGGGTGTCGGCGAACGAGTAGTACTGCTTGTTCTGCTGGAGCTGCTGGAACGACGGGCTGACGATCGCCGGGTCGAGCAACCGGATGCTCGCCGTAGTCTCGGCGTCCGCCCGCAGCGCTCCCGCTTGCGCCTGGGTGCTCGCGTCGTATGGCGCCACCTCCACGTTGTCCAGCCCGAAGGCCGCCTTCGTCGCGTCGATGTTGCGCTGGATGTACGGCGACTCGAGCTCTTGCGCGTTCGGGTCCACCTGGAAGCGCTGCACCACGGCCGGATAGATCCCGCCGATGACGATCGCCGAGACACCCATGAGCGCGACCCCGATGCCGGGCAGTCGCCAGGTCCGACCCGCCGCGGTAGCGATGAAGAGGACCGCGACGAACAGTGCCGCCGCGGCGAGGATCGTCTTGGACGGCATCACGGCGTTGACGTCGGCGTAGCCGGCACCGTCGAAGCGGTCGCCGGTCTTGGTCAGCAGCGAGTAGCGGTCCAGCCAGTAGTTGGCAGCGACGAGCACCAGGAAGAACGCCGCGAGGCAGGAGAGCTGGAACCGGGCCGCGCGGGTCACCCGCGGGGTCAACGTGATGCGCCCGGCCCGCTGGGCCGGCTCCGCGTGGTCGCCCGTCTCCGCGGGCGCGGCGAGGCGGTCGCCCTCCGCCGTGATCCGGATGCCGCCGTACAGGTAGTGCGTCGCGAGCGAGCCAATGACGGCCAGCACGGTCGTGGCCATCAGGAAGGAGGCGATGAAGCGCAGCACCGGCAGCGTGAAGACGAAGAACGACAGGTCGATCCCGAACTGGGGGTCGGTCTTCCCGAACGGGACGCGGTTGAGGAACAGAAGCACGTCTGTCCACTGCGACGAAGCGGCGGCGCCGGCGAAGATGCCAAGGATGACCGGCCCGGCGGTCATCGCGAGGCGACGCAGCGGCTCGATCTGCTCGCGGTAGCGATCGAGGGTGGCCTGCTCCGGACTGCTCGGTGGATACACCGGGCGGGACCGGTAGGCGAGCCTGAGTGCGAAGCCGGTCGCGCCGGCCATCAGCAGGAAGCCGAGCACGAAGAGGATCGCCCGCGTCCCCCACTCGTTGCGGAACACCTGGAAGAACCCGGTCTGCTGGTACCACAGCACCTCGGTCCACACCTGCGCGAGGATCATCACCAGGACGACGACCGCCACCAGGACCGCGAGGGTCACGGCAAGCGGGCTGCGTCGGCGCATTCGGATCCGGGTCGGGCGTCGGGGCGTCGCGAAGGTCACGGGAGCAGTACCTCGTTGTCTCGGTGGTGGTGCGTCGGGCGCGGACCAGAAGGACCCAACAGGTCGAACGTGCCGCGCAAGCACAAGGTTCCCACACCGGCGGCGACGATGACCCGACGAATCCGAAGTCGACGCCGGCCGCGGACGGCACGGCTCGGCCCGGCGGTCCCAACACCCTCCACTCGGGCCGCCCTCAGCCGGCGGTGCAGGTCGGCAGCGTCCGAGCCGCGGCTGCAGGATCGGCGCCGATCGCCTGGACGGCCAGGCGGGCCTCGTGCAGCGTCGCCACCCGGACGACGTGCAGCCCGGACGGGACGTGCCCGACGACGTCACCGCAGTTCTCCGCCGGGGCGAGGAACCAGGTGGCCCCGTCGCCGACAGCGCCGGCCATCTTCTGCTCGATCCCGCCGATCGGCCCGACCCGGCCCGTGAGGTCCATCGTCCCGGTCCCCGCGATCACGACGCCGTTCGCCAGGTCCTCGGCGGTCAGCTTGTCGATGATCCCGAGCGCGAACATCGTCCCGGCACTGGGTCCGCCGATGTCGCTGATCCGGATCTTCACGTCCACCGGCATCGTGAAGGTCGGGTCCACCAGCACCCCGATCAGGCTCCGCCCGTGACCGTCGTCGGTCGTCTTGACCGGGAGGTCCATCGGGACGCCCGCACGCAGCACGTGCAGCGTGAGCATGCCTCCCGGGGGTATCGCGTCCACGGCCCGGCTCAGGTCCGAGAACGAGCCGAGCGTCGCGCCGTTCAGCCCGACCAGTACGTCGCCGTCTTGCACCACGCCCCGCGCACCCGAGCCGTCGGCTGTCCCGGCCACGGTCAACTTCGTCGGGACGGTGTAGCCGAGCTCCTCGAGCGCAGCCACGGTCGCGTTCTCCTGAGAGCTGACCATGTCAGCCTGGCTCTGCTGCTCGGCCTGCTTCTGGCTCTCGTCGGGCGGAAAGACCGCCTCGACCGGGAGCACCGAGCTCGAGCTGGACAGCCAACCCTTCACCACGGTGCCCAGGTCGAGCGGATGGCCCGGCCCACCGAAGACCGACACGGTCGTGAGCAACAGCTTCCCGGTCGTCGGGTAGGTGCTCGCACCGTCGATCGTGATGAGCGGTCCCTGGGTGTCCCCGCCGAGCGTGTCGCGGGTCGGGCCGGGGGCGTCGACCACGTAGGGCAGCGGCAGGACGCTGAGCACGGCGAGCAGGACGGCGGACACCGCAGTCGCGAACGACAGCGTGAGCAAGCGAGGGCTCGGGGGCGGAAGCGGCTCGGCCGTGGGTTCGGTCACCGGAGCATCATCCACGATCGACCTGGGTCCGCGTCGTCGTCGGCTCGACCCGGGCTCGGCGACGACGTCGCCGGTCACCCAAGACGTCGCTTCCGGGCCCGGCGCAACGCGGCCGCCGTGCCGATCAGCGCCACCGCAGCGCCGGCCGCGCCGAGCGTCGCGACGTCCTTGCCCCCGACGCGCCGTCCGCCGAGGCCACGTCGCCCGCGCGACTCCTCGAGCAGCACCGTGAGGCAGCCCGTGTTGGTCCACCGGGGCGCCCAGCCGGTCGCGCGCAGCCTGGCCGACGAAACCGTCCAGGGATACACCGCATAGGCGAGGTCGTCCGACGGGGCCGAGAGCACGCCCGCCCGGTAGAGCTGGCGAGCGGTGGCGAAGGCCGTCACGGGCGGCACCTCGACCGTGCGCATGCGCGAGATCTGCTCGACCTCGAAGTGGCCGAGCACGCCGTCGGACGCAACTGTCATCACGCCGTCCAGCTGGTGCGCCAGGATGTGCTCGACCGCGCGCGCCACGTCCTCGACATGGACGAACTGCCAGTCGCGTCGGGTGCCCCGCACGGCGAGCAGCCGCGGCGCCTCGAAGTGCCGGACGATCATCGTGTCGATGCCCGGGCCGACGACCGAGGCCGGGCGCAGCACCGCGTATCTAAGACCACGCCGCTGGCCCAGTCGTGCGACGGCGACCTCGGCCTCGCGCAGGTCCGCCGCCAGCCCCTGCTCGGGCGGGTTGGGCAGAGGTTCGTCGTCGTCGATCACCGGCCGGTCGGGGGACGCGCCGTACACGATGGCGGACGAGATCACCAGGAGGTACGGCACCTTGCCGACGCGGGCCCCTTGGAACGCCCGCTCGACCCGGTCGAGCACCTGGCGACGGCGCACGGCGGCCGGCACCGCGAGCCAGGCCCCGAAATCGGCCTCGTCCGCGAGCACGACGAGTGCGTCGACCCCGGTCAGCGAAGCCCCCGCCGCTTGCCGAGCGAGCTCGTCGAGCCGCACCACCTCCGCCACCCCGCCGACACCCTCGAGGTGCGCGGCCACGGCGGCGGCCATCGCACCGCGGCCGAGCACGACGACGCGCTCCAGCACAGCCCCACCGCTGCGCCCTGAGCGAACCGCGCCCATTGCCACCAGAATCCAGTCTCTGATCTCACACGTTGTGTGGTTACCGTTGCGTTGACGGATGGACCATCTTCCCAGGAGAACCGCAGATGACGAGCCAGCCTCCCCCTGACGGCGCAACGCCCGAAGGCGACGACGTGCCCGATCAGTGGGAAGAGGTCCTCCGCGCGGTCTTCGGCGACGACTCGCAAGAGGCTCTGCGCGAGCTCACCGAGCGAGGGATGGACCCGCGCGCCATCGCCGCCGCGGCCGGGCTCCCCGACGACCCACGGCTGCTGCGGCAGGTCCTCGAGCAGGTCAAGCGGATGCTCGATGCGGCCGGTGATGATCCGGTGAACTGGGAGATCGCGCACGACATCGCGCGTGAGGTCGCGGTCGCCGAGGGCGACCCGTCCGTCGGTGAGCACTCCCGGCGCCAGGTCATCGAAGCGTTCTCGGTTGCCGAGCTGTGGCTCGACGCCGCGACCGACCTCCCGCCGGCCGGTGCGCCGGTGCGCGCCTGGAGCAGGTCCGAGTGGGTCGAGAGCACCCTGCCGACGTGGCGGTCCCTCGCCGATCCGGTCGCCGCCTCCGTTGCCGACGGCCTGGCCGCCGTGCTGAACCGCACCGACCAGGCAGAGCTCACCGTCCCCGGCGTCATCTCGCCGGCGATGCTGCGGCAGATCGGCGGCTCGCTGTTCGGGATGCAGGTCGGCAAGGCCGCCGGCGAGCTGTCCCGGGAAGTCTTCGGCGCGACCGACATCGGGTTGCCGCTGCTCCGGGAGACGGCCATCGTCCTGCTGCCGACGAACGTGGAGGCTTTCGGTGAGGGACTGGAGATCCCGACCGACGAGGTCCGGCTCTTCCTCGCCCTCCGCGAGGCGGCGCACGCCCGGCTCTTCACGCACGTCACCTGGCTGCGCGGCCACCTGCTGGGCGCCGTCGAGGCCTACGCCCGCGGGATCGAGGTCGACCCCGAGGCCATCGAGACGGCAGTCCGGGACCTCGACCCGAGCAACCCGGACGGCCTCAAGCAAGCGCTCTCCGAGGGCGTCTTCCTGCCGCGGACCACGGACGCCCAGCGGGCGAGCCTCGAACGGCTCGAGACCTCCCTCGCGCTCGTCGAGGGCTGGGTGGACGAGGTCACCGCGACCGCGGCCGCGCCGCACCTGCCGAACATCGCCCCGCTGCGCGAGATGCTCCGTAGGCGCCGGGCCGCCGGCGGACCCGCCGAGCACACCTTCGCGACGCTCGTCGGCCTAGAGCTGCGGCCGAGGCGCTCGCGCGATGCGGCGGCGCTGTGGGCCCAGATCGGGCGAACGGACGGGATCCAGGCGCGCGAGGCGGTCTGGGCGCACCCGGACCTGTTGCCGACGGCGGAGGACCTGGACGACCCGGCCGGCTACGCGGGGCGGCGGTCGGCCATCGCCGCCGATCACGCCGAGGTCGATCGGGCTCTCGCCGAGATCCTGGGTGAGGTCGACGGGGACGAGTCACCGGACCCCGGCCGCGAGCCACCCGCCGCGGACTCCTGACCCCGTCCACGCAGCAAGGCGACCAAGTCAGCTGTCGACCCGGTCCGGCACCAGCGCGGGCGGCGCACCGTCGGGCCCGTCACCATCTCCCCCACCGGCCCGCAGGTCCGCTCCGAGCTCGTGACCGGCGTGCCCGAGCTCGCGCGAGAAGGCGTAGCCCTCGAGGAACCCGCGCGCCTTCTCCGTGTGCGGGTAGAGGTCGAGCAGCGCCCAGAACGACGGCCCGTGACCGGGGTGCATCAAGTGGGCGAGCTCATGGAGCAGCACGTAGTCGATCACCCAGCGCGGCATCCCTTGGACCCTCGTCGAGATCCGGATCGAGCCGTCCGCCGGGGTGCACGACCCCCAACGGCGGCCCTGGTTGGTCGCCCACGAGACCGTGACCGGACGCGCCCGCCCGCCCAGGTACGACCGCGAGAGCTCCCCCGCGCGCTCCAGCAGCCCGTGGTCCGACGGCCGCCGGCGACGCTCCTGGCGGGCCAGGCGCTCGACCATCCGCGCGACCCACTCGCGCTCCTGAGCGGCGGAGAACCGGGCCGGGATTGCGACGACGATGCGGTCGCCCTCGCGGTAGGCCGTAACGGTGCGCACCCGGCGTCGGCTGCGGCGAACCTCGACCGGCGGGGCCGTCTCATCTCTGTGCACCACTGAAAACTAGCCTCGCGCCCCCGTCCGTGCTCGGGAGCGCCGTTTCGTCCTGCTGCGGCGCGCCGGGCGTCGTCGCGGCATCCACGCACGGGGACCACTACGCTGAGCACGCAAGGTCACGCGCGGCGAAGCCGTCCGCGCGGCCAGGGCAGGCGAGCCCGTGACACCAGTCCGGTGCGCGCCACGATCGAACGGAGAAACCTCATGGCTGAGACCTACAAGGGCGAGTTCTACTGCGTGAAGTGCAAGGCGAAGCGGGAAGCCGAAGGCAACGTCGTCGTCGCCAACGGCCGCAAGATGGCCAAGGGCATCTGCCCCGTCTGTGGCACCAAGCTGAACCGGATCCTCGGCAAGGCCTGAGCACTCTCGACGAAAGGCGGCCCCGAGTGGGCCGCCTTTCGTGTGCCCGGACGAAGCCGCGCTGTGGATATCGCTGCCACGACCGGCGGTCGTGACACCCTCCTGTCCGTGCCCGAACGGTCGCTCTTCGCGGCTTCGATCGGCGCGGAGAGGCAGGTCGCGATGCGACTGGAGGCAGGTCGCCGGGTGCTCTGGCGAGGGCCGGGCGAGCTGCAGTTCGGCTCCGACCCGCGGACTGCGGTCCGGCTCACCGGGCTGAGCGCGGCCGAGGAATCGGTGCTCAGCAGACTTGGCGACGGCGCGACGACGGCGGAGCTGCGCACCCGGGTCCGCGCGGCGGGAGTCGAGGGCGCGCGTCTAGAACAGCTCGTGGCGGACCTCGACGCGAGCGGAGCGCTGGTTGGTCGCACCTTCCCGCCGGACCCTCGCGCGGCCGCCGTCGTGGCCGTCCTGGGACTGGGCCGGACCGGCCTTGCGCTGGCCCGGGACCTTGCGGCCGCGCGAATCGGCACGGTGCTCCTGCGGGACGAGGGTCCGGTGACGCGCGACGACGTCGGCCGGGGCGGCTATCACCCACGGGACATCGGCCAGGCTCGCACGGCTGCCGCGGCTCGTGCCTGCCATGACACCGACGTGCGGGTACGGACCACCGTGCCGGATGCGACGCAACCCGACGTCGTCGTGCTGGTGGAACAGGACGTGGCCGACCCGGTCGGTGCCCGGTCCCTGATGGCGGCGGACATCGATCACCTGTCCGTGGTGGTGCGCGAGAAGGACGTGGTGGTGGGTCCGCTGGTCCGGCCCGGGGCGTGCGCGTGTCTGCGCTGCCTCGACCTGCACCGTTGCGACCTGGACGATCGCTGGCCGATGGTGGCGACCCAGCTCTCGGTCCGACCGCGCGGCGGCCCGAGGGCGGAGGACCCGTTGCTGGCCGTGCTCGCGGGTGCCACGGCGGCTGCGCAGGTGGTGGCGTTGATCGAGGGTGCGCCGGTGCTGACGGTCGGCGCGACGCTCGAGCTCAGGCTCCCGGACGGAGCTGCGCGCCGACGCGAATGGCCGGTGCACCCGCAGTGCGGGTGCACCGGCCTACCGGAGCCCCCTGCTTGACGTCCGGTCGTCTCGGTGCGCGTGGTCGCCACGCACGGTCTCGCGGCGCGTGGTCGCCACGCACGGTCTCGCGCCACGCACGGTCTCGCGGCGCGAACGGTCTAGCGCCACGCGATCACGCTGCCGACGACTCCGCCTCCCCGAGCTCGCCGGCGTCGCACGAGTCGTCCTTGCGCGGCCGTCCCCGACCGCGCTTGGTCGCGACGATGACGCCCCCGACAAAGACTTCGCCGCCCCAGACACCCCATGGCTCGGCGCGCTCGATCGCGCCCGCGAGGCACGCGGCACGCAACGGGCACGGGCCGCAGAGCGCCTTGGCGCGCTCGACCTCGTACGTGGACTCGGCGAACCACAGCTCGGCATCGTTCTCGCGGCACGGGGTGGTCTCGACGTCGATGAGGGCGATGGTCTCGGTGACGAGTATCACGGGATCCTCCTGCTCTCCCGAATGGTGGACGTTCAGCGGGTGAAGACCCGTGTCCATCGCTTCCGTTCGGCGGAGCCGGATGAAATACGAAGGCCGCGGGTCCCGACTGGACTCCGCGGCCTGGGGTTCTAGGTCCGATGGACCTAAGCGAACCGTCCTGGGGCGGTGCCGTGGGCGGGGGTGATACCGGTGTGACGCTTGACGAGCGTTCGCTGGCTCAGACGCCATGCCACATAGGTGGCGCTGGTAGCGACCGCGTCGTTTGCGACGGCACCCAGATCGGCGGATGCCGGCCCGGACGTGCGAACGATCGCGGTGGACACGGCGAGCGCAGGCGCGTCGAAGCGCGCGCGATCGTTGAACGCCACGCCGTGTCCACCACGATTCACTGTGAACATCTCTGCACCCACCTCCTCACTCGCTCTTGCGCGCGAACGCGCGTCGTCCCGGAACATTGGACAGCCTAAGTCAGCCACCGGGACCCGACAAGACAATTAACCGTCACGACTCGGTCACGGTTACCGGCCGGGTACCGAGCCCCTCGGACACCAGCGCCAGTAGCGTCGGCCCGTACCGCTCGAGCTTCGCCGGCCCGATCCCCGCGACCCGCGCGAGCTCTGCGATCGAGGTCGGTCTCTTCGCCGCGATCTCGACGAGCGTCGTGTCGACCAGCACCGTGTAGGCAGGCTTGTCCGTCTCGGTCGCGACCGAGGAACGCCAGGCCCGCAGCTGCTCGAACAGCTCCGCGTCCTCCCCGCTGAGCGTCTCGGCCACCGACTGCCGCGCCTTCGACCGCTGCCGGGTCACCCTCGGCTCGTTCGGCCAGACCCCGTCGAGGAACCTGGTCCGACGTCGCGAGGCGCGCCCGCCGGGGTTGCGGGCCCGCGCGAACGACAGGTCGAGGTGGACCCGGGCGCGGGTGATGCCGACGTAGAGCAGGCGTCGCTCCTCAGCCACCGCCTCGTCGGTCTCGGCGAGCGAGATCGGCATCAGACCGTCGGACAGGCCGGCGAGGAACACCGCGTCCCACTCCAGCCCCTTGGCGGCGTGCAACGACGCGAGCGTGACGCCCTCGACGGTCGGCGCGTGCTGCGCGGATGCGCGCTCGTCGAGCTCGGCCACGAACTCGCGCAGCGTGCCACCGCGCTCCCCCGCGAGGTAGTCCGCCAGGGCGACGAGCGCCTGGAGCGACTCCCAACGCTCGCGCGTCGCACCGCGGGCGGCTGGGGCCTCGGCACTCCAGCCGGCCGAGGAGAGCACGGCGCGGACACTCTCGCCGAGCTCCTCGGGCCCGGCGTCCGAGCCGTGCGCCGCCCCACGCAACAGCATGATCGCGTCCCGAACCTCGCGCCGGGCGAAGAACCGTTCACCGCCGCGGACCAGGTAGCCGATCCCGGCATCCGCGAGCGCCTGCTCGAAGGCCTCGGACTGAGCGTTGGTGCGGTACAGGATCGCGATCTCGCTCGTCCGGGTTCCGTTCCCGATCAGGCGCCCGATCCGGACGGCGATCCCGGCTGCCTCGGCTTCGTCGTCCTCGTAGGTCGTGAATGCGACGGGCGGCCCGGCCGGCCGTTGGGCCACGAGCTCGAGCGAGGGCCCCGCGGCTCGCCCACCGCGAGACACGAGCGCGTTCGCGAGCCCGACCACTTGCGGCGTCGAGCGGTAGTCACGGACCAGCCGGACCACCTTGGCCTCGGGGTACGTGCGCGGGAAGGTGAGCAGGTGGTGCGGCGTCGCACCGGTGAAGGAGTAGATGGTCTGGCTCGGATCGCCGACGACGCACAGCTCGCGGCGTCCGCCCAGCCACTGGTCGAGCAGGAACTGCTGAAGCGGAGAGACGTCCTGGTACTCGTCGACGACGAACTGGCGGTACTGCGCGCGGACCTCGTCGGCGATGTCGCGACGCGAGCTGAGCATCTCGGCAAGGAGCAGCAGCACGTCCTCGAAGTCGATCACGGCTCGCTCGGTCTTGACCTCTTCGTAGACGGTGAGAAGGCGGGCCACGACCTGTCGCTCGAAGCCGGCCGGGGCGGGACGGTCGACGGACGTCGCACTCCGCACGTAGTCGTCCGGGGCGATCAGGCTCACCTTGGCCCACTCCACCTCCGACGCAAGGTCGCGAACCGAGACCCGGTCCACCGCGAGCGAGAGCCGGCTCGCCGCCTCGGCCACCGCAGGCGCCTTGTGCTCGAGGATCCGGGGCGGTGCCCCGCCGACGACGCGCGGCCAGAAGTAGCTGAGCTGGCGGAGCGCGGCCGCGTGGAACGTGCGCGCCTGCACCCCCGTCGTCCCGAGCTCGCGCAACCGGGTCCGCATCTCACCGGCCGCGCGCGCCGTGAACGTCACCGCGAGCACGGCCGTGGGGTTGTATGCGCCGGTCCGGACGCCGTACGCGATGCGGTGGGTGATCGCGCGCGTCTTCCCCGTTCCGGCGCCCGCCAGGACGCAGACCGGGCCCGTCAGGGCGAGGGCGACCTCACGTTGGTCGGGGTCGAGTGCTTCGAGGATCTCGTCGGCAGACATCGCTGTCATCCTCGCAGCCCGGACCGACACCCGGCGCCGGGCTCGATCGGCCGGTGGGCCGGCGCCGGGCTCGATCGGCCGGTGGATGCGTCATGGTTCGTCCCCCCGATTCGTCGAAACGATTCGGCGGCAGGCAGACTCGATGGGTTCCCACTCCTGTTCAAAGGATCTCGATGAGTCTCGCGGACCTCTCGCTGCCCGCTCCGGGCACGGTCACCATGTTCTCCACCGCCTGGTGCGGGTACTGCCGAAGGCTCAAGACGTACCTCGAGGTCGAGCAGATCCACTACCGCGAGGTCAACATCGAGGAATCTCCCGACGCCGTCGCATTCGTCGAGGAGGTCAACGGTGGTTCCCGCACCGTGCCGACCATCCTCTTCCCGGACGGCAGCACGGCGATCAACCCCTCGCTCGCCGAGGTGCAGGAGCGTCTCGGCCTCTGACGACCGACCGCGTCCCGCCGCGAGTCACTCCCCCGGCAGCGTCCCGCCGAACCAGTCCTCGATCATCAGGCGCGCGATCGACGTTCGCCCCGGGAGCGTGACCCGGCCCGCATCGACGTCGCCGGAAAGCTCGGCCCGGGTGAACCAGCGTGCCTTGGACAGCTCCACGCCGTCAGCGGTGACCTCCGTCGTCTCCGCGGCCGCCCGGAAGGCCAGCATCAACGACGCCGGGAACGGCCAGGGCTGGCTCCCGAGGTAGGCCACCGCGCCGACGCGAACCCCGGTCTCCTCCGCGACCTCGCGCCGGACGGCCTGCTCGGCCGACTCTCCCGGCTCGACGAATCCCGCGACAGTCGAGAACCGGAGCGGGGACCACTGCGTGGCGTGCGCGAGGAGCAACCGGTCCGAGGCATCCACCAGCGCGACGATCACGGCGGGATCCGTGCGCGGGTAGTGCGCCGACGCGTCAAGGGGGCAACGCAACAACCAACCGGACTCCTCGACCAGCAGTCCGGCACCACAGCGGGGGCAGTGCGCAAGACTCCGGTGCCAGGCCACCAGGCCCACCGCCATCGTCGCGAGCCCCGCGTCGCGGTCGGACAGCGCGGCGCCGACGTCGCGCAGCAACGCCCAGCGGTCCGCTCCGGCGCCAGCGGCCGCCACGTCGGTTGGGGAGTCGGTTGGGGAGTCGGCGGCCGCGTCATCGGAAAGCACCGCCGCCAGATACCCGACGTCGTCCTGGCTGCCGAGGTAGAGCCAGCGCACCACGTCCCCCGTCCGCTCGCCGAGCTCGCTCGGCCCCCGGAGATCGAGCACCGGACCGCCCCGCAACGGGACCAGAGCGCCGCGCACCATCAGGACCTGGGTCCGCGCGTCGCCGAGGAGACCGGAGATGAGCGTCGGATCGCCGCGTCGCTCCGCGCCTCGGTCCACCGCCGAGCGAGACAGCGGCAACCGGGTCCACGTCATGTCGCCAACGGTACGGGTCGCCCAGGTGGCGGACACGCGCGCCGTGGAGCGCGCGCTCGCGCGCTCCGCACTTACTCTGGTGGATGTGACTCGCTCGCCGCTCGCCCTTGCCGCCCTCGCGACGGTCGCGGTACCCGGGCTCGACGTCTTCGACGTGCGCCGACCCACGCATGTCGGCACCGAGTACGACCTCGCGATCGTGATCGACTCCGAGCGTCGGCGCTGGTACGTGCGGGCACCGATCACCGATCTCGCCGGGGCGGCGCTGGAGGCCGAGGTCACGCTGCTCGAAGCGATGGCCCAGTCCCTCAACGAGGATGCACTGCCGTTCGCCGTCCCGGCGCCGGCCGGCTTTGCGCATCTTCCGGAGGGTGGTCGCGCGGTGGTGTACCAGAGCCTGCCCGGGCAATCGCTCCGGCTCGACCTGCTCGGTCCCGGGCCTGGCCTGAGTGCGTCCGTCGGCCGAGCCCTCGCGTCCATCCACGAGCTGCCCGCCGCGATCGTGGAGAACGCGGGACTGCCCGTCTATGAAGCCGAGTCCTACCGCCAGCGGCGCCTGAGCGAGGTGGACGAGGCCGCGAAGACGGGCAAGGTTCCTGCCTCCCTGCTGCGCCGCTGGGAGAACGCGCTCGAGAACGTCGCGATCTGGCGGTTCCGCCCGACGGTCGTCCATGGCGACCTGACGGCCGATCACGTCCTGACCGGTGGCAGCGAGGTGACCGGAATCCTCGGTTGGTCCGAGGCCAAGGTCGCCGACCCCGCGGACGACCTCGCCTGGCTGCTGGTCGCGGCACCGCCCGACGCGGTGGACTCGATCATGGAGGCGTACTCGATGCGCCGGATGGAGTTCTCGGACCCGCACCTGACCGAGCGGGCCCGCCTCGCCGGTGAGCTGGCGCTCGCGCGCTGGCTGCTGCACGGGGTGCGCACCGAGAACGAGGAGATCATCGACGACGCCGTGGCGATGCTCGCGGATCTCGAGGAGTACACGGCCGGCGCGCTCATCACGAGCTAGCCGTCTGCCGAGCTCCCAGCACCAATTCCTACGGCGCCACCGGTCTGGCTCCCTGCCGCGCTCTCGCCCGTCGCGGCAGCCAGGAGCGCCTCGATCTCAGCGGCACCGGCGAGCCGATCGGGTTTCACCGTCTCGCCGGTCTCCGCGTAGAAAAATGCTGCGCGCACGCCGTCGAGCGGCACGCCTCGCCAGCGCGACCACGCGAGCCGGTAGCTCGCGAGCTGCAGCTCCCGCGCCGCCCGGCCGGCCGGATCGTGCGCCGGCCGTCCCGTCTTCCAGTCGACGACCACGAACCCGCCGTCCGGGTCCTCGAACACCGCGTCGATCCGGCACCGCACGACATGGGCGCCGACGGGCGTCTCGACGTCCACCTCGACCGCGACCGGGCGCCGCGCGGCCCACGGTGAGGCCACGAAGCTCGCCTGCAGGTCGGCGAGGTCAGCATCGAGCCGGATCGCGTCGTCGTCCGCCCCGGGAAGCTCCTCGACGTCGACCAACGACGCCGCCGAGTAGAACGACTCGACCCAGCTGTGGAACGCGATGCCGCGCCGTGCGGCCACCGACGGCTCGTGCGGCATCGGCCGACGGAGGTCCTCGGCGAACGCGTGCGCGTCGGTCGCGAGGCGGACCAGGGCCGAGGCGGACAGGTGCCCGGGCATCTCCACCTCCGACGCCGGCCCGGTCCGTTGCCTCCGCTCGGCCAGCAGGGTGCGTGCGTCCGCCTCGAACCGCGCAAGCCGGGATGCGGCCGAGGTGCTCTCGCCGGCGATGACTCCGGCCGGCGCTCGTTCAGCGTGGGCCGCCTCGACCGGGGGGCCACTGCTGAGCGCTTCGGCCACCAGACCCGCAGCCGCGATCCGCGCGGACTCGCGCTGGACCCGCTCGGTGGCATCGCGAGCCGGGGAACCAGCCGGCTCGGTGGGCCACGCCGCAACGCGCGGCTCCCCTTGCGGGGACTCGACCGCACTCGCCCGATCGGCAGCCTCCTCGCTCATCGATGCGCCCTCGATCAGGCCCCGCTCGGCCAGCTCGACGAGGAAGATCGACGGCGTTGTCAGGGACGCCCCGGTCCGCCACCACGACCCGGTCAGCAGCAGGGCCCGCTTGGAGCGGGTCACCGCGACGTACATCAACCGCCGTTCCTCGGCCAGCTCGTGGGTGCCGTTCTCGCGGAGATACGCGGCCTTCGCGGCGCGCAGATCGAGCTGTGACACCGCGTCCCGGTACCGCCACTCGGCCAGGTGGAGGCGATCGCTGCGCATCGGGGCGGGCAGCGCGCCGAGGTCGGTCAACCAGCCGGTGTGGGTGAACTGCCCCGGCTCCGCCGGCACCGGCCGGACCGATGGGAAGTTCGGCGCACTCAGACCCGGGACCGCGACGACGTCCCACTCCAGTCCCTTGGCGGCATGGACCGTCAGGATCTGAAGCGAGCCCGGCGTCGGCTCGGCTGGTGCGACGTCGAGGCCGCGCTCGTGATCGCGCGCCGCGTCGAGCCACGAGAGGAACGCGCCCAGCGTCGCCCGCTCCGCGCTCCCCGCGAACTCGTGCGCGACGTTGACCAGGGTGTCGAGGTGGGTGCGGGCCCGCCACACGTCCCGTTGCGGCCGGGCCATCAGCTCGATGTCGAGCCCGAGCAGGCGCTCGGCCGCCAGCACGACGTCGGGCACCGACAGGTACGTCTGGCTGCGGATCGCCCGGATCGTAGCGGCGAGCTCGTGCAGCCGGCTCAGTCCGGTGGCGCTCAGCTCTCGACCGCTGCGGCTGCGCCAGTGCGGGACCGGCAGCGAGTCGAGCGCGTCGACCAGGCTCCGTTCGTCCGCGACGTCGGAGTCGACCGCGACCCGACGGCCCGGCGAGGTCCGGGAGGCCGTCGTGCTCGCGGCCGCCTCCTGCTGGTGAGCCAGCTCGCGGGACCACTCGCCCAGGGCGGCCAGGTCGGCCGCACCGAGCATGAGCCGCTCGCCGGTGAGCAACCGCATCAAGGAGTCGCCGCGCGACGGGTCGTGCGCGACCTCGAGCGCTGCCACCAGGTCGACGACCTCCGGGGTGTCGAGCAGGCCACCGAGACCGACCACCTCGTACGGCAGACCCGCGTCCCGCAGGGCGTCGATGATCGGGCGGAACTGCGCCCGGGTCCGGCACAGCACCGCGGCGGCGAGCCGGTCGCCCTCGGCCCGCGCCTCGTTCGGCTCGTACCACTGCTCGCGCAGGTAGTCGACGACGACGCGCGCCTCTTCCTCGAGCGTCGACGCGTACTCGGCCCGGATCACCGCGGGGACCTCGGGCAGGCCGAGCTCGGCCTCGCGCGAGCGGAGCACCGGCAGGTCTCGGTGCGCATCGGTCCGCAGCGGCCCGGCCACGGTGTTCGCGAGCTCGAGGATCGACGCCGGGTTCCGCCATGACACGGAGAGGGTCAACGTGCGAGGCGCGGCTCCGTCGGGGCCGCGGAATGCGGCCACGAAGTCGTCCATCCCGGCCGCCGACGCGCCCCGCCACCCGTAGATGGCCTGATTCGGGTCTCCGACGGCGGTCACCGGGTGCCCCGACCCGAACAACCGGGCGAGCAGCTGCAGCTGCGCGTAGGAGGTGTCCTGGAACTCGTCGAGCAGCACGACGCGGTACCGGGACCGCTCCGCCTCGGCGACGGCTGGAAGCGCGGCCAGCCGGGCGGCGATCGCTACCTGGTCGCCGAAGTCGAGCACCGAGCGGTCCCGCTTGGCGCGGCGGAAGGCCTGGACCAGGTCCATCAGCTCGGCGCGTGCATCCAGCGAGGCGAGCACCGGCGCCACCTCGGCAAACGGCTTGCCCGGCTTGTCCGGCGCGGTGGCGTCAGCGGCGCGCGGCAACGCCCTGAGCCGAGCAGCGAGCTCGCGGAGCTCGCCCTGGACCTCGGCCGGCTCCCGCAAGTGCTCGTGGCACGCCTTCGCGAGCGAGATGACGGCTGCCGTCACGGTGCTGACGGCGTTGTCCACCGACAGGTCCTCGGTCCAGGACTCGACCAGCTGGGAGACCAGCTGCCACTGACCGGCCTCGCTGAGCAGCGCCGCATCCGGGTCCACGCCGAGGCGCAAGCCGTGCTCCTTGACCAGGCCGGCCGCGTACGAGTTGTACGTCGCCATCGTCGGCTCACCCAGGCCGAGCCCAGCCGGCCCGGTCCCCGGCTGGACTCCCGCGGCGGCGTCGGCGGTACGCAACCGGCCGAGGTGGCGCCGCACCCGGTCCGCGATCTCGCCCGCCGCCTTGCGGGTGAAGGTCAGGCAGAGGACGTCCTCGGGTCGCAGGTCGTAGTTGTCGAGCAGCCACAGGACGCGGGTCGCCATCGTCTCGGTCTTGCCCGACCCGGCGCCTGCGATCACCCGCAGCGGCTCGGCTGGTGCCTCGATCACGGCTTCCTGCTCCGGGGTGGGCATTCTCCCCGGGTCGATCAGGCGGGCGAGCTCGGCTGCGGCTCGGCCCGCCCGGCGGGTCAGGCTCATGGCTGCTGCCCTTCCGGTTGGACGGGGCAGCTGCGGCGGACCGGGCAGGTGCGGCAGGTCGGGTTCTCGCGAGCGTCGAAGCGCGCGGCGCTCATGTCGCGCACCGCCGCGGAGAGGAGCTCGGTCATCTCCGCACCGAGCCCGTCCGCGCTCAGCGGCGGCTGCGGCCGCGTCAAGGGTGCAGTCGCGCCCTGGCCGAGGTAGACCAGGACAGCGCCCGCGCTCGTCGTGACACCGTCGAACGCGCCATGATCCGCGGCCAGCTGGTAAGCACCGAGCTGCGGGTTTGCGGCGGCTTCCGCGGCCGTGATCGCAGCGCCGGTCTTGAAGTCGACGACGCGCGCCGCGCCATCCGCCTCGAGCTCGAGGCGGTCGACCCGGCCCCGCAACCGGGCCCGATCGATCACGAGGTCGAACACGTCCTCGGTCCGGGCCGGCTCAGGATGCTCCCGGTAGTAGCTGGCGAGGCGCTCGACCATCGCGTCGGCGCGCTCCTTCTGGCGGCGCCCGAACCAGGTGTCCGGCATCCCGAGCGCGGGCCAGAGCCGGTCCAGCTCGGCCTGCAGCTCCGCGAGGGTCCCGGCCGGGAAGCGCTCGGCGATGTCGTGCAGGAGCATCCCGAGGCTCTGGGCCGAGCTTCCTGCCGGCCGACCGCCGGACGACTCGAGCATCCATCGCAGCGGGCACACCGCGGCGGTCTCGAGCGAGGACGGCGAGACCGGCACGAGCGCGTCGTCCGGGTAAAGGGGCGCTTCGGTGGAGCGCTCGGGCACGCCGCGCCATTCGGCCGGATCGGCGCCCTGGACCCCGGCGCGGGCCAGCTCGGCCAGGAGACCGGCGAGCCGAGGGCCCGTCCGGTCCGAGCCACCGGCGAGCTGAGGGCCACCGCCGGCCGCGGGCGCATCCGGCGCGCACGCCGTCTCGAGCTCGGCGCGCAGCGCCGCGACCAGGCCGCGGAGGTCGAACGGACGCTCGACGGCCGCGAGCCGCGGTTCGACACCGGCGGCCTCGGCCACCAGGCGGACGAGCGGCGACGGGTGCTCGTCCGCGTCGTCGACGGCGCACACGACGAGCCTCCGCCGGGCCCGGGAGACCGCGACGGCGAACGCACGCACCTCGTCCGCCAGGACCGCGCGGCGGGCTTCGGCTGCCGTCTCCGCGGCGTCGGACTCCGCCGCGGCGGCAACGGTCCGCCCGGCCACGACGTCGACGAGGTACTGCGCGCCGAGCAGCGAGTCCCTCAGCCGGAGGTCCGGCCAGGTGCCCTCCTGCACCCCGGCGACGACGACGAGGTGCCATTCGCGGCCCGCCGCACCCGCAGCCGTGGCCAGGGTCACCGCCGGGCCCGCCGACGCCGAGGCGGCGAGCGTGTCACCGGCCAGGTCCTGCCCGCTCAGGTACTCGATGAACGATGCGGGCGAGGCGAGCGGAAGCCGATCGGTGAACTGCTCCGCCGCGCGGAACAGGGCGACGATGGCGTCCAGGTCGGCATCCGCGCGGGCGCCCGCACTGCCGCCCGCGAGCGCGGCCCGACGCCACGGCTCGCCGAGGCCGGTCGCCTGCCACACCGCCCACAGCACGGTGGCCGCGCTGGCACCCGGAGTATCCAGGGCCGCCCGCGCCGCCACGAGCACCCTCGCGACGGCGCGCGCCGCTCGAGCCTCGGGTCCGGCGAGAGAGGCCAGTCGCGCGGGGTCGGTGATCGCCTCCGTCAGCAGGGCGTCGCTGGATCGGCCGCCACCGGAAGCCAGCTCCTCGGCACGCAGGGCCCGGCGCAACCGGCGCAGACCGACCGAGTCGAGCCCGCCGACGGGGGAGGCCAACAGCTCGGTGACGACCTCCACATCGGCCGCCTGATCGCCGAGCGCGACCCTGACCGCAACCAGCACCGGGCGGACGGCCGGTTGCTCCCGCAGGGCCAGCTCCTGGGCGGAGACGTCCACCGGCACGCCGGCGTTCAAGAGACCGCGCCGCAGCTCCTCGAGCTGAGCACCCGAGCGGACCACCACCGCCATCTCGCGCCACGGCACCGACTCGCTGAAGCGCGCCCGACGCAAGACGTCCGCGACGAGCGCGACCTGCTGCGCGGCGCCGCCCGCCAGCAGGACGTCGACCGCCCCGCCGGCCACCGGCTCGCCCGCCACCGCCCCGCCGGCCACCGGCTCGCCCGCCACCGCCTCGCCCG
>JADGOR010000175.1 GCA_017882855.1 Cellulomonas sp. | reverse complement strand
CGGCGGGAACACGCTCCGGCTTGCCGCCGAACTGGAAGCGCTGACCGGCCTGGAGTCTCGCGTGTCGATCCTTGGCTACGTCCAGCGGGGCGGGACGCCCTCCGGCGTCGACCGGCTGCTGGCGACCCGGCTCGGGAGCGCCGCGGCGGACCTGGTCAAGGCAGGCCACTTCGGCGTGATGGTCGCCGCCCGCGCCGACGGGACCGAACCCGTCCCGATCAAGGACGTCGCCGGGCGGCGCAAGCCGGTCCCGCCGGATCACGGCTGGGTCGTCGCGGCACGCCACGTGGGGACCTGCCTCGGCGACTGAGCGCCGGACGGGAACCCGACGCGATCCTTGACATTCGGACCACGGCGACGGGCCGGATGGGGCTGTCCGCACAGGCGCTCCGCCGGAACGATTCGCGCATCGCCTGCCCCGCGGGCCCTGGAGGCATTCGTGCGCGTCGACAAGATGGTCATCCTGCTCTCCACGGCCGTGGCGCTCCTTGGCGGCGCCGCGGCCGGCGTGGGCCTTCTGTGGGACGGATCGGGAGCCGCGTGGAGCACAGTCTCGATCCACGGCGACGCCGTGCTGATCTACGGGCATGGCCTGTACCGCTTCGACAACCTGATCACGGCCGCGGGCTTCCGTGGGGTCGACCTCGTGACGCTCGTCGTCGGCGTGCCGCTCCTCGGCGTCGGCATCGTGAGCTATCAGCGGGGCTCCCTCCGCGGCGGGCTGCTGCTTCTCGGCGCGCTCGCCTTCTTCCTTTACAACTCCGCGTCGCTCGCGCTCGGCGCCGCGTACAACGAGCTCTTCCTGGTCTACGTCGCGCTCCTCGGCTGCAGCCTCGCCGGCCTCGTGCTCACCGTGCGCGCGATCGACGCGACGGTGCTCGACGCCCGCATCGCCGACGGGTTCCCGCGCCGCGCGACAGCTGCCTTCCTCTTCGTGCTCACGGGCGTGTTCGTGGTCGTCTGGCTCGTCCCCGCAGTCGCTGCGCTCGTGTCCGCCGCGCCACCACCGTTCCTCGATACGTACACGACCGTGGTCACGTGGGTCCTGGATCTCGGCGTTGTGATGCCGGCGTCGCTCGCCGCAGGCGTTCTGCTCCTCCGGCGCGAACCCGCCGGGTACCTCGTGGCGGCGCCGATCCTGATCATCACCCTGATGCTCGGGCCGGCGTTGACATCCATGACGATCGCGCAGCTCTGGTCCGGGATCTCGTTCACGCCCGCCGAGCTCGTCGGCCCGGTCATCGGCTTCCTGGTCGCCAGCGCGGTCGGTGCCATCCTCGCGGTGCGCCTGCTCCGAAGCGTCGCCGACCCTTCGTCCCCGGTGGGTGGCGGAGCGCACCTGCCCGCGACGGCCCCATCGGCCTGATCCCAGGCGGTTCATCCCCGGGGCCTGCCCTGCCCTCCGTCATCGGGCCGTCACGTCACCTGGGGTACGATCCGGCACAGACGTCCCCGCAACTCGGAGTTCCCATGGGCATCCTCGACTTCCTGTTCACCGATCCTGCCAAGTCGCAGCTCCCCTCGCCTGCCGACGCGCTGCCCGGCCGGGTCGAGCCAATCCTGGCGCCCGGACGCCATACCGTGCTCGGGACGCCGATCGATGGGCCCTGGCCGGCTGGCACCCGGACCGTCACCTTCGCGATGGGCTGCTTCTGGGGCGCCGAGAAGGGCTTCTGGTCGATCCCCGGCGTCGTGACCACCGCGGTGGGATATGCCGGCGGCGTCACGCCCAACCCGACCTACGAAGAGGTCTGCTCCGGCCGGACCGGTCACGCCGAGGTGGTCCGGGTGGCCTACGACCCGGAACGCGTTTCCTTCGAAGCGCTCCTCCGCGCGTTCTGGGAGGCGCACGACCCGACGCAGGGAATGCGCCAGGGCAACGACCGGGGCACCCAGTACCGGTCCGCGATCTACGTCGCCGACGCCGACGAGCTGGCGCGCGCCGAGGCAGCCCGCACGATGTACCAGGAGCAGCTGACGGCCGCCGGGTTCGGTCCCATCACGACTGAGATCGCGCCCGCCGGGCCGTTCTTCTTCGCCGAGGGGTACCACCAGCAGTACCTCGACAAGAACCCGAACGGCTACTGCCCGGACCACGGGACGGGCGTCGCGTGCCCCATCGGGCTCGGGGTGACCGTCGGCGGTGAGTCGGAGGACGCGATCAAGTTCGTCTAACGGCGGATGGTCGATCCCCTTCGGACAGCAGCCCAGGGACGGGCGGTCGACCAGTTCGTCAATCACGGAAACCGCTACATTCTCGGCATGACCGACGGGATCAGTCCGCGCCAGTTCCACGAGGCAGCGGGTGTCGAGGATTGGCGCGTGGTGGGCGATGGAGCCTGCGCCTTCTTCCGAACGGGATCCTTCGCGGCGAGCGCCACGCTCGTCCAGGCGATCAGCGGGCTGGCCGGCCTCGACGATCGCCCTCCCGACATCGACGTGCGGCACGACGGCGTGACCGTGCGGCTGATCACGATCACCGACTGCTACGGGATGAGCCAGGCGGATGTCGAGCTGGCGCGGCAGATCTCCGGCATTGCACGGGAGCAGGGCCTGTCCGCCGACGTGTCCGCGGTCCAGAGCCTGCTCGTCATCCCGGGCGCGCCGGTCACCGCCGAGGTGATGCCGTTCTGGCGGGCCGTGCTCGGCTACGAGCCTCGCGGCGACAATCCCGGCGAGGACCTCGTCGATCCGCGAGGTCGCGGGCCATCGTTCTGGTTCGAGTCGATGGATGCACCGCGGCCGGATGGCGGCGGCGCGATCCACGTGGCGATCTGGGTGCCGCACGAGCAGGCCGAGGCTCGCATCGCCGCGGCGCTCGCCGCGGGCGGCCGCATGGTGCGAGACGAGTTCGCGCCGTCGTGGTGGACGCTTGCCGACACGGCGGGCAACGAGGCCGACGTGGCCACGACGATGGGCCGCGGCTGAGGTCCCGGTTCATGCGCCGAACGAGCGAGCCGACCCGGATGATCGATCGATGGTCTCCCAACGGTCAGCAGGGCCAGGGTGGACGAGGACCCTGCGCTACTGGACGGTGACCGACAGCCGGTACGTCCACTCGCCCTTCGTGCCGCCAAC
>JADGOR010000174.1 GCA_017882855.1 Cellulomonas sp. | reverse complement strand
GACCGCCGACGTCCGCTTGCCGGCGTTGCCGCGCTGCTGGTCCTGTGCGGCTGCCAGGCGGCTGCTCCTTCCTCGCCCACACCAACTCCGGCGCCGCCAGTCGAGTACACGGTGCGCTCTCCTGGAGCGACACTCCCCTCCAAGACGGACACGTCTCGCGCGATGGACATCCTCTCCGCGCGACTGCGAACCCTCGGGGTCGGCACTTTCACCGCTGCCGCCGGGCAGGCGATCACCTTCACACTCCCCGCGAGCGCCAACGGAGCGGCCGTCAAGGCGGTGCTCTCGACGACCGGGCAGGTCGCCTTCGTCCCGCTGCCGCCGGCCGGATACGGGACAGCGACCCAGCCGGGCCCGATGGAGGCAGTCCTCGGCGAGCCGCTGCCGTCGCAGGAGGTGCCGCTCTTCGGGAGCGACCAGATCGCGGGCGCGCAGGCCACAGCTGACGCGAGCGGCGGACCGGCGCTCGGGATCAGCCTCGCCAGCGAGGGCGCGCGCCTGTTCGCCGCGTACTCATCGGCGCACGTCGGCGAGTTCTTCGCGCTGATGCTCGACGGGCGTGTCGTCGCGGCGCCTGTCATCCAGTCGGCGGTCCCGGGCGGCGCGCTCAACCTCGGACTTCCGGCTGATTCGCTCCCGATGCCGCTTGATGCGCTCGTGGCGATCATGGCATCCGGGCCATTGCCGGATAGCTGGAAGCAGGGCCCCTGACCGCTCAGGTTCGGATCGACGGAGCCTGGCTCACGGCACGGTCGCGGCGATGAACCTACGCCTCCCGCTGAGGCACCTCGGCAGTCGGGCCGACATAGCGACGAAGCGCCTTGTGGGCGGCCCACGTCGCTGCCCAGCCCAGCGGGAGGAACCGGCCGGGAAGGAACACGAGGCCTGCCCCGGCGAGCTCGCGGGTGGCGGGGTGGATGGCCGCGGCGCGGACCAGCGCCCCGGCCTGGTGCATGTCTCCGAGGTCCCGCACCAGGCCGGGCCGGTCGTGGACGGCACGCTGGGCAAGGCCCCGGACGCTCCCCGAGCGGGCGACCGCGACGATCAGGCCGCGCGTCTCAGGAAACGTGCCCAGGCCCACGAGACGGACGAACCGGCCGGCGAACGGCATTCGTTGTTCCGAGTCCCCGTGCAGACTCGACGACGCTATCCGCGAATTCGGCCCCGGCCGAAGTAGCCCAGGACGAAGAGCACGATCAGGACAACGACGACGACCGTGACGATGCTTCCCATGGTGTGCCGCCTCTCGGTGGAAGTCCGTGTGCGCACGCCTGACCGGGCCGGTGCAACGCACCGCCTGGGGCGGCCACTCGGGCAAACCTGACTCTGCACGCACAAGGCGACATCGTCATGACGCTCGGTCATCCATTCGGGAATCTGGGATGGGGGGATCGCAGATGGACCGGCCACCCAGGAAGCGGAGCGACCGGTGCGAAGCCGGAGCCGCGAGCCGGGACGTGGAGCAACTGGCGTCGCGCCTGAGGGTGCCCAGGTTGCCAAGACCCCCGAGGGCTACGTCTTCGCGGGCAGGTCGTCCTCGGCCTCGCGCTCCAGGACGGCGAGGCGGTGTCAGCAGTCGAACACGAACCAGCACAGATCGTTGCGAAGGCGCTGGTCGTCGAGCACAAGTTCTCGGATCTCATGGGAGAGCTGGGCGCGCTGCCACTGGCACTCCAGGCGGCCAGCCGCCTCGCGTTCGTCTTCAGGCGCTGCCGCCCGCGCGGCCCTGATCGCGTAGGCCGCGGCACCGAGCTCGTGGGCCGCCACATGGCCCACCGCCGCGGCCTGGCCGGCAGCGTACGCGGCATGCCGTGCTGCCCCACGCAGGTCCCTGGCCGCGGCGTTTGCATGGCCGGCCGCCGTGCGGGCCTCTGCCCACGTGATCTCGCCCCGCGCCCAGGCGCGCCCGAGGTCGATCGCGCGTCCTGGACGGTCGTCTTTCGGCCGTGCCCGCTCGAAGTGGTGGAGCACGTGCTGCGCACAGTCAGCCGCCCACATCGCGAGCAGGTGATGATCGTCGTCCTGGAGGCTGCCGCCGCGACGCACGGTGATGAACCGCGGATCCCGGATCCTGGGGAGGATCATCAGTCTGCCCACCTCGCTCCTCTGTCCGCCGAGAGTCGACACCGGAATCGGCCGCCGACCCCCCTTCTATGGTCGGTCGGTCCCCTTCCACAGGCAAGCATGACGACGGTCAGGAGCCGAGCCCACGCGCGATGCCCCTTATCGGTGCTCCTCGGGTCGAAGCGGAGCCACGTCTCCGGTTGGCGGTCGGGCGGAGCGTAGCACAACCGGAGGGATACCTCCGGTTGCTGTAGGATGGGCAGCATGACACCCTCGCCGGACTCGGAACGTCCCCTCCGTGCCGACGCCGCGCGCAACCGCGATCGGATCGTCGAGGCCGCGGTCGCGGATTTCGCGGAGCATGGCCTCGAGGTCCCGCTCGAGGACGTCGCGCAGCACGCCGGGGTTGGCATCGCGACGCTCTATCGGCGCTTTCCCTCGCGCGACGACCTGGTCGCAGCCTGCTTCGAGCGACGGGTCGCGGAGTATGCCCAGGCCGCCGAGGATGCCCTCGGAGCACCCGATGGATGGTCGGGTTTCTGCGCCTACGTCGAGCGGATCTGTGCGATGCAGGCCGCAGACCGCGGGCTCACGGACGTGCTGACGAGAACGTTCCCGCGCGCACAGGCGCTCGAGGATCACCGACAGCGTGGCTTCGCGCACCTCGTGCGCCTGATCGCGCGCGCGCAGGCCGAGGGAACGCTGCGGGTGGACGTCACCACGGAGGACATCGTGCTGCTGCTCATGGCGAACGCGGGCGTCGTCCTGGGAGCGGGCGACGCAGCGCCGAACGCATGGCGACGGTTCGTCGGGCTGTACCTCGACGGACTCCGCAGCGAGGGAGCCACGGCGGTCCCGCCGCCGCCGAGCCCGCGCCAGGTGATGCGAGCGATGCGCC
Organism: Cellulomonas sp.; assembly: GCA_017882855.1. Taxonomy (GTDB): domain Bacteria; phylum Actinomycetota; class Actinomycetes; order Actinomycetales; family Cellulomonadaceae; genus JADGOR01. The sequence goes on along the minus strand of JADGOR010000174.1, from coordinate 159 downwards.
GCCTGGTCCCGCAACCCGGCGCCCCCAGGAGGACCTCATGACTGTTCCGGCATTCGCTCCCGCGAACAAGCTCACTGTGCCCGAAGGCGAACCGCGATACCAGCCGGGGGTCTGCAACATCGGGCCCGCCGAGATCACCAGGCGCCGTCGCGCCGGCCA
>JADGOR010000173.1 GCA_017882855.1 Cellulomonas sp. | reverse complement strand
GGTCGCCTGGTGGTGGGCATCGGGGCGGGATGGAACGAGACGGAGTTCCGCGCCTTCGGCTTCCCGTTCGACCACCGGATCAGTCGGTTCGAGGAGGCGTTCACGATCGTGCGGACGCTCCTCCGCGACGGGGCGATCGACTTCTCGGGCAGCTACTTCACGGCCCGCGATTGCGAGCTCGCGCCGCGGCCGCGTCCGGGAGGACCGCCCCTCCTGGTCGGCTCGTCCGGGGAGCGGATGCTCGCGATCACGATCCCGCACGTCGACGCCTGGAACGCCTGGTTCGATGCCTTCGGCAATCGTCCGGCTGGCGTGCCGGCGCTCCGCGATCGGGTCGACGCGGCGTGCCTCGACGCGGGCCGCGATCCAGCCTCCGTCGCGCGAACCCTCGCGGTGCAGGTCCGCCTTCCCGGCGGGTCGGGACGGCTCATGGGCGAGGCCGGCCGACCGCCGATCCCGCCCGTCGCGGGCGGCCCGGACGAGATCGCCGGCGTCCTGCGAACCTTCGCGGCCCAGGGCATCTCGCACGTGCAGCTCGTGGTCGACCCCATCACGCTCGCGTCCCTCGATGCGCTCGCGCCCGTCCTCGAAGCCCTGGACCGGTGAGCAGGACGAACGACCGGTGAGCAGGACGAACCCGGGCGTCCGGAAGCGCGCATTATCGGGACGAGCAACGGGCTGTCTCGGAGACCGTCCCGACGCACGCCATTCGCATTGGGCCATTGCCGGAGGAGGGCCGGAACCGGGAGGGGTGCCACCGCGTGGGGCGGCGGCTCCCAAGGAAGGAGCCAGCATGCGACCGTCCGCTGTCCACCGTGCGATCCGCCTGGGGTCTGCCCTGGCGCTCGCCGCCGCGCTCCTCGTGCCGTCGTCCGCGCTGCCTGCGCGGGCCGCCAATCCCCTTGTCCTGCGCGTGGGGACAACCCAGGACCTCGACGCGCTGAACCCGTACCAGACGCTCCTGGTCAGCGGGTACGAGGCCTTCCAGCTCACCTACAACCTGCTCGTGGACTTCGGGCCGAACCTCGAGCCGGTCCCCGGCTTCGCGGATTCGTGGACCCGCGCGGCCGACGGCAAGTCGTGGACGTTCCACATCCGGACCGGCATGAAGTGGTCCGACGGCCAGCCCGCGACCTCCGCCGACGCGTGCTTCTCGTGGGGCCTGGCCGTTGCAGCGATCAAGGACGGTGCGAACATCGGGGCCGGCTACCTCGACCCGAGCCTGAAGGACGCGGGAGTCACCGCGGTCAGCTGCCCGGACGACCAGACGATGATCGCAACCACGACGGATCCCTCCGATCGCGTCCTCCAGGTCTACCTGCCGATCATCCCGAAGCATGTCTGGGGCAAGGAGACCTACAAGACGATCGGCGACGCCAAGTTCGTGGCGCCGCTGGTCGGATCCGGCCCGTATACGGCCGCGGAGTGGAAGACGAGCCAGTTCGTCCGCTTCGTCCGGAACCCGGACTACTGGGGCAAGCAGGGCGCCGCCGACGAGGTCGTGATCCAGTTCTTCAAGGGCGCCGACACCATGGTCCAGGCGCTCAAGGCGGGCGAGATCGACTACGCCCGCGACGCGACGCCCGAGCAGCTCAAGGCGCTCGAGAGCCAGCCGAACGTCAAGACGGTCGTCGGCAGCTCGAACGGCTGGAGCCAGCTTGCCTTCAACGAGTACGGTGCCTCGAAGGGCACCCTGACGCCGGGGATCGGTCCCTCCACGAAGGCCCTCTGGGATCCTGCGTTCAGGGACGCGCTGGGCTATGCCGTGGACAAGAAGACCCTGGTCGATCGCGTCCTGGGTGGCTACGGCGAGGTCGGCACGACGATCGTGCCGCCGGTCCTCGGCGCATGGCACGTCGAGCCCGACCATCCGCGAACCTTCGATGTCGAGATGGCCAAGCAGAAGCTGGACGCGGCCGGGTACAAGCTGGACGGCCAGGGGCAGCGCCTGGACAAGGAAGGCAAGCCCATCAGCCTCCGGCTGGACTATCCGAACACTAAGGACACCTACGCGAAGGCCGCCCAGTTCGTGAAGGACTGGTACGGCCAGCTCGGGATCAAGGTGACCGCCCAGCAGTACGACTCGGCGACGCTGGGCAACATCGTCCTCCCGCCGGAGGCGGGCAAGGACTTCAAGGCCAACTACGACATCGAGCTGTGGGGCTGGTCGGGGAACCCGGACCCGAACGCCCTGCTCCAGATCTTCCGCTGCGACGCGATCGGCTCGTCGTCGGACAGCCAGTACTGCAACCCGGCGTTCGACAAGATGTACGACTCGCAGAACGCGGCCGCCACTGCGGACGCGCGCAAGACGATCCTGGCCCAGATGCAGAACCTCATCTACGACCAGGCGGTCTACGACATCCTGTACTACGACGCGAACCTGGCGGCCTACCGCACCGACCACTTCGGCGGCTGGCAGAACCAGCCGCTGGCGAACGGGACGCCGCTCTTCACGTACGGCACCCTCCAGTACACCCTGCTCACGGACGCCACGGCCGTGCCGTCGCCCACGCCGGCAATCACGACCGCGCCCGGGGCGTCCCCGACCCCGGTCGCGTCGGCCGCGCCCTCGGCAACTGGAGGGACCACCGCTCCGGCTGGCGGGGCGGGCGACAACACCGTCCTCTACGTCGTGATCCTGGTCGCGGTCCTCGTCGTCGCCGGCGGCGTCCTCATGGTCGTCATGCGTCGCCGGCGGGCGACACCGGGCGACGAAGAGTAGCCACCGCGACGACAGCGGCCACGACCGCATGACCGCCACGGCGGAGGGTCGCACGGCGACCCTCCGCCGCAACCCCGGGGGCGCGCGCCCGACCGCGCCCCTCGGCGACGCAACGGGCGCGGAGCTCTGCCGGTGAACGCGCGCTACCTCGCCCGGCAGTCGGCGCAGGCGATCTTCACGATCCTGATGATCGTCCTCCTCAACTTCCTCCTCTTCCGCATGATGCCGGGCTCGCCGGACCGGGTGAACCCGCGCAACCCGAACGTGACGGTCGAGCAGCGGGATGCGGCCAGGGCACGCTGGGGCCTCGACAAGCCGCTGATCCCCGACCAGCTCGTGGCGTTCGTCGGCTCCACGCTGCAGGGCGACCTGGGCTACTCCATCAAGTTCCAGGGCCAGCCGGTC
>JADGOR010000172.1 GCA_017882855.1 Cellulomonas sp. | reverse complement strand
CCGATGAGGGTCGTTCCCGAGCGGACCGGCGCATACGCCTGGCCGCGCAGGCCGATGGCCACGTGATCGGCCAAGTACGGATGGCCAGGTCGCGCTGCCCAGGCCTGGACCCAGGGACCCTGCTCGGCGCGCGCGCGGAGTTGCGCGCTCCGCTTGGTGCCGAGGCTCTTGCGTTCGAGCTCCCGCCCGTCGTCGACCATCATGGCCAGGGGCAGCGCGCTGCCGTCGGGCTCCAGGATCAAGAGTGATGCCATCGCGATCTCCGGCAACTCGATAACGCGGCGGCAGATCGCCTCAGCCGTCTGTTCGGCGGTATCGAGCGGTTGCAGCGCCGCGAGGGCATCCGCGATGAGGGCCCGCTCGCGGCCGCGGCGAACTTCTCGGGCCTCGAGTGCCCGCTCATGGGTGACATCGCGCTGAACCGCGACGAAGGAACCCACGGCACCGTGGGCATCGATGACTGGCGTGATCAAGGCCTCCTCGATGTACGTGGTCCCGTCTTTACGGCGGTTGACGAGTTCACCCGACCAAGTCGACCCGGCGCTGAGCGTCGACCACATGTCGGCGTAGAAGGCGCGGGGCAGCAGACCGCTCTGGAGGATCCGCGGGTTCTTGCCGATCACCTCGGCGGACGCGTAGCCGGTGGTCCGCTCGAATGCGGGGTTGACGTAGACGATGGTGGCGGCCTGGTCGGTGATTACGACCGACTCGGCGGTCTGCTCGACGGCGGTGGCGAGACGCGTGCGCTCGGCCTCGCCGGCATCGCGGATCGCGCGCGCCCTGAGCGTGCCGACGCCGTAGGCGAGGTCTGCCGCGAGCTCCTCGAGGAGCGCGACCTCCTCGGCCCCGAACGCGTCGCGCTCGTCCGAGTACGTAACGAGGGCGCCGAATGCCCGGCTCCCCTCGCACAGGGGAATCGCAGCACCCGAGACATAACCAAGGGCGCGCGCTGACTCTCGCCAGGGCGCATAGGTGGGGTCGGTGGCGATGTCTGGCAGGACCACCGTGCGGCCCTCGCGCACCGAGGTTCCCACGGGCCCCAGCCCGCGCTCGGTCGCATGCCAGGTCACGTCCTGGCCCACCTCGTAGCCGGGGCTGTAGCCGGCGGAGGCTACGGGCCGAACCGTCCCGGCGTCGTCGTCTTCGCGGTAGCCGACCCACGCGTAGCGGTAGGCACCCTCCTCGACGACAACGCAGCAGATGCTCTCCAAGAGTTCGACCTCGCTGCCTGCCCGCACGAGCGCGGCGTTCGCGGCGCTGAGGGTGCGGAGGACCCGGTTGAGCCTCGCGACGGTCGCCTCGGCGCGCTGACGATCGCTCACATCCCGGGCGGCGCCCTCGACCGCCACGAGCGCGCCCGTCGCATCGAGGACCGGCGTGCTCCGCTGCTCGAGCCACACCCAGTGGCCGTCCGCGTGTTCCAGCCGAATGACGACCGTGGCCGCCGCCTGTGGCGCGCCCGGCTCGGGTTCGAGAAGGTGGCGGTCAGCGGGGTGGACGAGCTTCGCCATCAGGCCGGGGTCCGCGTAGAACGCGGCCGGCGGGTAGCCCAGCACGGTCTCGACCGACGGGCTCACGTACTCGAAGGCCGGGGTCGGGAGAACGCGGTAGCGCGAGATCACATCCTGGGCATGCTCTGCAAGGAGCCGGAAGCGGCTCTCGCGTGCCTCGAGCTCGGCTGTCTGGCGGGCCCTCTGGACCTCGTAGCGGCCGAGCAAGAGGGCCAGGATCGAGCCGGTCACCGCCACGAAGCCCCAGCCCTTGAGCGTGGAGAGCGTGACGAGCGTCGCAGGATCGCTGACGAGGGCGCCGAGCACCCGATCGCTCAGCGTGATCCAGAGGACCGCGCTGAAGACATATGCGAGCACGATGGCCCCAGCCGAAAGCCTGGCTCTGGCCCCACCCTGGTTGTGCATGCCGTGGATGATTCCTCAAACGTGGACGAGGCTCACATCGTCGGCCCCAAAGAGGGACCCGGCAAGCACCCAGATGTACCTGCGGCGCCCACGGCCAGCGGTCGGCTTCGCCCCCGGGCGGAAACGTGCAGCACGATGGCAAGATCGTGGCGGGGATCGCGTCGGATCAGGCCGCTGTACCGCCCTCCGCCCGAGCCCGGGCCTGGCCGGAGCGACCCGGCGGGCGCGTCGGTCCGCCGCGTTCACGGCGCAGCCACACGTGCAGGAGCACCGTCGCCCACATGCGGAAGGGTCGCCAGGCCTCGGCTCTTGCGAGAACGTCGGCATGCGTGGGTCGTGCGGGCAATCGGTAGGCGAGCATCACCGCCTCCCGGGTCACCTCGTCGTCGGTCACCTCGTCGACGAGCCCGGCTCCGCGGTGCAGGATGCCCTGCGCGGCGAATGGGCCCACGCCCCGCAGCCCTTGCAGTTCGGTCAGCGCGTCAGACACCGGGAGGGCCCGCAGGCGCGCTCGATCGAGCCTCCCCTCGTCGGCCGCCTGCGCGATGCCACGGAGCCTGCTGAGCTTCTCATCTGGCAGCCCCGGGAACGTGCCGAGGGCGGCCAATTGCTCCGGGCGAGGGAACGCATGGACGGTCTGCCCGGCAAGTTCGAGCGAGTCGCCGACTTCGAGTGCGAGACGGGCCCGCAGGGCATGCGCCTGCCGCATCGAGATGCGCTGCCCAACCACGAAGTTGACCGCCGCCTCGTAGGGGCTGTGGAAGCAGACCGGCCGGAGCGATCCGTAGCGGGCTTGCAGATCGCCGATCACTGGGTCGCGGGTCCCGACCTCGGGAAATGCAGCCCCGTCCACGTCGAGCGAGAAGGTTTCCAGGGCCTGTGCCCACGCGTGTTCCGGCTGCGCGTCGCCGGTCGTGACGACCGTCCCCTCGACCGCGCCGCCGTCCCCCTGACGGAGCACGACGGCCGCCGACCCACGCCAGCCCTCGACCGGGAACGCCATTGCGACCGCGTCGGGGACGGAGGGCACGCTCAGCCAGTCTCCGAAGAAGCGTCGCTCGTTGGCGAGGGAGAACGGTCCCATGGGTTGGAGGCGGAACGTGTTCATCGCTCCCTCCGGGAGAACGAAGTGAGGTAAGCACGATCTGGGAGGCCCGTATGGTACCGGTGGATACGCGACCTGCATGGTTCGAGTTCCTCGACGAGCACCTTCGGGCAC
>JADGOR010000171.1 GCA_017882855.1 Cellulomonas sp. | reverse complement strand
GCGCGGGGACGTCGAGGTCCCGGACGGTCGTGGCGATCGTCCGGCCGATGGCGCGGAGCACGACGTCGCCGATCGCGTGGCCATGCCGATCGTTGAGGATCTTGAAGCGATCCACGTCCACCATCAGGATCCCGAGCGCATCCTCGGCACGACGGCCGCGCCCCAGCAGCTCGACATACTCCTCGAAGTAGCGCCGGTTCGGCAGCCCGGTGAGCGGATCGGTGGACGCGCGCGTCTGCGCGTCGCGGAGCGAGTGGACGCGGGCGAGCGCAGTGGCGGCCTCCACGGCCGCGACGTCGAGGATTCGGCGCGCACCCTCCGGCCAGGCGCCGGGCCGACGACGTGAGATCACGATGACGCCCAGGATCTCCTCTCGCGCCACGAGCGGGACCGCGAGCGTGTGCGAGATGCCAAAGGTGCGCCGGACGCGAATCTCGACGCGGGCGGCCACCGCCGCCGCAGCCGCGGCCGGGTCCGGTTGGCCGCGCAGCGAGGCCCGGGCAGCACGCACATCCTCGGGCGTCTCGTTAGCCGCGAGCGCGGGCCCCCGGCCGGGGCCCACGGCGACACCGACCGTCACGTCGTCCGGGGCATCGACCGACCTGGCGGTGGTGCCTCGCTCATCGGCGTCCCGCATCTCGGCGCCCCTGATGTCGAACCCACCTGCGTCGACCTCACCGGCTTCGGCCCCACTTGCATCAGCCGCGCCGGTGCGAGTCCACGCCGAGCCGTCCGTCATCGAGTGGGCTGCCACCGAGTCGCGTCCGGCCGTCTCGACTCCGACCCCGAAGGGGATCGACGCTTCGGTCTCGTTTCCGTTCCGATGTCGTGCGCGCCGCTCGAGCAGCGGCCCCGGTGGCGGATCCGGCTCGAGGTCCGCCGCCGGCAGGAACGCCGACGACGACTGCCCGCCCGGTCGTGTCGCGATCAGCGTCGCGTCGAGAATCGGGGTCCCGGGTCGCCGCTGGACCACGACCAGGTGGTCGGCGCCGGTGCCGCGCGCCACCTCCGCGAGGATCGCGTCGACGATCCCGTCCGGCGACTCGGCTCGCGAGAAGTCGTGGAGAATCCGGGCCATGTCCTCGGCTGCGGCGCTGCGGCGTCCCTCGCGCGCCTCGACTGCGTACCAGCTCATGAGCTCGGCTGCGGCCACCAGCGGCAACAGGCTAACGATCACGAGGTCGATGGGTCGGTCGAGCGTCGCGAGTCGATAGAGCAGCAGGAGCCCAAGCAGGGTCGAGAACGCCGCGAGGAGCCACCGCAGACGCCAGACGCGTCGCGCGAGCGGGTTCGCGCTGTCGTAGTCAGGCCGGATGCGACGGAGGAAGCTCACGACCCTGCAAGGATGGCGCGATCACCCCGCGCCCGCCAGCCCCCGGCGCAGTACTGACGGCGGTTGTTGGGCAGTACCTTCGTCCGGGTCGATGCTCCGATGGTCCCGGGGTCGACCGAGATCAGACCGCGTCGGCCACCAGCGCCGAGTGCCCGCCGCTGCCCCGAGCGCCCCTGGACCCAGCGAGCGCCGCGACCCCAGCGTCCCGCGTCGAGCCGGCGTCCACCGCCGCGCCGCCGTCGGCCTTCACGCGGTAGAGCGCCAGGTCCGCTGCGGCGATCAGCTCCCGGGGCGTCCGGCCCTGGGCCGGGAACGCGGCAGTGCCGATCGACGCGGTCACGGGGATCGGCCCATGGTCCTGGGCTGCGTACGGGTTGTCGGCGAGCGTTCCGAGGATCCGCTCGCCGACGAGGCATGCCTCGTCGGCCGTGGTCGCGGGCAGGATCACCGCAAACTCGTCGCCGCCGTAGCGCGTCGGGATGTCGTTGGCGCGAATCCCGGCCCGGATCTGCTCGGCGGTCCAGCGCAGGATCTCGTCGCCGAACAGGTGACCCAGCGTGTCGTTGACGAGCTTGAAGTCGTCGAGGTCGAGCATGAGCACCGCGAGCGGCTCGCGGGAGCGCTGCGCCCGGAGGATCTCCTCGGCCAGCCGCTCGTGGAGATAGCGGTGATTGAAGAACCCGGTGAGCGGGTCGCGATCCGCGAGCGCGCGGGCCGTCACGTATGCCTGGGCATTCCCCAGCGCCATCGCCGCCTCGGTCGCCATCATCTGGGCCAGGTCGAGGCGACGCTCTGCCAGCGCGATCGGCCGGTCGATGAAGAGCTCGACGAGGCCGAGCGTCTCGCCCTTGACGACGAGCGGGAGCATGACCAGGCCGTGGTGGCGGTCGCGCCGCAACAGGGCCGCCTCCGCGGCGTCCGCCCCGGGGTCATCGACGTCCACCTGCACGGTCTCCTGGGCGTCGAGGACGTGTCGCGTCGCGGGATACCCGGCGAGCGGGAAGAACGGCTCCTGGTCGGCCAGCTTCTGGGGCGGCCAGTACCCCGAGGTCAGCAGCCGGTCGCCGGCCCGATCCCAGATGCTGATCGCGCACTGGTCCACGCCGGCCGCGCGGCCCATGTGGCGCGCGACCACGTCCGCGACCTCGAGCGGATCCAGGCTTTCTGACAGCGCCGAGCCCATCTCCGCGAGCGCGCGAAGCTCGTCCGCGAGAACGTGGGCGCGGCTGAGCGCGCGCGCACTCTCCACGGCGGTCGCAGCGTGGTCGGCGAGGATCGAGAGCAGCCGGAGGTGGCCGACGTCGAACTGGCGCAGGCCGAGCTTCGAGAGCGCGATCACCCCGATCACGCGGTCGTCGTAGCGCATGGGGACGACCAGCATCGACTCGTCCACGTCGTCGGTCCCCGGGATCGTGAAGCCGCGCGGATCCGCGTTCGCGTCGGGGATCAGGAGCGGGGTCCCGTGCTGGGCAACCCAGCCCGAGAACCCCTCGCCGACCCGGGTTCGCAGGAGGTCGAGCGGGATCTTCTCGTAGTAGCCGATCCGGCCGGCGGCGATGACCGGCGTCATGTCGTCGTTCGGCTCCACCAGGTAGACGCGGCAGTTGTGGTAGTCGACGATCGCGCGCGTCTCGTCGGCGACGGCCTGCGCCACCGCTTCCACGGTCGGCTGGCCGCTCATTCGGGCCGCGGCCCGTTGTGCCGCTTCCAGCTGCGCGACCCAGCGCTCGGTGGCATCCCGGGCTTCGGCGACCTGGGCCTGCGTCGAGACGAGCTCGACTCCCTGGCGTTCGAGCGCTTCGCG
>JADGOR010000170.1 GCA_017882855.1 Cellulomonas sp. | reverse complement strand
TGGCGAAGGCGAGCTACTGCCCGAACACGCTGTGAGCACGAGCGCAGCTGTCGCAAGCAGGGCCGTTATGCGAGTGGGGCGCCGATTCGCGTTCATGGTATCTCCCTGGCAGCGAACACCGGCGCCGGCGGCGACCCGACAGGCCGGACAACCTCGGTCCCTCACCGATCCGCAAGTCGGCAAGACCATGCGTGGTATCGATCACACGGATCGTACTGCAGCCCGTCGGCGGTGTAAAGGACCGGCTCACGGGCGGGACCGGACACGGCCGATTCCGTGAGGCGACTCCTGTTCGCGAGCACCGGCACCAAGGATCCCGCGGCGTCCGACACCTCGGACGCCTCCGGCCTGGCGGGTTCGTCTCTCAAGCGGGGTGCTGTAAGGTTTTCAGCATGCTGATTGTGTCGTGGCTCGGCCGCGCTCTCTCGCGGGACCAGGCATGAAGCACCCCGCGGTGAACGAGGACCTCGTCATCAGCAAGCCCGGCTACACGCTGCCCTCGACGATCGCCTTGCCGGCGGGCGACGGCGCCGCGCCGTGCGTCGTCTTCTTCGCCGGGAGCGGGCCGACCGACCGCAACTGGACGTCGCCGCTCCTGCCCGGCCAGAACGGCAGCGGCGCGCAGCTCGCGCTTGAGTTACAGGCGCGCGGCGTCGGATCGATCCGCTTCGACAAAGTTGGCTCCGGCGTCAACATGCCGAAGAGCAGCGCGCCGGCGGACCTGAAGATGCTCGAGGTGCTGTCGCTGGCCCACTACGTCGACGAAGCCGAGGCCGCGTTCTACGAGCTCGCGGATCGGGACCGGTGCGGCGAGGTCTTCCTGCTCGGCCACAGCGAAGGATCGATCCACGCCTCGTCGGCGGCCATCGCGAAGCAGACGGACCGGCGCTTCGGCGGCCTCATCAGCCTGTCCGGGCCCTCGCGCTCGCTCCTGGAGACAGCGATCGAGCAGATCCGGGCGATGCGCATCAAAGCGGGGAGCGACGCGGCCGTCGTGGACAACGCGCTCGGGGACTTCCGCGCGGCGATGCTGGCGCCAGACGCACCGGCGCCCGACCTGTCCGCGCTCCCCGAGGCCGCGGGCCTGTGGCAGGCGACGCACGACCCGCTGCAACAGAAGGTCGCACGCGAACTGATCCTCGCGGAGCCGCTCGCGGCGCTGCACGCCTATCGCGGTCGCGCCCTCGTGGTTTCGGCTGCCAACGACGCCCAGGTGCCCGGGTCCGATGCGGACCAGATCTTCGCGGGCCTGGGGAGCGGCGTGAACAACAAGACGCGCGTGACGATCGCCAACGCCAACCACGTCTACAAGTCGGAGACGCGGGCGCCGTCGACGATCAGCCAGAGCGAGATCGTCGCCGGCTACGCCGACGACAACCACGCGCTTGCCGACGGCCTCGTCGACGCCATCGTGGGCTTCATCACGGCGGAGTAATCGCGACTCGTGGGGGATTGGTCGCCGCGGTCCTCGTCGCCGGGTCGGAGAAGGCGGCCGCCCACCGACTCGGCCTGTCGCACTCGACCGTGAAGCACCACCTGGCGAACGCGCGGTCCAAGGTGGGGGCGACGACGACGGCACAGCTCGTGTGGATCCTGGCCCCGCGGCTGCCGGAGCCGGAGGACATGGCCCGGACGAACGAGTAGCGGACTTGCTCGACAGGTGTTGGGTCAGCCCCAACCGGATCGCCCGTCGAGGGCCGCGACGAAGGCCTGGCCGAGGAACGCGATCATTCGCGTTCGTGCTGAATCTCGCCGCCATCAGGGTCGCGCGAAGAGCTGAAGCCCGACCCGCGCAGAGCCGCGGGTCGGCCGTCCCCTTCGAATAGCTGCTGGGCCAGCGCGCCGCTCGTCCAGGCGACCCATTCCGCGTGTGTCCAGCCGCGCTCGAGCACGAGTGCCCGGTACGCCCCTGGGCTGGCGAGGAACAGCATTAAGTCCGTCGCACGCGCCTCGGTGAGGTTCTCGCGCGGGGGGCACTTGCGGCTGAGAAACGCCACCATCTCGCGGTAGCCGTCCGCCCGCATCCCCTCGTTTCTGGCTAGGAAAGCGGACGCGTCAGGATCGGCGGCAGCCGCGGTCCGTACCGCGAAGTCAAGCGGCGCGACGCGACGAAGGATCTCGCTCACCCCGTCGACTACGAGGTGCAAGGCGATCGAGACGTCAGGCTCGGCGACGGCCTGCCTGTACCACGGCTGATCCTGCGGCACGGCCGGGTCGTCCTCGCCCATGACGGCCAGGCTGTATGCGCTGTCGAGGACCTCGGTCTTCGTGTGAAACACGAAGTAGACGGTCTGCACGGCGACACCAGCGGCAGCGGCGATGTCGGCCATGGTGGTCCGGGTATAGCCACGCTCACTGAAGAGCACCGCCGCTGCCTTCGTGATGCGCGACCGCGTCGCGCGGGCGCGCCGGCGTCCGGTTGGTCCCGACTGGGTCGAGGACTTGACAGTTTCCATGGTCGGGCCCAGATTACGCGATCTCACGACTAGAGTGTGACTCTAGAGACGCGCAACAGCAAGGAGGCTCGTGGTGATCAGGGTGGAGAAGAGCACCGTCGTCCATCGACCGAGCCACGAGGTCTTCGCGTTCGTCGCGGACCAGACGAACGCAGCCCGATGGCAGTCCGGGATCGTGGAGGTCCGGCGGCTCACCGATGGTCCGCCGGGAGTCGGCACCAGGCACACGTTCACCCGCACGCTCATGGGCAGGCGGATGACCGGTGAGAACGAGTACGTCGCCTTCGAACCCGGGAAGCAGGTCGCGTTTCGCACCACATCAGGACCCCGGCTCCTGGCCTCCTACGCAGTGACGGCGATGCCGGAGGGTACCCGCCTCACGGCGACGATCGAGATGGACGTCTCAGGGATCATGTCCGTGGCGGAGCCGCTGGTCGCCCGGGCGCTCGGCCGGGACGTCGTCGCGAACCTCGCGCGGCTGACGTCGATCCTTGAGTCGAGCCCCGCTGCAGCCCCCGCGGACACCCTCGGGGCTGGCCAAGTGTGACCCGCAAGCGATCGCGCCTCCATCGTGTCGGCGACGACCGCGGCGCAGCTCGTGGGGATCCTCGCCCCGCGCCTGCCCGAGCCCGACGGCGTGGCCCCAGTCGGACGAACAGCGGTCTGCGGGCGGTGGTCCAGCCACGCCGGCTCG
>JADGOR010000169.1 GCA_017882855.1 Cellulomonas sp. | reverse complement strand
TCCGGGGTGCGCGACATGCCCCGCTCGAGCGCATCGACGACGTACGGGCGCAGCGTCGACGCCGGGATGATGCGGTCCACCGACCCGACTCGCAGGGCGCGCTCGATGGTGTGGATGGCGTCGAACTCGTCGGCGACGTCGTGCAGCTTCTGCGAGCGCACCTCCTCCACGACCCTGGCCGCTCTGGCCCTGAGCGCGGCCGCCTGAGGACCGCCTGCCGACGCCGCCTCCGCTCGGGCGCTCTCGACCCTCGGGTCGCGCTCGACCCGCCGCTTGACCTCACGGGCGAACACGGTCGCGGCGGCCGGGGCACCGCCGATCACCGAGGCGAAGGACCCCTCCACCGCAGCGATCTCCATCGTCTCGGTGAGGGCCTTTGAGAACACCACGAAGGCACCGCCGTGGTACCGCGAGACGACGACGAAGACGATGGGACCCTCGAAGTTCGTCACCCCACGGCCGATCTCGGCGCCGTACTCGAGCTGCCATTGCCGCATCGACTCCGGCGACCCGTCGAAACCCGACAGGTTGGCGAGCACGACCAGCGGGCGGTTCCCGCTCGCCGCGTTGACCGCCCGGGCGACCTTACGCGAGGACTGTGGGAAGAGCGTGCCCGACGTCCATGAGGGGGGGCCGTAGGAGGGGACGAACCCCGCGCGCCGAACCGTGTGCGACTCGATGCCGATCATGCACACCGGGATGCCGCCGACGGTGGCGTCCCACACGATCGCCGTGTCGGCGTCCTGCCACTGGCGCCATCGCTCGAGGGGTTCGACGTCCTGGTCGGCGACGGCGCGCATCACCGACCGCATGTCGAACGGCAGCTTGCGCTCGGGGTTGGTGCCGGCGTCGAAGACGTCGCCCACCGTCGTGAACCCCGACTCGGGCAGGCGCGCGTGCGGGGAGGTGCGCACGTCACGATCCACCGGGTCGTTCGTCGGCCGACGTCGAGGGAAGCGCTCGCCCGGCACGGCGTAGGTGAAGTCGTAGTGCCGAAGCAGCAGCGCGCACGCCTCCGGGAAGCTGGGCGCCCAGTACTGGGCCTGCCCGTTCGGCCCCATGATCCGGTCGAAGCCGCCGATGCCCTGGTTGTCGTCCGCCGATACCGCACCGGAGAAGTCGAGGGCCTGCTTGCCGGTCAGGACCATCGTGCTCGCCGGGGTCATGACCAGGATGCCCTTGGTGTGCATGAGCATCGTCGCCTCCGCGTTCCAGTACGGCTGTCCGCCGACGGTGATCCCCGTGATGACGATGTTCACCTCGCCGCCCGCCTGCGTGTACTCGATGAGCCGGCGCAGGGTCAGCGCGATCCAGTCCATGTTCTCCGTGCCGGAGTCCAGGGCGATGAGCGCGCCGGACGACACGGCGTACCACTCCACCGGGATGCCGCGGTCGAGCGCGAGGGCGAGCGCGGCATTGACCCGCCGGCACTCGGGCTCGGCCAGGTTGCCCAGGCCTTGGGTGGGGTCCGCCAGGAGGGCCACCCGGGTCAGGCCGTCGGGGTGCACGCCGGTGCGACTGGTGAGCAGCCCGACGACGAGGTGCGCCGTGTTGCCCCCCGGCAACCGGTCGACCGGCACGAGGTCGTCGTCGGCGCCGAGGTCGAGCTCCTGGAAGCTGCCCGGCGGGAAGGGCGAGGCGTCGCCCTCGGCCGGAGTGAGCATCCGGACGATCTCGTAGGGGTAGGGGCTGCCGAAGCGGGCCGCGGTGAGCACCTTCTGCGCGTACGGCGTCAAGGGTCGGACGGGGTTCGGCCCGGGCTCCTGCATCCGGATCGTCGGTCCACCGGCGCCGAGCCCTTCGAGGACGACGATCCGGTCCGTGAGCACCTGCTGGCCCAGGTCGTCGGTGTCCGGGACGGTGACGTGCAGGACGACCTTCTCCAGGCTGGCGCCGCGGGCCAGGCCCTCGTAGGTCATCGCGAGGTCGTGCCACTCGTCCCGAGGGATGTTCCACGGGGGTCGCACCCAGACGACGAGCCGGTTCGCGGTCGGCCGCTCGCGGGCGGGGTAGCGGGCCATGGCACTGCGCAGGGCTGCGAGGGCTGCGAGGCCGCTGCGCCCGAGCCGCGGATAGGTGACGCGGCCGGTGTCCGGGTCGTGGACGGCGGTGAGGTCGCGGACCTCGGCGAGGGCGAAGAGCCGGTGGTCTCGAGGGTTGTCCTTGGCAACGCCGTCGAAGACGTAGACGTCCTCGGGGGAGGGGAGCCGGGTGAGCTCGAAGTTCGACAGCCGCCACAGGTCGAGGCGCTTGCCCAGCATCGGGTGGAGGTTGCGGTAGATCGTGTCCTCCACGAAGCCGGAACCGGATGGATCCGAGCGGAAGGTCACGTGCTGGGTGCGGCCCCGCTCCGGCCCACCGCCCTCGAGCCAGGTGATGGTGAGGTCGATCCGGTGCAGGGGCCGACCGAAGTCGCACTCGGCGAGCAGGTCGGCGGCCTCCTTGGCAGTCACCGCCACCTCTGGCCGTGGACCCGGACGCCACATCACGAGGTCGAGGACGACGTCCCGGTCGCGGGCGTTCTCGGCGAGGTGCCGAGCGATGACGCGGGATGCCGTCGGGAGGTCGTCCACCGGTAGGTAGCCGACGGTGACATGGATCTGCAGGTCGTCGTGCTCGTACTGGGCGTAGCCGAGGTCCAACCCGTCGCGGGTGGCGAAGCCCAGCCCGTGCAGGTCCCGCATCCGGTAGAACCGCCGCAGGTAGGTCTCGAGCACCGCCCGGTGGAACGCCGTCCCGACCGGGTCCGCGTCGGCCCCCGCGCCGAGCCAGGCGCCGAGCAGCAGCGAGCGCATGGGCTGGGGGCACCAGACGAGCCTGCCGATCCGGTCGGCGCGTTCGGGTCCGCCCGGCTTGGCGGCGAGTTCGGCGAGGTGGGCGCGCATCTCCGCCTCGGTCTCGGCGACGACCCGGCTGAGGACCGGCTCGTCGAACCAGTGGTAGAGCACGTCGCGCGCCGCGTCGGTCACCGACGGCTGCCGGCCCTGGGTCGCACTGACCAGCCGCTCGAGCCGGGCCCGGTCTGCGGCCGTCGCCCTCGTGGATAGTTCGCCGGCGAACTGCAACCGCCGACCCAGCACCTCGGTGACGAGATCGGCCAGCTCCGGAACCCGGGAGAAGGACCGGAACAACCAGAACGTGGCCCGCTCCAGCCAGGCCCGGTCGCCCAG
>JADGOR010000168.1 GCA_017882855.1 Cellulomonas sp. | reverse complement strand
CCCGCCGACGCGGCGGTGCGCGACCGAGCTCAGCCCGACGATGTCGAGCACCTCGTCGCAGCGCTTGTCCCGCACCCCGACCTGCGGCGCGTAGACCCGCAGGTGATCACGCGCCGTCCGACCAGGGTGGAAGCTCGCGGCCTCGAGCGCCGCTCCGACCACGGCGGCCGGGTGCGGCAGGTCGTGGTACCGACGTCCGCCGATCGTGGCGGTTCCCGCATCCTGGCGCGCAAGTCCGAGCAGCACCCGCAAGGTGGTCGTCTTGCCCGCCCCGTTGGGGCCGAGGAACCCCGTCACGCGACCTGGCTGCACCGTGAACGAGAGGTCGTCCACCGCCTGAACCCTGCCGAACCGCTTGGACAACCGATCGATGACGATGACGCCGTCAGCGGGATCGAGCTTCCTCGTCGCGGCCACGGTCACCACTCCTCGGGCATCTCGTCGTCGGTCTCACCGGGTGTCTCGGTGCCCGTCCGGTCGGCAACCACGCTGCCGCGAGCGGCCTGACCGGGAAGCGTGATCCGCATCGTGCAGCCGGGTTCCGCCGCGGCGACGTCGAGCGTCCCTCCGTGCAGGGCGACGGCCCAGCGCGCGATCGCGAGGCCGAGCCCGGTTCCTCCCGTGCTCGACTGCCCGGTCCGGGCCTGAGCGTTGCCGCGCTGGAACCGCTCGAAGATCCGCTCGCGGTCCGCGGGCGCGATCCCGGGCCCGTTGTCCGAGACGTCGATGACCACGGAACCGCCTCGCCGATGGGCGGCCAGCCGAACCACGCCCGCCTGAGGGGAGTGCCGGACCGCGTTGTGCAGGAGGTTTGCGAGCACTTGGTGCAGCCGGTCGGCATCGGCCGGGACGGCGAGGTCCTCGGGCCGCACCGTGATCTCGAACGTGACGGCCTTCTCGGCGGCAACCATCGATGCGTCGTCGGCGGCGTCTTGCAGGAAGGGTTGGACCTCGACGTCGCGCAGGTCGAGCCCGATTGCTCCGGCCTCCACGCGGGAGAGGTCGAGCAGGTAGGTCACGAGGTTGCCGAGCCGTTCGGTCTGCGCGAGCGCGGCCCGCATCGTGTCGGGATCCGCTCGGCTGACGCCGTCGACGATGTTCTCGAGCTGTGCCTGAAGGGCCGCCACCGGGGTCCGGAGCTCGTGCGAGACGTTGGCGATCAGCTCGCGTCGCAGCGCGTCGGCGGAGGCCAGGTCCTCGGCCATCTGGTTGAAGGCGTGCGCGAGCTCGCCCACCTCGTCCCGGCTCGTCGAGCGCACCCGCCGGGAGTAGTCGCCGTGCGCCATCGCACTTGCTGCCGCGGTCATCTCGCGCAGCGGGGAGGTCATTCCTCGCGCCAGGACCTGGGTCAGGATGAGCGAGACGACGATGGCGAGCGGCAGGGTCCGGGTGGGTCCGAGCCCGCGGTGCAGCCCGTACCACGTGAGGAAGGCCGCCATCGTAACGGTGGCCGCGACCAGCACGCCGAGCTTGATCTTGATCGACTCGAGCGGGTCCAGCGGCCGGACGTCCCGAAGGTGCGGCCGCGTCGTCCGGGTGAAGCGCGTATTGGACATCGGCAGGATCCTCAGGCTCCGTCCTGCGGCTCGAACGCATAGCCGACGCCGTGCACCGTCCTGATCAGGTCCGCCCCGAGCTTCCGCCGCAGCGCCTTGATGTGGGAGTCGACTGTGCGGGTGCCGCTCGCGTCAACCCAGTCCCAGACATCCGCGAGCAGCTTCTCCCTGGTGAGGACGGTCCGCGGGGTCACGGCAAGCGTGACGAGCAGGTCGAACTCGGTCGGGGTGAGATGAACCAGCTCGCCGGCGCGGCTGACCCGCCGTTGGGCCCGGTCGATCTGGACGTCGCCCGCCACGATCGTCGGCAGCGGCATCGCGCCCTCCTCGGCGATCCGGCCGGCCCGGCTCACCCGCCGGAGCAGGCTCTTGGTGCGCGCGACGAGCTCGCGCATCGAGAAGGGCTTGGTCATGTAGTCGTCGGCTCCGACGCCGAGACCGACGAGAACGTCCGTCTCGTCGTCGCGCGCGGTCAGCATGAGAACGGGAACGGGGCGCTCGGCCTGGATCCGGCGGCACACCTCCAGTCCGTCGATGCCCGGGAGCATCACGTCGAGGATGACGACGTCCGGCCGGAGCCGGGCGGCGGCTTCGACCGCGGCCAGCCCGTCGCCGGCGATCTCGGCCGTCCAGCCCTCGGCCGCCAACCGGTTCGCGATGGCGTTCGCGATGTCCGGCTCGTCCTCGACGACGAGCACCGTCACCGCCGAAGGAAGTGGGTCGGCGTGAAGTCCTCGCGCCGCGTGGTCCTCACTCGCACTCGGGTAGCTCGTTGCCATGAGGCAAGAGTTCCATACGCCTCGCACATCGGTCCTCCGATATGGTCTTCTGCATCATGGCCTGCTCCACCAGCGGCCGGTGCCACCCCAATGGGGGACCCGGTGTCGGCGCCTCGCGCACGGCCAGAGTCGCGCCCGTGACCGCGCCGGCCCGAGCCGGCGCGAGAGTGGGCGATCGCCGGTGCTGACCGAGTGGCTGCTGGTCGGGTTCGGTGTCCTTCTCACCCTCGGCACCGCGCTCTTCGTCGCGGCCGAGTTCTCCATCGTGACGCTCGACCCCGGAGCGGTCGACCGGCAGACCGCGCCCGACGATCGTCGGGGCCGCTCCGTCCGGAAGGCGGTTGGCCGGCTGTCGACCCAGCTCTCCGGCGCCCAGGTAGGGATCACCCTGACGACCATCCTGGTCGGCTACACGACCCAGCCGGCACTCGCGACGCTGCTGCGAGTGCCGATCTCGACGACTCCGCTGGCCCGGGGTGCGGTGGCCGGCGTGGCGGGGGCACTCTCGGTGATCCTCGTCAACGCGTTCTCGATGCTGTTCGGGGAGCTGGTCCCGAAGAACATGGCGCTCAGCCGTCCTCTGGCCGTCGCTCGAGCCGTGATCCCGCCGCACCGCTGGTTCACGCTGGCGCTTCGGCCGGTGATCGCTGTGCTCAACGGGAGCGCGAACGTGCTCTTGCGCCGGGTCGGCGTCGAGCCGCGCGAAGAGCTGGCCGGGGGCCGATCACCGCAAGAGCTTGCGGCGCTGGTCCGGCGCTCCGCCGAGCTCGGCACCCTCGACGTCGACACCGCGCGGCTCATCACGAACTCGATCGAGCTGGACGAGCTGTCCGCGGTG
>JADGOR010000167.1 GCA_017882855.1 Cellulomonas sp. | reverse complement strand
TTCTACCAGTCGGGCGGCGGCCTGCTGACGTTGGGTGGGTTGATTTGTTTGATACCGGTGGGAAGAAAGGGGGCGGCCGTTGGTGAGACCGAAGGGGCCGTGGCGGCGGATCGTCGCACTCGGGCGTCTGGGCAGCCAAACCTAGGCCAGGCGGGGCCCCGCCACGATCCGCGCATCGTGTCGACCCCACTCCTGGAGGGCCGATTAGACGCCATGCCGCGGTCATCCCACGTCGGTGTTGTACGCTCGATGCGCTCGCCGTGCCGGTGACGGCGCCACTGGGACCATGAGAGGAGCCAGCCTGAGCGACTCGTGGCGGGCTGTGGGGGCGTGCGGATAGTCGCGGGATCGCCGGCTGACGGAGGGTCATGAGCACACAGGATGTGCGGCGCACGCAGCGTGACGGGCACCGCGGATCGTCAGAGGAGCCCGGCATGGGAGCGCACGCGCGTGGCGACCCTGCGACGAAGCGCTCCGCGCGAACCCTCGACGATGTGGCGGCGCTGAGTGGCGTCTCGAGGGCCACGGTCTCGCGTGTCATCAACGGCGGGCCTGCCTCGGAGGCCATGCAACGGCACGTCCAAGCCGTGCTGGACGGCACAGACTATCGGCCGAATGCCGCGGCCCGCACCCTGGTGACGGGCCACTCTGGGGTGGTTGGCGTCGTCATCCATCTCGACCCGCACCTGCTCTTCGGCGATCCGTACTTCTCCCAGTTGCTCCAGGGCATCGCGGACCAGCTCGCCGAACAGGGGGCGGGGATGATGCTCTGGTTGGGCAATCGCACCAAGCAGGAGACCCTCGACCACGTCCTGTGGATGGGCCTCCTTGACGGGGTGATCGTCACCGCCAACACGCGCGAGGACCCCTTGGTCGATGGACTCCTCGCCTCCCCGCTCCCGACCCTGTTGATCGGCCACCGCAGCGCCGATCTCAGCGCCAGCTACGTGGACGTCGACCACGTGGCGGCCGCAGCCATGGTGACCTCGCACCTCGTCTCGCTCGGTCGCCGCCGCATCGGCCATATCACGGGTCGACGGGGCACGGTCGCGGGAGAGGACCGCATCGAGGGTTACCGGCGCGCCATGCACCGCGCGGGGTTGTCGACCGACGGGCTGATGTTCGAGGGCGACTTCAACAAGCCGTCCGGGACCGTGGGCACGTATGCGCTGCTCGAGCGCGGGATCGACGCGCTCTTCTGTGGAAACGACGCCATGGCGAGCGGCGCGCTCGACGCGATCCGTGAGCGCGGCCTCCGGGTCCCCGATGACATCGCCCTCGCTGGGTTCGACGATCTCGACTTCGCTGCCCACCTCGACCCACCGCTGACGACGGTCCGCCAGGGGGTACGTGAGCAGGGCAGCGAGGCCGCTCTCGCGCTCTTCGACCTCATGAGAGACCCGGGAGCGGGACCGCGACGCGTGATCCTGCCCACCGAGTTGGTCATCCGGCCATCGACCGTCGGCGCAACGCAGCGCGGCTGAAGGCCCGGCAGGGAGCCGGAGTCGCCCCAGCGGGGGCGAGCACCAGACCGTTGGTCGGCGTCAGCAGCTCCCCGCTAGCGCGGGCAGTGCCCGCCACGACGTGGTCATCGTGCATGCCAAGTGGGTCCATCCCGGTGACCAAGGCACGGTTTCGACGCGGATGCGTCGCCCCCCAGGGACCTGCTACTGGCCTTTACCCGGCAGTCGAACCTCGAAGCGGGCACCGTCGGCCTCGGCGTCCGTGACCTTGATCGACCCCTTGTGCCGATCGACGATCCACGCGGCGATGGCGAGGCCGAGCCCCGATCCCGAGCTGCCGCCGGACGTGCCGCGCCAGAAGCGATCGAAGACGCGTTCCCGGTGCTCCGCCGGAATCCCCGGTCCCTCGTCGTCCACCCGAAGCACCACGTTCGTACCGTCGCGGGCGACCCCCACGCCGACCGACCCGCCGCCCGGTGAGTGGCGGATCGCGTTGTCCACCAGGATGGTCACCAACTGGCGCAGCCGTCCGGCGTCCCCATCGAGGGAGGCGGGCTCGGTGGCAAGCCGGAGCGTGACGTGACGGTCGCGCGCCAGCGACTCGAGGTTGCCGACCGCCGACGCGGCGATCTCGGCCAGGTCCACGTCGGTCAGCTCGATCTCGATCGCGCCCGCGTCCGCGCGGGAGAGGACCAGAAGGTCGCTCACGAGGCCAGAAAGGTGATCCGTCTCTTCCGCGATGTCATCGAGCGCAGCGCGCACGGTGGGTCGTGCGCCGTCCGGCTCGGCACGCAGGTCATCGACGGTCGCGCGGATGATCGCAAGCGGCGTCCGCAACTCGTGGCTCGCGTCCGCCGCGAAGTCGCGCTGGCGGCGGAGCGAGTCGCGGATCGGCACCAGGGCGCGCCCGGCGTACATCCACCCGAATGCCAACGCCCCGGCCAGCATGAGGAGCCCGCCCACGACCAGGATCGAGATGAGCGTCCCCACCGTGCGGACTTCGTTCGTGATGTCCGCGACCACCTGGACAACCGCCGTCGGGGCGCCCTTGACCACCTCGCTGAACACCCTGACCGGGACTCCGGCCACCGTCGTCGTCCGCAGGTCGGAGGCGTTCTGCCGCGCCGCGTCCACCGCATCACGGATCGGCAGCGCCGCGGGCAGGCTGCCGAGGCCGTGGACCGTCCCGTTGGGCTCGATCATGAGCGCCACCGTCCCGGATTCGGGACCGCCGAATGCCGGACCGATCGGGAAGTTCGGAACCCCCGAGGGCAGCTGCGTCGACACGAGAAACGAGATCTGGGCGGCGCGGTCGAACAGCTGCTGTTCGCTGCTCCGGCGCAACGAGTCGGCGGTCACCAGGACGAGCGTCACGCCGAGCACCGAGAGCAACGCCAACGTCGTGCCGCCGCTCCACAGGAGCAGGCGCCAGCGAACGCGGCGGAGCGCCGGCCTGTCCGGCAGGCCGACGTGGGGCGATGGCGAGTCGTCGCGGCGGCGGAGCCGCCTGGACAGCGAGGTCATCTGTCGCGGAGCCGATAGCCGATGCCGCGCACCGTCTCGATGCGTTCGCCCGCGTGTCCGAGCTTCTCGCGCAGCCGGTGGACGTACGCTTCGACGGCGTTCTGGGTCAGCTCCGCGCCCAGCGGCCATGCCCGATCCATCAGTTCGTCGCGGCTCATCGCGCGGCCGGCCTGCCGCATCAGCGCCTCGAGGACGACGAACTCC
>JADGOR010000077.1 GCA_017882855.1 Cellulomonas sp. | reverse complement strand
TCGTCGTCGCGCTGGTGCCTTCCGCACCCGCGGCCACCATCGGCGCGATCGCCCCGGCTGGGTAGACCCACGGGAAGTCGAAGACGGGCCACGAGTGGGTGGCGAACCCGTTCGCCACCCACCACCGGTAGAGGTCGATGTCGTTGAACGTCTCCGGCTTGATCCGGGTCCCGAGCACCGTCAACCAGGCGTGCACCGCGAGGAAGCCGGTCAGCAGGGCGAGCGAGCTGCCGATCGTGAGGGTATGGCGCGAGCCGGTTGCGGGGGAGCGCGGCGAGCCGGTCGGGACGGTGTGCCGCAACCGGGACTCCGTCGGGGCCTTGTCCACCACCGGCGCGTTCCTTCCTTCGGGTGACAGTGGGACCCAGCATCGCAGAACACGCTCCCGCCGGTGCGCTGCTTGCGTGGGCCGGCTGGGGGCCGGCCCGAGAGATCCCGACAGGTGGACAAGTTCCGACATGTCCGGCATCACTGATATTGTCAAAGCTTGTACTACTCGTGCTTCGCCGGGGTTTCCGCCGACGCACGAACGCGACGCCACTGACGCCGCCGCAGTGCCGCAGGTCCGTGAGTCCCGCTCCCGGGTCTGCAGCAACTGAGGTTCCGGTGACACGAGGGGTGTTCGCGATGACAGTTTCCGATGTGGATTGGCTCGATCTCGCTCAACGGGCGAGAGTGGTCGACAGATCCCAGGTGCCGGCCCGGAATCGGCGCGCGGCCGACTCGCCGTCGATGACGCTCCTGGTGCTGGTCGCGACGATCGGCCTGCTCGCCTACGCGACCTTCCTCCTCAACCCGGCCCATCGCGGCGACACCATCGGCTATCTCCTGGTGATCTGCGCCGAGTCGATCCTCATGCTCCAGGCGCTGCTGTCCTTGTGGACGATCCTGTCCAGCGGCTATGAACCGCGTGGCTTCCGGTTCCACGACGCCCTGGACCGGCTCTACGACGACAGCGAGATCCTGGACGGCCGGACCGGGAACGATCCGAGCGCGTGGACTCTGCACCTGCACACCGCTCCGGTGAGCGTCGACGTCTTCATCACGACGTACGGCGAATCGATCGAGGTCATCCGGCGAACTGTCGCCGCGGTGCTGGCGATGCAGGGGCGGCACACCACCTACGTCCTCGACGACGGCAAGTCGGACGCGGTGCGCGACGCCGCGGCGGAGCTCGGGGCGGGCTACCTCCGCCGGCCGACGAACGAGGGCGCGAAGGCGGGGAACATCAACCATGCCCTGGCCGAGACGACCGGCGACCTGTTCGTGATCTTCGACGCCGACTTCGTCCCGCAGCCGAACTTCCTGCACGAGACCATCCCGTTCTTCGCGGACCAAGAGGTCGCGTTCGTCCAGACGCCGCAGCACTACGGCAACCTCTCGAGCCTGATCTCGCGCGGTGCCGGCTACATGCAGTCGGTGTTCTACGGCCTCATCCAGCCGGGGAAGAACCGGTTCAACGCGGCCTTCTGCGTCGGGACGAACGTCGTGTTCCGCCGTCGGGCCATCGACGAGATCGGCGGGATCTACCAGGCCTCGAAGTCGGAGGACGTCTGGACGTCGATCCTCCTGCACGAGAAAGGCTGGACCAGCGTCTACATCCCGACCGTGCTGGCCACCGGTGCCACCCCGGAGACGATCGAGGACTACGCGAAGCAGCAGCTGCGCTGGGCGACCGGCGGCTTCGAGATCCTGCTCCGGCACAACCCGTTCAGCCGCAAGAGGTCACTCACCCTGGACCAGCGGCTCCAGTACTTCGGCACCGGCACGTTCTACCTGACCGGCATCGTGCCGCTGCTCCTCCTGCTCGTGCCGCCGTTGCAGATCTACTTCGACGTGCACCCGGTCAACCTGGACGTCACGGCGGGTACCTGGTTGCTCTACTACGGCGGCTTCTACCTGATGCAGATCCTGGTGGCGTTCTACACGGTCGGGTCGTTCCGGTGGGAGACGCTCATGCTCGCGACGGTCTCGTTCCCGATCTACACCAAGGCCCTGGTCAACGTGGTTCTGCGTCGGGACCAGGCGTGGCACGTCACCGGCGGCTCGCGGCGAGCCTCCTCGCCCTTCAACGTCATCGTCCCCCAGGTGCTCTTCTTCGTCTTCCTGCTCGCCACGACGGCGGTCGGGACCTGGAAGGACCTCGGGAACGGCACGTTCACCCTTGCTCTTGCCTGGAATGCGACCAACACGGTCGTCCTCGGCGTCTTCGTGGCGACGGCGTTCCGGGAGCACCACGCGCTGCGCCGAGCGGCGCGCGTCCGACGGGCCACAGCCCGCAACACGAAGGTTGGGGTGACGGCATGACCTGGCGCAATCGACTTCGACTCCTGATCGGGCTGGTCCTCGTTCTCGGGCTCGTCGCCGTCATGACCGTGACGGTGAACGACCGACGCGGAGTGGCGCTGAGCACCTCTGCGACGCTGCAGACCGAGCGGGTGAGCGTCGGGACCGACTTCTCGGGCGTCGTCACCCACCAGGCCGTGCACTCCGGTGACACGGTCACGGCGGGTGAGGTGCTCTTCGAGATCGACAGCGCCGAGCTGGCCGCCCGGTCGGCATCGGGCCTCCGCTTGCCGACCGCCGCGTACTTCGACGTCGTCGACGGGCGTCGGCTGATGATCAAGGCCACGGCCGCGGGGACGGTCCGGTCGATCGAGTACTCGGAAGGTGCGTACGTACCGGCGAACACGGTGCTGGCCTGGGTCGACCGGAGCGACGTGCGGTACGTCGACGCGACGTTCCAGCTCTCGGCCGGCGACTACGGGCGACTTTCCCGTGACGCCGCAATCACAATCAGCCTGCCGAGCGGAGCAGAGGTCGTCGCCAGGGTCACCGACGTCTCCGTGCAGGGAATCGGAGGCCAGGCGCTGACCGTGGTGCGGGCCGACGGCCCGGCCCTCTCCCAGGCGACGGACACGTCGATCTTCGCACCCGGAACACCGGTGCACGCGCGGCTGTCCCTCACGAACGACAACTTCGTGACCCGAGCCGCCACCGCGGTCAAGGGCTTCCTCAAGGGGCTGGTCCAGTGAGGCCGCGTCGGGTGCGGCCGGCAGCGATCGGGGTGGCGTGCGTGGCAGTCATCGCCGCGGTATGGGTCGGCACGAACGCGGTCCAGAAGGCGACGGCGCGGACGCCGGGGGCGGGGTCGTCGACCACCGCGGCGACCGGACAGCTCAAGGCGTGGATCGCGGCCCTGCCGCAGCGGAGCATCGCCGCGCCGCCGACGATGCGCCTCGCCGACGGGCTCGTGCCGCCGACGAACCGGTGGTTCAGTGGTCTGGTCTTCGGTCCGACGCCGCAGCCGGTCTTCCCACGACCACTGTCGGTGGCGCTCAGCCCGGTCGGTTTCGAGGTCGGGGTGCCGAAGGTGACCGCATCTGCGGCGACCATCTTCGGGGCGCACCGAGCGCAGGTGGCCGTGGACGTCGGTGCGGCGTCGTCGCTCGTCGACGGCTACGACGCGCTCTCGGTGAGCGTCGCGTTCCACGATGCGAGCGGCGGTCTGCTCGGCCGGCTCCGGATCGCTGAGGGCTCACCGTTCGCAAGCTATACGGCCGCCGCAGCGCAGACGGTCCGGATCGGTGTGCCCTTTGCGGCCGCGCAGGGCGGACTGTGGACGACGACGCTCGACGGTCGGGAATGGGCGCTGGCCGTCCCCTCGGGCGAGGTCCGCCCCGCCGGCAACGGGACCGAGGTGAGTCTGCCGGCGGGCGCAAGCCTCACCGTCTTCCCGGTGCCGGATGGCGGCCGCGCGACTGACCTCGCGGCGGCCGCTGCCGATCCGGTTACCGGCACCACGGTCGAGCACTCCCGGAGTGGCGAGACCGAGCGCACCACCTTCCGGTTCAGCACCGCGCACGGCGCGACGCCGGTGGTCGTCGCGATGCCGCACCACGCCGTCGTCGGGGCGTCGTGCGACCTCGGGACGTACCCGAGCATCGACGGGACGCTCCGGGTGTGTGCCACCGGGGACCTGACCGTCGAAGCACCGGCGATCGAGGCACCGACCTCGCTCGACCTGAGCCGCGTCTCGGCCGCAGATCGCGCGACGCTGATCACCCAGGTCCGGGCGGACGCCGCGGCGACCACCTTCGACGCCCCGGACTCCTACTTCGGTGGGAAGCAGGCGTACCGGGCGGCCAACCTGTTGCAGCTCGCGCGCACCCTCGGCGTCCAGGACGTGACCACAGACCTGACCGCTCGGCTCACCGAGCTGCTCCGGACCTGGTTCACACCCGCCGGTTGCGACCAGCGCGCCACCCGCTGCTTCGTGTACGACCCGGCGGTCCGCGGGATAGTCGGCAGGCAAGAGGCCTTCGGCTCTGAGCAGTTCAACGACCACCACTTCCACTACGGCTATTGGCTCTACGCCGCCGGAGTCCTGGCGGAGCGGGACGCACCGTTGGCGGCGGAGCTCGCCCCGGTCGCGGACCTGCTGGCTGCGGACATCGCCGGGGACGGGGCCGGTGGTCTCCTCCCGGCGACCCGCGGATTCGATTCCTACGCGGGTCACTCCTGGGCCTCGGGCTTCTCGCCGTTCGCCGACGGCAACAACCAGGAGTCGAGCTCGGAGGCGGTGACCGCGTGGGCCGGCGTGACGCTCTGGGCCCAGGCCCGTGGGGACGCGGTTCTGCGCGATCGCGCGACCTGGATGCTCAGCCTGGAAGCGGCGTCAGCCCGCGCCTACTGGACCGACACACCCCTGGACTCGCCCGGGCTCGCCGGCTACCAGCACCGGATCGTGTCGCTGGAGTGGGGCGGCAAGCGCGACTACGCGACGTTCTTCAGCGCCGATCCGAATGCCATCCTCGGCATCCAGCTGATCCCGATGGCCCCGGTCGCCACCTACCTCGGCGGTGACCCGGCTCGGATCCGTGCGAACGTCGCCGAGGCGACGCCGCACGGCTTCGACGTGCAGTTCGGCGACTACCTGGTCATGTACCTCGCGCTCGCCGATCCAGCCGCGGCGCTCGCGGATCTCGGCCAGGTGTCGGACCGATCGATCGACGGAGCGAACTCGCGCGCCTACCTGACCGCTTGGCTGCTCAGCAGGGCGTCGGCCGCCTGACCGGGTGGGGCGTCGGTCGCGTCAGCAGGTACGTTGTCGGTCGCCTCGTCCTCGGGCCCGCCGGGGACGAGGCGACCGGCGCGAACCAGCCCCACCACCGTCAGCACCAGGACGACGACTACCAGGACGTTCCGTAGCGCGAGCACGAGGCCCATGCCCAGGTGCGCCTCCAGGAGACCGCCGTAACCGAGCGGGTACACCCACTGGGTGAGCCCGGCCACGGCGAGCAGGAGGATCGCCAGCACTCGCCACGAGTGCCAGCTCTCACGCGTCGGCCGCGGGGGGCGGTCGGCCGACGCCAGGCCCTGGCTCAAGGCGGCGGCGACCGGCGCCGCGAGCCAGCAGATGAACTGCGGCGAGCCGACCTTGTTGAACACGATCTGCAGCGCAAGGGTCGCGAGCGCGGCGGTCAGCAGGACGTGCGCCCCGCCGCGGCGCGCCCGCCAGATCAGCACGGCGAGTGCGAGGAAGGCCAGCGCGAGGGCGAAATCCATCGCGCCTGCGACAGCAGCGGTGCCCGGGCCACTGACCTCGAACGTGACGATCTTCGAGTTGAACGCGATGACGATGCCGCGATACCCGGACGCGGCGAGCACCCACGGCGTCGCGGCGACCGACTCCACCTGCAGTCCGCGCGTGCCCTGGCTCGACAGGAAGCTGAACAGGTTGGCCCCGCCGCCGCCCGCCACGACGGCGCCGACGATGACCGCGCAGGTCACCGCGGCCGGCATGATGACGTCCCGCACCGGTCGGCGCACCGCCGCGGCTAGCGCCACCACGACGGCACCGGGTGCGATCTTGATCCACGCGCCAACCGTGAGCAACGCCGCGCTGAGCCGTGGGCGCTCGAGAGCGAGGCTGAGCGCGATGACCAGGATCGGTGCCGCGATCGCATCCAGCCGGCCGATCGCGATGACGCCGAGAGCAGCCTGGAAGGCGAGCCACCACCACGCTCCGCGCAGGTTCCCGCGCCGGATCAGGACCAGGACCGCGATCGCGTCGAGAACCGTGACCAGCACGGACCAGATGACCGCGTAGCTGACGGTGTGATGGGTGTCGAGGACGGCCGCGACCATCATCGGCGCCAGTGCACCCGCCGGGTACACCCACGGGAAGTCGAGGACCGGCCACTGTCCGTGGTGCAGCCCTTGGCCGACCCAGAACCGGTAGAGGTCGACATCGTGGAAGGTGCTGGAGCGCTGGATGGTGCCTTGGAGCGCGAGCCAGATGTGCACCGCGAAGAACGCGGTGAAGAGGACGATGCGCGATCTGCCCAGTACTGCGCCCTGTCGGGAGGTCATCGAACTCCTTCATCTGCGTGACACGTCTGGTCCATGGTCTCAGAACCTGCTGTGTGCTGGCTGCGAGATCGCTAATCTGCGGAGTGGCTCCGGGCGTCGTGCCCGGACGTTCCTTGATCAGCGCAGATGAGGAGCACGGGATGAGCACGTTCACATGGACCGTTCACGGAGACGGCCGGACGATGGCTGCGGGTGACGTGGTGAACCCGGATGAGCGTCTGAGCTGGCCCCGCACGATCAGCATCGGCGCCCAGCACGTTGTCGCGATGTTCGGCGCGACGTTCCTGGTGCCGATCCTCACCGGCTTCCCGCCGGCGACGACGCTGTTCTTCTCGGCCGTCGGCACGGTGATCTTCCTCGTCGTCACCGGGAACCGGCTGCCGAGCTACCTCGGCTCGAGCTTCGCGTTCATCGCGCCGATCATGGCCGCCAAGTCGAGCCACGGGATGTCCGGCGCGCTCGGCGGCGTGATGGTCGCCGGCATCCTCCTCGCCCTAGTCGGCCTCGTCGTGAACATGGTCGGCTCGAAGTGGATCGACATCGTGATGCCGCCGGTCGTCACCGGCTCGATCGTCGCGCTGATCGGTCTCAACCTGGCTCCCGCCGCGAAGAACAACTTCCAGAAGGCACCGCTGACCGCGTTGATCACGCTGGCGTCGGTCATCCTGATCACCGTGCTGTTCCGGGGCATCGCCGGCCGGCTCGCCATCCTGCTCGGCGTCGTCGTCGGCTACCTGTATGCCGTGGTGCGTGGCGACGTGGACTTCACCCAAGTCAAGGCGGCCGCCTGGGTCGGGTTCCCGACCTTCACGACCCCGACGTTCAGCATCGCGGTGCTCGGGCTGTTCGTCCCCGTCGTCCTCGTTCTGATCGCGGAGAACGTCGGCCACGTGAAGTCCGTCGCCGCGATGACCGGCAAGGACCTCGACCCGGTGACCGGTCGTGCGCTCCTCGCGGACGGCCTCGCCACCACTCTCGCGGGCCTCGGCGGCGGTTCCGGCACGACGACGTATGCCGAGAACATCGGTGTGATGGCGGCGACCCGGGTCTACTCGACCGCGGCGTACTGGGTGGCGGCCGCGGTCGCCTTCCTGCTCAGCATGTCGCCCAAGTTCGGGGCGCTCGTCGCCACGGTCCCGGTCGGCGTCCTCGGCGGCGTGACCACGGTGCTGTACGGCATGATCGCGGTCCTGGGCGCCCGGATCTGGGTCCAGAACAAGGTCAACTTCTCCGACCCGGTGAACCTCACGACGGCTGCCGTGGCGCTCATCGTCGGTGCCGCTGACTACACCGCGACGGCGGGCGACTGGCAGTTCGCGGGCATCGCGCTCGGCGCCGCCGCGGCGCTCGGGGTGTACCACGTGATGCGGTCGATCTCGAAGTGGCGCGGCACGCACGATCCGGCGCTCACTCCCGCGACCCTGCCGGACGACGTCGAAGGGGACGCCGAGGCGGACGTCGTCCCGGGCCTCGTCCCGGACGTCGAACCGGAAGTCGATTCCTACTGAGAGCGGTCAGCTGAACAAGGCTGGTTGAACGAACGCCCGGCCGCTCCGGTCAGCTCCCCTAGGGGGCGGCCGGGGCGGCCGCCTTCGTCGGGCTGGCCGACGAAGACGGCTTCGGCAGGACGATCGTGTTGGCCGGGACACACCCCGTGGCAGACGTCATCGGCTTGTCGGGGCTGAGGGTGACCGCTGCGGCGTCGATCAGACCGACGAACTCCGTGCCGACGGCCAGGTCCACGGTCGCGTCAGCGCGGCCGTCCAGGACGACGCGTGAGTCCTTCACCTGCGCCGCCACGGTGTAGGCCGCCGCGAGGCCCGGCACCCCCGTCACGATCCGGGCTGTGCCGGCGAGTGGCCGCGGCGTGAAGTTGCCGGTGCCGGTGACGGCGAAGCCGCGATCCTTCAGTGCGGTCGCGACCGTGCCCGCGAGGCCGGCCTGATCGGTGCCGTTCAGCACCCGGACGCTCACATCCTTGTAGCCGACGGGGAGAGTCCCGTCCGGCAGGCACGGCGTCGCGCGAGCGGCTTCCACCGTCGCGGTAGGCGTGCTGAACGCGCGGTGGAACGGGGACGGGATCTTGCCCAGGTACACGGCTGCCGAGCCGAGCCCCGCGACGGCCAGGCCCGCGATGATCGCGCCGAATACCACCGCCTGCCGCTCATGCTTGTGACGCAGGCGAAGTGCCCGCTGTAGTTGGGCCTCGGTGGGCTGGTGAGGTGCGCTCACGACTCGATAACGTACACGCGGGCGTGCAGGATGGGGCGTTGCTGGAGGGCCGCGCGGACAGCGCGATGCAGGCCGTCCTCCAGGTACAGGGTTCCCTTCCACTGCACGACGTGCGCGAAGAGGTCGCCATAGAAGGTCGAGTCGTCCGAGAGCAGAGCCTCGAGATCGAGCGTGCGCTTGGTGGTGACCAGCTCATCCAGTCGAACCGTGCGTGGCGGGACCTCGGCCCACTGCTTGGGCGTGGTCAAGTCATGGTTGGGGTACGGGCGCCCGTCGCCCACGGCCTTGAAGATCACGAGCGTGAGTCTAGGTGGTCTGCCCCGAAGAGGCATTGATTCGCATCTGCGCGCGTGGGGAGAGGACGACGTCGCGTACGAGGAGTCCGAGTTCGACGACATCCCCGAGGACGGCGAGATGCCGGCCGTGGCTGGCAAGATGGCGGGATGACAGGGGCCGACGCATCGGACCTGAGCGCGGCGCACGGCGACGTGCGGACTGCACGGCTGCTCGTCGCGGCTCAGTTCGTCCTGATCGTGGTGCTCGTGCTGCTGCGCGGACGTGACGACTGGCCGGTGCCGCACGCGCTCACGGTTGCGAGCGTCATCGCCGTCGTGCTCGGTCTGGTGATCATGGTCATCGGCGGGACGGCGCTGGGCCGGGGCCTGACGGCCACCCCGCTACCGAACGCGCACGCGCAGCTGCGCACCGGCGGGCTGTACCGGTTCGTCCGGCACCCGATCTACGGCGGGGTGCTGCTGGCCGCGGCCGCGATCACGGTGGCGTCCGGGAGTGTGTTCCGCCTCGTCGTCTTCGTCGCGCTGGTCGTGCTCCTCTCGGTCAAGGCGCGTTGGGAGGAGGCGCGGCTCTCCGC
>JADGOR010000166.1 GCA_017882855.1 Cellulomonas sp. | reverse complement strand
CAGCTTGGAGCCATCCATGGCGTAGCGCCGGTCGTGGCCGGGTCGGTCGTCCACCGTCCTCACCAGCGACCATGGCTTGCCCAGCCGCGCCAGCAAGGCCGCGACGACGTCCCGGTTGGTGCGCTCGTTGCCGCCGGACACGTTGTACGTCTCTCCGGCGACGCCGTGCTCCAGGACGTGACCGATGGCGCCGGCATGATCCGCCACGTACAGCCAGTCGCGGCGCTGGAGGCCATCGCCGTAGAGCGGCAGGGGCTGGTCGTCCATGGCGTTGGTGATGAAGAGCGGGATCAGCTTCTCGGGATGGTGGTACGGGCCGTAGGTGTTCGAGCCGCGCGTCACCACCGCATCGAGGCCGTAGGTGACGAAATAGGAGTGGACCAGCAGCTCGCCCCCGGCCTTGGCCGAGGAGTACGGGGAACGAGGCTCGAGTCGATCGTCCTCCCTGCTCGCTCCGGTCTCCACCGAGCCGTATACCTCGTCCGTCGAGACTTGGAGGAAACGCGGCGCCGCGGCGCGATCGCCGGCCCGGACGCGCTCCCCTTCGGCCCGGCATGCTTCGAGCAGGACGTGGACGCCCAGTACGTCGGTCCTGAGAAAGGCCTCGGGGTCCAGGATCGAGCGGTCGACGTGCGACTCGGCGGCGAAATTGACTACCGCGTCGCACTCCGCGACGAGGGGCGCTACCACGGCCGGATCGGCGATGTCGCCGACCACGAAGCGAAGCCGGGACGCCTGCTCGGGATCGGCCTCGACCGGCGCCAGGTTGGCCCTATTGCCGGCGTAGGTCAGCTTGTCGAGGACGCTGACGCGGCTGCCCTCGCGGCGCGCCAGCAAGTCGCGAACGAAGCACGACCCTATGAAGCCCGCGCCTCCGGTCACCAGCACGTGCTCGAACCGCGGCCGGCGGGCGTCGGTCACGACGTCGGCCTCGCGGGAGGGCCGGTCAGGCGGCCCGCGTTCGACTCCTGCTCAGCAAGCTCGGCGGCGCGAATGAGGGACGTGACCGTCCCGGCGTCGGTCCAGAGCCCGGCGTAGTCCTTGTGGAAGAGCCCGCCTGGCAGGTAGTGGTTGAGCAGGTCCGTGATCTCCAGCTCGTGGCGGCTGGACTCGTGGAGTGTCGTGACCACGTCGAAAGCGTCCGGGCGCAGGAAATACACGCCGATCGGGATGCGGTTGCTCTTGGGCTGGGCCGGCTTCTCCTCGAAGCCCACGACATTGCCGGCGGCATCGAACTCGGCGACGCCGAATCGCTCCGGGTCCGCCACCTCGTAGAGCATCGTGCCGGCGCCCCACGGACCGGCCTCGAACTCGCGGGCGACCTCCGCCAGCGGGGGGCCGAGCAGGACGTTGTCGCCCAGGACGCAGCAGAAGCAGTCGTCGCCGACGAAGTCGCGGGCCAGACCGATGGCGTCGGCGATGCCTCGCGCCCCACGCTGGTAGCGGTATGTCAGGTTGAGCCCGAAATGCAAGCCGTCCCCCAGCAGCTCGACCACGTCGCCGACGCTCTTCCCGCCGACGACGACCATGACCTCCTCGATCCCCATCCCGGCGAGCGTGGCAACGGGGTAGTAGATCATCGGCCGGTCGTAGATCGGCAGAAGATGCTTGTTGGTGACGATCGTGAGCGGGAACAGGCGAGTGGCTGTGCCGCCCGCAAGCACGAGACCCTTCACGGCAGCTCCGTCGGCGATTGCGGCGAGAGCGTATCAGGTTCGGCGGGGACGCCGCCCAGCCGGCCGAATGTCAGTAAGGCCGCTGGTCAGTAAGAAGGCACGGGCTGCGGAGGGGGCGTGGGCGTACGCGCTGGTACGGCCGTCGGCTTGACCGTCGGCTTGGCCGTCGGCTTGGCGGAGGGATTCAGCGACCCGGAAGGCGATATCGACCCGCTCGGCCCGGCGCTCGGGACCGGCGGCCCGAACCCGCCCTCGTAATCCATGATGACCAGCACGAACGTCGCGTCGGAGAGGTGCGCTGCAGGCTGTATGTCGGCACTCTGGACCACGGCGTTCGGGTCGGTGCTGACCTCCAGGATCTCGCCGATGAGAAGCCCGGGAGGGTAGGGCGAGCGGTCGTTGGTGCCCGGGAGGGTTTCGCCGGCCGTGACCACGGAGTCGCCCTTCTGGAGCTCCTCCGACACGTCCACGTATTGCATCTGGAGCTGCCCGCTTATCTGGCCGCGGATCGTGCCCGTGGCGCCGGTCTTGGCCGCCTTGCCGACAACCACGGCGGACGGGTCGCTGATCAGCAGGACCGTCGAGACGTTCGCCTCGAGGGATTGAATACGACCGACGAGGGCCTCCCCGGCATCGATGACGACTTCGCCCTCCGACAGGCCGTCGCTGCTCCCCTTGTTGAGGATCAGGGTCCGGGGTCTGACGTCCGAGAGGTCGCGAACGATGACGCGAGCCGGCGTCGTCTGGTACGGCACCGACTGTTGGGCTTCGGTGATCTTGGTCCAGTCGTCGCTGAGCTTGGAGATGGCGGGCATCCGGTCCAGCTGCTCCTTGAGGGTCAGGTTCTCCTGGCGGAGCTTCTCGTTCTGCGTGCGCAGGCTGTCGATCTGGGTGATCGCGGTGAAGTAAGACCCGGCCGTGTCGGCCGCGTTGTTGATGACCGTCTCGATCGGACTCAGGGCGGTATTGACCCCGGACTCGACGTCGTGGGCGGTGCTCGTGCCCGAGACGCCCATGAGACCGACGCTCAGCACGAGCAGGGTGCCGAAGATGGTCCACTCTCGTCGGATGGTGCGGCGCGCGACGGTGATCGTGCTCATCGGGCCACCATGGCCTTACGGCTCTGCGTCAGCGTGGCGTGCGGGCGTACGTGTCCGCGACGAGGACTTCTTCCATCAGGTCGAGTTCCTCGAGAACCACGCCGGTCCCGCGTACCACGCAGGTCAAGGGATCGTTGGCCACGTGCACCGCCATCTGAGTCGCCTCGGCGATGCGGCGATCGAGGCCGGCCAGCAGTGCCCCGCCACCGGCCAGGACGATGCCCTGGTCCATGATGTCGGCCACGAGCTCCGGCGGGGTCTCCTCGATCGTGTCCTTGATCGTGTCGACGATGAGCGCCAGAGAGGCGTCGATCGCTTCGCGGATCTGCTCGCCGCCGACTTCCACGGCACGGGGCAGGCCGGTCAGCAGGTCGCGGCCCCGGAGCGTCACGCGCTGGGCGTCCCACTCGCCCGGGCTGGCCGATCCGATGGCGATCTTGATGTCCTCGGCGCT
>JADGOR010000165.1 GCA_017882855.1 Cellulomonas sp. | reverse complement strand
GCCGTTCACACGGAATGCGAACAGCCGCACCTGGAGTGCGCCGGTCACGTCATGGGACTCGGCGATCTCGAGGTCGGCCGCGGTCTTGCCGAGCTTCCCGAGCGACGAGGGTGCGCACGCGCGCCGCCGGCGGCCGGCAGCGCCGCATGAGGTGCCGCGGTACAGTGGCCTGCGGGGGCCGACGATTGCGTGGCTGCGCGGTCCGTCCGATTTCGAAGGAGTCGCATGGTTCAACGAAACGACCGCCCGGTCGGTGATCGACGCGTGTGCGGGTCGCGGCGATGAGCCGACGTGACCGCGAGCTCGTGGAGTCGGGCGCTCCATATCGACGCACCGTCGTCGTGGCGGCGGTCCTGAGCGTCGTCGCGATCCTGGTCGCCGTCGGCGCTGTCGCGGTCGTGCTCTTTCGCGGGTCTGATACATCGAGCCAGGCGGACGCGAAGGCCTGCCGAACGGTCACCTGGTACGCGGTTCCGAGCGTATCCTCGCTCCCCGCGGGCTGGGCCATCGCGTCGACGCGGTTCCTCGTCGACGTCCTGACGACGACCCTCGCAGGACCGACCCCGTCCGGTTCGACGCAGGGCCCGACGGCGTTCATCAGCATCAGCTGTTACGGGACCGACGCCCAGCTTGCATTCGCACGCGACCGCGACTCCGCGGTGGGCGCCGGCTCGACCGACCTGAGCGTGCCGCAGCTGGGCGATGAATCGGCGGCCGTCACGAGCACGCGCACCG
The DNA here is from genome assembly GCA_017882855.1 of Cellulomonas sp. Lineage (GTDB taxonomy): Bacteria > Actinomycetota > Actinomycetes > Actinomycetales > Cellulomonadaceae > JADGOR01. The sequence goes on along the minus strand of JADGOR010000165.1, from coordinate 2,545 downwards.
TCAGCAACACGATCTTCGTCCGCCGCGGGATTCTCGTCGCCGACATCACGGCACCGACCACGGTGGACCAGGCAATCCTCCAGTCCGTCGCTGGGGCCGTCGACGCGGCGATGGTCCAGGCACTCTCGGCCAGCCCGCGACCGTCCTCGACCGGCGCGAGTCCGGGCGCCGTTGCCTCCCCGGCGGCCGCGGCGTCGGTCGAGCCGAGCGCGATTCCGAGCCTCGGCCCGAGTCCGAGCCCGGCTCCGGTCAGCCACGTGGCCCCCGACCTCGAGGCGCTCTTGCCAAAGACCGTTGAGGGCGCCGCCATGACGAGCCAGAGCGTTTCGGGGACTGCGGCCCTCGGGACCGACGCGACCAGCCAGTCGCTGATCTCGTCGCTCGGGAAGCTCGGCAAGACCGCGGCCGACCTCGAGATCGCCGAGTCCCATGACGTGACCGGCGCGCTCCAGGTGCGGCTGTTCGCATTCCGTGTGAACGGCGTGTCGGGGATCGACCTCGCCGCCGCGGTCGTCACCAGCTGGATGACGAACACGACGCAGACGCCGACGCGGTCGACCGTGACGATCGCCGGCCACAAGCTCACGAAGGTGGGCTACCCGCAGGGTCCCGCGGACTACGTGTACGGGAACGCCTCCGTCGCCTTCGATGTCGAGACGACCGACGAGACGCTCGTGGCGAAGGTGCTGGCACTCATCAAGTAGGCACCGCCGGGGTTTCCGGCGACGCATGCGGGTGTGCCCGCGGACCAATCACTCGCGGCGAGCGCTGTGGCGGCCTCGCCGCGGCTGACCCGGCGCGCGATATCCGGCGGAAGGCGCCTTGGATGACACGCCGCGTGCGGCCGTTGCCGACCGCGATCGTCAACCGGCGACGATCGTGATGCTGAACGCGATCCGGAACTGGGGGCAGGCACCGGAGCTGCAGACCGGGCTCCCGATGGCGGTCAGGATGGTCGTGCCGGGCACGAGCGCCGCGTAGATCCCCTGCGCGCCCCGGATCACGAGGATGCCCGGGACCCGCCCCACGATCCCCTGGTCGGCGATCGTCACCGACCAGTCCACGGTCGAGCCGAGGTCGACGAGGAACTGCTGGCCCACCGCGAGGTGCAAGGTCGTGCCGTTGTCCGCCTGCGTGACGACCAGCGCCGCGGCTCCGGGCGGGGTGGCCGGGGTGGCTTGCGGGACCGTTGCGGTCGGGCGGGGGAGAGAGGTCGCCGTCGGCCGGGGCGTCGCGGGTGGGGACGACGGCCGCTGCGAGGGACCGGGCGAGGCGAGCCCGCTGGGCACGGCACATTCGCCCGTCGGCTGCGCGGGTGCGAGACACGATCCGCTCGACGAGAGCAGGCCGCCGGAGCCCGCCGCAGACGGCGCGGTTGTCGGCCCGCTGACGGCCGTGGTTGGGAACGCCGCGCTGCCGCCCGGGTTCGTCACGTCCGGCGATTCCGCGCCGACGCATCCGCCCAGAAGCGCCAGGCACGTCGCGATGGCTCCGCACAGCGCGAGCCGGGCACCGATGATGCCGCTGCCGCCGCTCCTTCTGCCTTGCCTCGACGTCACGATGTCCCCCTGCTGGATCGCCGGTTGGGCGTGCTGCCGATGACGGTTGGCGTGCGCCGATGGTTCCCGGGCCAGCGCGGGCGCGAACGCGGCGGCGTTTTCGGACGACGGCGCCACCGACGGCCGACCGGCTCCATTCGTCGAACGACTCTCGGATCACGCGAACGATGGCAGACTGTCAGCTCGACGAACACCGACCAGGCAACCTGGAGGGGAGCAACATGACGACCGGCACCGGCACCAAGGACGACCCGTGGGTCCTGAAGACCCCGCCCGGCACGTCGGAGTACACGATGTACCGCGACGACGCGGCTGATCCGCCGGTGATCGTCTGCCAGGTCGGGGGGACGAAGCTGCTCTACGACGCGCGGGCAATCAACGACCTGCACGCGATGCTCACGGCGCACGGCGACTGGATCCCGCTTGGCGGCGCCGACGAGCAGAAGCCCGCGCCGGACGGGTCGGTCGAGGCGTGGGGCCGCGCGGAGTCGAACCCGCTCGGCGGCTGGTACGGCCTCAAGAAGGGCCTGCGCGGGCGGTTCGGCGTGTACATGCCGCCGCTCCTCGAGACGCTGGGCCTCGCCGAGGTGACCCACGACGCCAAGAACAACCGGATGCGCGCGAAGAGGTAGGCGCCGGGCGCCGCGGCACCAGGCGTCACGGCGCCGGGTGGCACAGCACCGGGCGCCCGGCGCCGTGCAGCCATCGACCAGCTGATCGCGTCCCGACCCGAGGAGCCGCCGCATGTGGACGCTCGGTACACCGCCGCTCGAGCTCGTGGCACGGGCGGCGATCATCTACGTCGTCTTCTTCGGCGCCCTGCGCCTGTTCGGCAAGCGCGAGATCGGCCAGTTCACGCTCTTCGACCTCGCGCTCGTGTTGCTTGCCGCCAACGCGCTCCAGCCGGCCGTAACCGGGCCTGACGCATCGATCCCCGGCGGGCTGATCGTGATCCTGACGCTCTTCATCCTCAATCGCGGCGTCGC
>JADGOR010000164.1 GCA_017882855.1 Cellulomonas sp. | reverse complement strand
TCCGCGGCCCGCGTCGCGGTGATCGTCGCCGTCACGCTCACAGTCGTCTTCGAGACGGCCGCCGTGGCGCTGACGTTCGGCGCCGGCTCGCTCGGCCAGGCGCTCATCTACGCGGTGTACGCCGTCGTCCAGGTCCTCGCGGGTGCCGCGGTCGTCTGGTCCCACCCTCACCACCGGGTCGGCTGGCTGCTGGTGGTCACCTCTTTCTTCAACGCCACGTTCACCGACGCGCTCCTCGCATACGGCAAGCAGGCGGCCTTGCACGGCTGGCCAGCCGCCGCACCGGCCCAGGTCGTCGCACTCTCCGGCTGGATGGTCGCCGCACTCGGGCTGGTCCTGCTGTTCTTGTGGTTCCCCGACGGGCGCGTCAGCGGACCGGGCCGCTGGATCCCGTGGGTGTGGGCCTTGGGTGCGCTCCTGGGTCTACCGGGCTGGGCGCTGAACCCTCGTCTCGGCCCCGAGTTCATCGGCCACGTCAACCCGTACGCGGCGAGCGCCACCTGGACCGAGGTGCTCTTCCTCTGCGGTGCCGCGTTGGTCGTCGCGGCGCTGCTGGCCTCGGTCGTGGTCTTCGTGCTTCGGTTCCGGAGTTCGGAGGGAGTCGAGCACCTCCAGCTGAAATGGATGGCCTTCGCCGCCGTCGTCGCCGTCGTACTACCGGTCTCGACGGTGCTGTGGACGGTGTGGCCACCCGTCCAGCTGCTCGCCGCCGCGGCCTTGACCCTGCTCCCGGTGGCCACGTCGGTGGCAATCTTGCGCTACCCCTCTACGACGTCGACCTCATCGTCAGCCGCACCGTCGCGTACGCCGCGATCACCGGCCTCCTGGCGGCGACGTACGCCGCGGTGGTCGTCCTCGCGGGTGTGGCCCACTCCTCACCGGTGGCCGCCGCTGTCGGTGCGTTCGTCGTCGCGCTCGCGTTCCGGCCGGTCCGCGACCGGATCCAGGCGACCGTCGACCGCCGTCTCCGGCGCGCTCGTTACGAGACGCGCCGTGTGATGGCCGACTTCGTCGACGCCCTCCGTCGGGGCGTGGCGTCCGTCGACGACCTGGAGGATCAGCTGCGGGGGGCTGTCGGAGAGCCGATGTGCAACGTCGCCTTCGACACCGGGACCGTGGGCTGGCTCGACATCCACGGCCAGCCGGTCGCCGACGGAGTACGGCGCAAGGTCCGCACCACGATCGCGACCAGTGCGCGGCTGACCCCCGTCGTGGTGCACCCGCCCGGGGTGGAGCGCCTGGTCCTCGAGGCGCTGGACTCGGGCCGGCTGGCCTTCGAGATCGCCGCGCTCCAGGTCGATCTCCGCCGCCAGGTTGACGAGCTCGACGCATCGCGGGCACGTGTCGCGGCCATCGCCGACCAGGAACGGCATCGACTGGCCCGCGATCTTCACGACGGCGCCCAGCAGCGTCTCGTGACCGTCGGGCTCACCCTGCGGCACGTCCAGCACACCCTGGATGGGTCCGCCCCGGAGGCGATCCACGACCTCGACGAGGCCGTCGGCGAGCTCGCCCACGCGATCGACGACCTGCGCGAGCACGCCGGTGGTCTGCGGCCGTCGAGCCTCGACCACGGACTGCGTGCCGCCCTCGACGACCTCGCCTCGAGGACCCCGACCCCGGTGCGGCTCGACGTCACCACCGAGCGGTTCACCCCCGAGATCGAGACCGCCGCCTACTTCATCGCCGCCGAGGGGCTGATCAACGCCGTCAAGCACGCCCAGGCCCGGCGGATCGTCCTGGCGGTCGCCCACGACGCCGGCCACCTCGTGGTCGCCCTCGACGATGACGGAATGGGCGGGGCGGACCTCCGCCGGGGAACCGGGCTGCTCGGCCTCGCCGACCGCGCCCGCTCACACGGCGGCACCCTGGAGATCACGTCTCGTCCAGGAGCGGGCACGAGCCTGAGAGCGACCCTGCCGTGCAGGTGATCATCGCCGAGGACCAGGCGCTCCTGCGCGACGGGCTCGCGCGACTGTTCACCGACAAGGGCCACACCGTGGCCGCCACCCTCGGTTCGACCGACGGTCTGATCGAGCTCGTCGCGGAGACCTCACCCGACCTCGTCGTGCTCGACATCCGCATGCCGCCGTCGTACACCGACGAAGGGGCGACCGCCGCCCGCCTCCTCAAGGCGGAACGTGCCGACCTCGGCGTCCTCCTCCTCTCCCAGCACATCGAGACCGCGAACGCCGCGGACCTGGTGGCCTGGCCAGGCTTCGGATACCTCCTCAAGGACCGCGTCTTCGAGGTCGACGAGTTCGTCGAGGCGGCCGAGCGGGTGGCCAACGGCGGATCGGCTCTCGACCCCAAGGTGGTCACGGCTATGGTCGGCTCACGACGCGGCGGCGGGAAGATCGACCGGCTGTCCGACCGCGAACGCGACGTTCTCGGCCTCATGGCGGAGGGACTCACCAACGCGGGCATCGCCGACCGGCTCTCGCTGAGCCCCAGGACCGTCGAGGCCCACGTGAGCCATCTCCTCACCAAGCTCGACATCGACGACACGGACACTGCACATCGCCGCGTCCTCGCCGTCCTGTCCTACCTCAACTCCGACAGGTCGCCATGACCCGAGCCTTGCCATGTGCTGTTGAGTTGCACGACCTCACCAAGTCGTTCGGGGACGTTCTGGCGGTCGACGAGGTCAGCGCCGTCGCGCTGCCGGGCGAGGTCACGGCCCTGCTCGGGCCCAACGGGGCCGGGAAGACCACTACCCTCCGGATGCTCCTGGGTCTCGTGGCACCAAGTAGCGGGACCGCGACGTTCGGTGGCAGGCGGTACGACGAGCTGACGGACCCTGTGCGTCGGGTGGGCGCGGTCCTCGAGGCGTCCGGCTGCCACCCCGGGCGTTCCGCACTGGATCATCTGCGCGTCCTCGCGACAGCGTCCCGGCTGCCCAAGGACGCGCCGACGCGCGTCCTGGCCGAGACCGGGCTCGCCGCGGACGCACGGCGGCGAGTGGGGGAGTTCTCCCTCGGTATGCGCCAGCGGCTGGGGCTGGCCGCGGCGATGCTCGGTGACCCGGACGTCCTTGTTCTGGACGAGCCGACGAACGGCCTTGACCCGCCGGGTGTGCGGTGGCTGCGGGGGTACGTGCGGCGGCTTGCGGACGAGGGCCGCACGGTGCTGGTCTCCAGCCATGCACTGAGCGAGGTCGAGCAGACAGCCGACCATGTGCTCTTACTCGCCCATGGGCGGCTGCTCCGATCGTCCAGGCTCGCCGCGCTGCGCGCCGAGGCGGGCGTCGGCTCGCGAGTCCGCACGCCGGACCCGGATCGACTG
>JADGOR010000163.1 GCA_017882855.1 Cellulomonas sp. | reverse complement strand
CGGGGATCCCCCACAACGTCTCGATCCACGCCGGCTCGGCGAGCGGGACCGAGGTCTTCAAGGGCGAGATCTTCAGCGGGACCGACACCCGGACCTACGACGTGCCGGCGCTGCCGGCCGGTACCTATGCCTTCGTCTGCTCGGTGCACCCGAACATGGTCGGCACCCTGACGGTCAAGTAGGAGAGCCCCGATGGCCACCACCGTGCTCCGGCCCGCGGCGACCTACCGCACCGGGCTCTACGAATGGCTGACGACCACCGATCACAAGAAGATCGGGATCCTCTACACGTTCAACTCGCTGATCCTCTTCCTGATCGGCGGGCTGTTCGCGCTCGCGGTGCGGACCGAGCTGGCCCAGCCGGGGCTCCAGTTCATGACCGAGTCCACCTACAACCAGATGTTCACCATGCACGCCTCGGTGATGATCTTCTGGGTGGTCATCCCGTTCCTGGCAGGCTTCGGCAACTATCTCGTGCCGCTCATGATCGGCGCGCCGGACATGGCATTCCCGCGCATCAACGCGCTCTCGTTCTGGCTGCTGCCGCTCTCGGCGCTGATCGCGCTGATGGGCTTCCCGCTCGGCGGAGCGGCCGCGGCGGGCTGGACCAGCTACAGCCCGCTGGCGCAGTCGGCCTTCTCGAAGGGCCCCGGGACCGACCTCTGGATCGTCGCCCTGACGCTGGTCGGCACGAGCTCCATCCTGGGCGCGGTCAACTTCCTGGTCACGATCTTCAAGATGCGTGCGCCGGGGATGACCCTCTTCCGGATGCCCGTCTTCGTGTGGACGATGATGGTCACCAGCGTCCTGGTCCTGATGGGCACGCCGGTCCTGACGAGCGCCCTGATCATGCTGTACATCGACCGCAACTTCGGCGGGAGCTTCTTCAACACCGCGCTCGCCGGCGGCAACGCCATCCTCTGGCAGAACGTCTTCTGGTTCTACAGCCACCCGGCCGTCTACATCATGATCCTGCCCGCGATGGGGATCGTGTCCGAGGTCCTGCCCACCTTCAGCCGCAAGCCGCTCTTCGGCTACAAGGCGTTCGTGTTCGCGACCGCCGGGATCGGCGCGCTCGGCTTCTCCGTGTGGGCCCACCACATGTTCACCACCGGCACGGTCTACCTGCCGTTCTTCAGCCTGATGACGTTCCTGATCGCCGTCCCGACCGGCGTGAAGATGTTCAACTGGGTCGCCACGATGTTCCGCGGCAAGCTCCGCTTCACGACCGCGATGCTCTTCGCGGTGGGCTTCCTGTCGCTGTTCCTGATCGGCGGGATCAACGGCGCGATCCTGGCCGCGGTGCCGGTGGACTACCACGTGCACGCGACCTACTTCATCGTCGCGCACATCCACTACGTCCTCTTCGGCGGCTCGATCATGGGCATCTTCGCCGGCCTCTACTACTGGTGGCCGAAGATGTTCGGGCGAAAGCTGAACGAAGGCCTGGGCAAGATCCATTTCGTCGGGATCTTCATCGGGATGAACCTCACCTTCTTCCCGATGCACCTGCTGGGCCTCTCGGGGATGCCGCGCCGCATCGCCGACTACAGCGCGACCGCCGGCTGGAACGACCTGAACCTCCTCGCCACGATCGGCGGCTTTACGATCGCCGTCGCGATGCTGCCCTTCCTGTGGAACATCTTGATCACATTCCGCGGCGGCGAGCCGGCTGGTGACGACCCCTGGGAGGGCAACACGCTGGAGTGGGCGACCTCGTCGCCGCCGCCTCCGTACAACTTCGACCACCTGCCGCCGATCCGCTCGGAGCGGCCCGTCTTCGACCTCCGCCACGCGAACGACGTGCCGGCACTGACCCAGGGGCACTGAGCATGGCCGCGACCAGCAGCGCCCTCACGCCCCACGTGGCTGCCGCGGGCGAGAGCCGGGCGCACGCCCAGCGCGGGATCAGCAACCCGATCCTCGGGATGATCCTGTTCATCGTCTCCGAGGTGATGTTCTTCGGCGGCCTCTTCGCGGCGTACTTCAACGTCCGCCTGAACGCGACCCAGTGGCCGCCCTTCGTGAACGAGGCCATCTTCAAGCCGTTCCAGATCCACCAGGAGATCCTCCTCCCGGCGATCCTGACGACACTCCTCGTGCTCTCGTCGGTCACGATGCAGCTGGGCGTCTGGGCCATCCGCCGCGGAGACCGGACGGGCTTCCTGCGCAACACCGGGATCACCCTCGTGCTGGGGGCGCTGTTCCTCGTCGGCCAGATCTACGACTACACGCAGCTGGGCTTCGGGATCACCGACACGGCGTTCGGCAGCACGTTCTACACGCTGACGGGCTTCCATGGCGCGCACGTGCTCGGTGGTGCGATCATGCTGGGCGTCGTGCTCTACCGCGGGATGTCGGGCCAGTTCTCGGCAAAGCACCACGATGCGGTGGAGGCGGTCTCCATCTACTGGCACTTCGTGGACGTCGTCTGGATCGCGCTCTTCTCGACGCTCTACCTGCTCTGACGGTCGGAGGATCGAGCTCATGATCATGCGACCGCGCCGGGCGATGCTGATCGGCTTCGTCTTCGCCGGGCTCGGGGTGGCCTACGGGCTGCTCAGCCACGACTGGATCGGCGTGACACTGCTCCTCGCGCTGGGCGTGGCGACGGGGCTGATGGCCTATGTCCTGATGGCGGCCTCGCCTCGCGGCGACGAGACCGAGTAGCGCGGCGCAGGCGATCCCGAAGTCAATGTCGCCCTGGGATTCGTTCCTCGCGTTCCTCAACAAGCTGGTCTCGCCGGACTGGGGCGCGCTCGTCGCGTTGATCCCGATCGGGGTCGCCGTGCTCGTGGTCGGCTACCTGGGCTGGGTCGCCCGGCGCGCGCTGACGGCGCCACCGACGCGGACCCGGCCGCTCCCGGTCGCGCCGACGCCGTCCGGCGTTCACATGCCGGGGCCGAGCCTGGCCCCGTTCCTGGCGGCCGCCGGGTTCGCCTGCTTCTTCCTCGCTCTCCTCTTCGTCCACGTCGGCCCGCGGGTGGATCCGGCGACCAAGCAGCCGGTCGCGAACTCGACCGCCTGGACGATCGCGCCGTTCGGCCTCCTCGCGATCGCGATCGGGATCGTGGCGCTGGTCTCGGGCCTCCTCTACTGGGGCCGCGAGGCCAGCCGCGAATACGACGCCCTCACCGGGTCGGTTGCCCTGCCCGCCATCCGGGAGGCACCGCCGCCGGGCGTCCATGTCCCGGGCCCCAGCTTCCGGCCCTTCCTGCTCGCGCTCGCCTTCTCGGCGATGGTGCTCGGTGGCGTGCTCAACGTCACGATCTTCCTGGGCGGCCTCCTGATGCTGATCATCGCCCTCCTG
>JADGOR010000027.1 GCA_017882855.1 Cellulomonas sp. | reverse complement strand
GATCGCGGTCTCGGTGTTCTTCTACCCGATCTGGACCGCGCAGACGATCAGCTATAACTTCTGGCGCCTCCACATGTGGCTGCCGTCCTGGATCTAGCCGCCCCAGAGAGCACGGTGGCCCGGTCGGATTCCGACCGGGCCACCGTGCTCTCTCGGGCCGCTAGATCCAGGACACCAGCCACATGTGGATGTGCCAGAAGTCGTAGTTGGTGGTCTGCGCGGTCCAGATCGGGTAGAAGAACACCGAGACCGCGATCGCCAGGGCGACGACGCCGATCGCCACCCGCGCGCGCGGGCGCCGCATCCGGATCGCGCCCTCGTCGTCGTCGACCAGGTGGGCGAGAGCGTAGGTCAGGGTGAGGACGACCCACGGCGTGAAGACGATCGAGTAGAACGTGAAGATCGTCCGGTGCGCGTACCCGAACCAGGGCAGCCAGCCCGCCGCGAGCCCGGACAGCACCGCCGCCGACCGCCAGTCGCGTCGCACGATCAGCCGGCCGATCACCCAGATCATCGCGATCGCCGCTGCCCACCAGATGATCGGGTTGCCGAGCGAGGTGATCGCAGCGGCGCAGCTGTTCGACCCGCAGGCCTGCTGCGGCGGCGTCGGCGCTTCCCAGTAGAACGACGTCGGGCGCCACTGCACGATCCAGCCGAGCGGGGAGGCGGCGTACGAGTGGGGCGACTCCAGGCCGTTGTGGAACACCCACATCTCGTTGTGGAAGTGCCAGAGCGAACGCAAGGGTGCCGGGAGCCACTGCACCCCCTGGCCCGGGTTCTGCTCCGCCCAGAGCCGGTCGTACGACGCCCGGTGGGTGAACCACGAGAACCAGGTACCGAGGTAGGTGACCAGAGCGACCGGGACCATCATGACGAGGGCCGGGAGCCCGTCGCGGACGGTGCCGGCCAGTGCCCAGCGGTGCACGCCCAGGGTGCGGCGCGCCGACAGGTCCCAGAGCACCGACATGACCCCGAAGACGGCCAGGAAGTAGATCCCGGACCACTTCGTGCCGATCGCCAGACCGAGCAGGACCGCCGCCGCGATCCGCCACCAGCGCACCCCGAGGCCAGGTCCCCATTCGCTGAGCTCGCCGTGCCGCCCGTGCTGGAGCGATGCCCGGTGGGCGAGCCGCCGGCGGGTCTGGTCCCGGTCGATCAGCAACGCTCCGAAGGCGGCCAGGACGAAGAACATCAGGAAGCTGTCCAGCAGGCCGGTCCGGGACTGGACGATGGCCTCGCCGTCGATCGCGAGCAGCAGGCCGGCGGTGGTGCCCATCAGGGTCGAGGAGAACAGTCGCCGAGCGATCCGGGCGATCATCAGCACGGCGAGGGTTCCGAAGATCGCAGCGCTGAGCCGCCAGCTCGTGGAGTTCTCCGGACCGCCCAGCTTGAGGCCGAGGGCGATCAGCCACTTGCCCAGCTGGGGGTGGACGAAGAAGTCCGGGGCGGTCAGGTAGCCGCCCAGGTGGCCGGCCTCGAACGCGGGGTTCGGATCATCGGGCCAGCGGGTCTCGTACCCGACCTTGAGCAGGGTGTACGCCTGCTTGACGTAGTACGTCTCGTCGAAGACGAGCTTCGGCGGCCGGCCGAGGTTGGCGAAGCGCAGCACCCCGGCAAGGACGGTGACGGCAAGTGGCCAGAGCCAGCCGCGGAGTCGACTCTCCCGGGTCGCGCCGAGCCGAAGAGCGGCGGGCCCCAGCAGCTTGCTCAGCAGCGCCTGCTCGGTCTCCTCGCGGGTGGGCACGGGAACGGCGGGCGTCAGTTCGGACGGGGCGTCCACGGGGCTCGACACGCGGTCATCGTAGGGGGACGAGCTGGTGGACAACAGGTTTTCGCGTCCTGGGAAACGGTTCGGGCGTGGCACGCTGGGGCGATGACAGCCGGACGCCTCGTGCTCGCCGCTACGCCCATCGGCGACGTCGAGGATGCCTCGCCCCGATTGCGGCGACTTCTCGCCGAGGCTGATGTGATCGCCGCGGAGGACACCAGGCGGCTCCGCGCCCTCGTCGCGCGCCTCGAGGTCCAGCCGAGCGGACGGCTGCTCAGCTACCACGAGCACAACGAGGCCGACCGGGCCGAGGAGCTGCTCGACGTCGTCCGCGGTGGCGGCACCGTCCTGATCGTCACGGACGCCGGGATGCCGACGATCTCCGACCCGGGCTTCCGGGTCGTCGCCGCCGCGGTGGCGGCGGGCATCGCGGTCACGGCGGTCCCTGGCCCGAGCGCGGTGCTCACGGCGCTCGCAGTGTCCGGGCTGCCCACGGACCGGTTCTGCTTCGAAGGCTTTCCGTCCCGCCGGGCCGGCGAGCGGGCCCGGCAGCTCGAGGCCCTGACCCACGAGCCGCGCACGATGGTCTTCTTCGAGGCGCCGCACCGGCTCGCGGAGACGCTCGCGGCGATGGCGGCGGCGTGGGGGGCGGACCGACCGGCGGCCGTGTGTCGCGAGCTCACCAAGACCTATGAGGAAGTGATCCGCGGCCCGCTCGCCGAGCTCGTCGCCTGGTCCGAGGCCGGGCCGGTCCGGGGTGAGATCACCCTCGTCGTCGCGGGCGCGCCGCCGCGAGACGTTCCGTCGATGGTCGCGCTCATCGCCGAGGTGCTCGCGCGGGTCGCCGCCGGCGAGCGGTTGAAGGACGCGACCGCGGCCGTTGCCGAGGCGAGCGGTCAGCCGCGGCGGGAGCTGTACGCCGCAGCCCTCACCGCACGGAGCGGGAACGGTCCGGCGTCGGGAGCAGCCGGTCGCGGACACTAGACCGGCCCCGCGAGGACCCGCCCGCGGGTAATCGATCGGCCGGTTCGCGGTTCGAGCACTAGCCTGCGGTGATGGTGCGCGAGATGGAGTTCCGCCGGATCCTCGGCCTTCCCCCGTACGTCTTCACGATCATCGACGGGCTCAAGTACGAGGCCCGCCGGAACGGTCGGGACGTGATCGACCTCGGTTTCGGCAACCCCGACATCCCGTCGCCCGACACCGCCGTCGAGAAGCTCTCGGAGGCCGCCCACAACCCCCGCAACCACCGGTACTCCGCCTCGCGCGGGATCCCGAAGCTGCGCCAGGCGGTCGCGGCTCTGTACCTGCGACGGTTCGGCGTCGAGCTCGACCCCGACACCGAGGTCATCAACACGATCGGTGCGAAGGAAGGCTTCAGCCACTTGATGTGGGTGCTGCTGCAGCCGGGCGACGCTGCCCTGGTGCCGTCCCCGAGCTACCCGATCCATCTGTGGGGGCCGTACTTCGCCGGCGCCGACGCGCGGCAGGTCGCGATCGGCGACGAGGTCGGCCATGCCGCCGGCGCGGCCTACGTCGACCGGGTGGTCGAGGCGTGGGAGTACGGCTGGCCCAAGCCGCGCGTCGTCGTCCTGTCCTTCCCGCACAACCCGACGACCGCCACGATCGAGCTGCCGGAGCTGCAGCGGCTGGTCGACTGGGCCCTCGAGCGCGACGTCATCCTGGTGCACGACTTCGCGTACGCGGAGACCGCCTTCGACGGTTGGAAGCCGCCGTCGATCCTTCAGTGCCGCGGCGGCAAGGAGGTGGCCGTCGAGCTGTACTCGATGACGAAGTCGTTCTCGATGGCGGGCTGGCGGATGGCCTTCCTGGTCGGCCGGTCCGACGTCGTCGAGGCGCTCGCCAAGCTGAAGAGCTACCTGGACTACGGGACGTTCCAGCCGATCCAGATCGCCGCGACGGTCACCCTGAATGAGGAGCTGGACTACCCGCGACACGTCAGCGCGATCTACGAGAGCCGTCGGAACGCGCTGTGGGACGGCCTCGACCGGATCGGTTGGCAGTTCCCACGACCGCTCGCGACGATGTTCGCGTGGGCCCCGATCCCCGAGGCGTACCGGCACCTGGGATCGATCGAGTTCGCGAAGTTGTTGGTACGTGAGTGCGACGTGGCCGTGTCGCCCGGGGTCGGTTTCGGGCCGGGCGGCGACGGGCACGTCCGGTTCGCACTGATCGAGAACGAGCAACGGATCGGACAAGCGGTCCGGAATCTGCGCAAGGGGTTGTCGAGGTTGTCCGGTTCCGACTAGGGACGCGTCGCGGCCCGGAGGGGAGGCGCCCGATGTCCCCACGCCGCGTGCTCGGCGTCACCGCCGGTCCGGTCCTCGTGATGGCTCTTCTCGGCTGCGGCGGGTCCACCCTGCCGACGGTGCCGACGACCGGGTCGGGCGCGTCGTCGTCGCCCCCTCAGTCGGCCGCTCTCACGGCCTCGCCCACGCCGACCCCACCGCCGGCTGCCCCGTCCGGTCCCGCGACGGTGACCGTGCTCTCGACGACCGACGTGGTCACCGGCCTCGCGACGCCGTGGGGCCTGGCGTTCCTCCCCGATGCGCGCGCGCTCGTGACGCTGCGCGACTCCGGCCGGATCATGCTCGTCGATCACCCGGGTCACGCGATCCAGCTGACCGGCCCCGGGGCCGATCAGCTCGCGCGCACGGTGCGCCACGTCGGTGAGTCGGGGCTGCTCGGCATCGCCGTCTCGCCGGGGTTCGCCACCGACCACACGGTCTTCGTGTATCTGACCCGGGCCGACGGGAACGCGGTGATGAGCCTGCAGCTGATCGACGACCGCTTGGTCTCGCTGAGTGAGGTCTTCGCCGGGATCCCGTCCGCGGACCATCACGACGGCGGCCGCCTCGCGTTCGGTCCGGACGGATTCCTGTACGTGACGACGGGCGACGCCGGGGTGACGAGTCGGTCCCAGGACCCGAACAGCCTCGGCGGGAAGATCCTGCGCATCACGGCTGCCGGAGCGCCCGCGCCCGGCAACCCGACGCCGGGCTCGCCGGTGTGGACGCTGGGGCACCGCAACGTCGAGGGCATCGGCTGGGCCGCCGACGGGCGCATGTTCGCCAGCGAGTTCGGGCAGAACACGTGGGACGAGCTGAACCTGATCGCGCCGGGCGGCAACTACGGCTGGCCGGTCGTCGAGGGCAATGGCGACGGCGGCGGCAGGTTTGTCCGGCCGCTGGCCTGGTGGCCGACGGACAGCGCCTCGCCGAGCGGTCTCGCCGTCACGGCCGAGGGCGTGTACCTGGCGGCGTTGAAGGGCGAGCGACTGTGGCGCGTGCCGCTACTGCCGGACGGGGTCGGCGCCCCGCAGGCGCTGCTTGTCGGCACCCTGGGGCGGCTCCGGACGGTGGTACCCGCTCCGGACGGCTCGCTCTGGCTCGTCACCAACAACACCGACGGCCGCGGCACGCCGCGCGCCGGCGACGACCGGATCGTCCGCCTGGTCGTCGGCTGACCGCGTCGGCCCGGGCGGGGATCCCGCCACCCTACGATGGGCGCATGCCCGTCCCCGCCAAGGCGTTCTACCTGACGACGCCGATCTACTACGTCAACGACGCCCCGCACATCGGCCACGCGTACACGACGGTCGCCGGTGACCTGATCACCCGCTGGCACCGGCAGCGCCAGGAGAGCGTCTGGTACCTGACCGGGACCGACGAGCATGGGCAGAAGGTGATGCGCACCGCCGAGGCCAACGGGGTCTCACCGCACGAGTGGGCCGACCGGCTGGTCGAGACGGCCTGGAAGCCCGTGCTCGAGACCCTCGACGTCGCGAACGACGACTTCATCCGGACCACCGAGCCGCGGCACATCGAGCGCGTACAGGCGTTCGTCCAGGACTTGTACAACAAGGGCGAGATCTACGCCGGCTCCTACCAGGGCCCGTACTGCGTGGGGTGCGAGGAGTACAAGCTGCCGGGGGACCTGATCGACGGGGTCGGCGAGTTCGCCGGCCAGAGGGTGTGCCCGATCCACGGCTACCCGGTCGAGATGCTGGCCGAGCAGAACTACTTCTTCAAGATGAGCGCGTACCAGGACGCGCTGCTCGAGCACTACGAGCGCTTCCCGGAGTTCGTCCAGCCCGCGAGCGCGCGCAACGAGGTGCTGGCCTTCGTGCGGCAGGGTCTGCAGGATCTCTCGATCTCCCGCTCGACCTTCGACTGGGGCGTCCCGATCCCGTGGGACACCTCGCATGTCCTCTACGTCTGGTTCGATGCGCTCCTGAACTACGTCACCGCCGTCGGGCAGGGCTCGGTGGACCCCGACGACGTCGCGCTCTTCGCCCGCACCTGGCCGGCCGACGTGCACCTGGTGGGCAAGGACATCCTCCGGTTCCACGCGGTGATCTGGCCGGCGATGCTGATGGCCGCCGGGCTCCCGCTGCCAGGGCGGGTCTTCGCGCACGGCTGGCTGCTCGTCGGCGGCGAGAAGATGAGCAAGTCCAGGACGACCGGGATCGCGCCGAGCCAGATCATCGACACCTTCGGCTCGGACGCCTTCCGCTACTACTTCATGCGGGCGATCCCGTTCGGCCAGGACGGCACGTTCTCCTGGGAGGACCTCGCCGCGCGGTACAACGCGGAGCTCGCCAACGGGCTGGGCAACTTGGCCTCCCGGGTGACGGCGATGGTCGGCAAGTACTTCGGCGGGTTGCTGCCCGCGGCCGGGGCCCCCTCGGACGCGGAGCAGGCGCTGGCCGACCTCGCGGCGCGAGCGGTGGTCGATGCCGAGGCCGCGATCGACCGGCTGGCCATCCACGAGGCGATCGCCGCGATCTGGACCCTGGTCGAGGCGACGAACGGGTACCTCACCGAGCAGGAACCGTGGCACGTGGCCAAGGACGCGGCCGAGTGCAGCCCGGGCGGTCGTCTCGCCACGATCCTGGTCGCCGCGGCCGAGGCGCTGCGGGCCCTCGCCGTGCTGTTGCACCCGGTCACGCCGAAGGCCGCGCAGGCTCTGTGGGCAGCGCTCGGCGCCGAAGCGGCTCTGGGCACCCTCGGTGCGCAGCCGATCGCGCGGGCCGGGGAGTTCTGGCAGCTCGCCGCGGGTTCGACCGTGACGAAGGGAGCCGCATTGTTCCCGCGGCTCGACGACGTCGATGCCGCCGCGGGCTGACCTGGCCTGGCCGCCGGCGCCCGAGCCGCTCCCGTCCCCGGTCGTCGACAACCACACGCACCTCGACTTCACCAGCGAGGCGGACGCGGACGCCGTCCCGGTCGCGGACCAGATAGCGAAAGCGGCCGCGGTCGGCGTCCCGCGGATGATCCAGATCGGCTGCGACCTGCCGTCGGCGCGCTGGACGGACGGTGTGGTCCGTGAGTTCGATGCGCTGCTCGGCGGCGTCGCGATCCACCCGAACGAAGCGCCGCGGCTCGCGGCCGACGGGCTCCTCGAGGACGCCATCGCGGAGATCCACTCGCTCCTGGCGGGCAACGAGCGGCTGCGCGTCGTCGGCGAGACCGGGTTGGACTTCTTCCGAACCGGCCCCGAGGGGCACGAGGTCCAGCGGCACAGCTTCCGCGAGCACATCGCGATCGCCAAGGAGCTGGACCGGGTCTTGCAGATCCACGACCGGGACGCCCACGCGGAGGTCCTGCGTGTCCTCGAAGAGGTGGGGGCGCCGGAACGGACGGTCTTCCACTGCTTCTCCGGAGATGCCGAGATGGCGCGGCACTGCGTCGAGCGCGGCTGGTACCTGTCCTTTGCCGGCACCGTGACGTTCCGGAACGCCGGCCCACTCAGGGCCGCGCTGAGCGTGGTCCCGCTCGATCGGGTCCTGGTGGAGACCGACGCGCCCTACCTCACGCCGCACCCGTTCAGAGGTCGACCGAACGCGCCGTACCTGGTCCCGATCACGATGCGAACGATCGCCGACGTGCTCGGTGTGGACCTCGAACGGGCCTGCCGAGCGGTGCGCGAGAACACGGAGACGATGTACGGATCTGGGTGAATCCCGTCACAGGGTGCCCGCTATGCCCTACTTTCAAGATGTCACGAGTTTCGGTTCAGGTCAGATATCGGTTACGGTCAAACGCTTCACCCGTGTGCGGGCTTCAGTTGTCCGCGCCACCGACCGAGAGGAACCAGGTGCGGTATTCCGCCCCCGTCGGCCAGAACATGGCCGCTGAAACGCCCCGCCGGACCGCCGGCGGGCGCGCAGCGGCCCGGTTCCGTCACCCCTCGTCGAGACTCCGCCAGGTGGCGGCTCACCTGGGAGTGCTGGCAATCGTCGCGGGTGGTACCAGTGCCTTCGCGGTGATGCACAAGACCGTGACGATCGACGTCGACGGGCACGTCGTGTCCAAGAGCGCGTTCGGTCGCACCGTAGGCGACGTGCTCGCCGGCTCGGGCGTTCCGGTCGCCTCTCGCGACCGGGTCCAGCCACCGGTCGACACCGAGGCGACCGATGGTGAGGAAATCGTCGTCCGCCACGCGCACCGTCTCACCCTCGAGATCGATGGCAAGTCCGAGACTGTCTGGACCACCGCTCTCACTGTGGGCGAGGCCCTCGATGCGCTCGGCTCCCGGACCGCCGGTGCCCAGGTGTCGGCGAGCCGGTCGGATCCGCTCGGTCGCGACGGTGCGCTGCTCCGGGTGTCGACCGCCAAGACGATTCACGTCGTCGACGGCGCCACGACGACCGACACGGCTACGAACGCCTCGACCGTCCGGGACGCGCTGCTCGCGATGGGCGTCGTCCTCGGCGCTTCCGACCGGGTGTCCGTCCCGCTCGAGACCACGCTGGTCGACGGCATCGTCATCGTGGTCTCCCGCGTGACGACGACGAGCGGCACTCAGACCGTGGTCGCTCCCTATGCCACCCAGCAGCAGAACGACCCCAAGCTCCCGAAGGGGACCACCGTCGTCGCACAGGTGGGCCACAGCGGTACCGCGATCGTGACCTTCGAGGCAGATCTGATCGGTGGCCAGGAGGTCGCCCGACGCGTGATCTCGCGGGTGCTCGTCTCCGATCCGGTCGACCAGATCGTGCGCGAAGGTTCGGCGGCCCTCCCCGTGTCGGCGCCGGCGGCGGCCGGGACGTCTCAGGCCATCGGCCAGGAACTCGCGGCAGCCCGCGGCTGGACCGGCGACGAGTGGGCCTGCCTGGACAACCTGTGGGCCCGCGAGAGCGGCTGGCGGGTCAACGCAGGCAACCTCTCGAGCGGCGCTTTCGGCATCCCGCAGGCGCTGCCGGGTTCCAAGATGGCAAGCATCGGCGCCGACTGGCAGACCAACCCGGCGACCCAGATCACCTGGGGTCTCAACTACATCGCCGGTCGCTACGCCACGCCGTGCGGTGCCTGGGCGTTCTGGAGCGCGCACAACTGGTACTGATCGGCCCGGCTCCACGCGGAGCCAGGCGGCGCCAGAGTGGTGCTCGCACCCGTTCCGCGTCAACTGCTCACCTGGTCCGGCGTTGCTCCTGACCCGCGACCTGAACGCCCCAGTTTCCGCGCCAAGTCGTCACTTTGGCGCTGGGTCGTCGGTTTGAAGTGACGACCCAGCGCCAAAGTGACGATTCAGCGCGGGACGGCGAGATGGGCGGCCCGGCGCGGGACCGGCGGCCCCGCTGCCGCCGCGGCCGACGGCCTAGGCTCGCTGTCATGACGGAGCACCGCGACGCCTACCTCGGCCCCGGCGAGATCCGGGCGCTCGCGGCACACCTCGGCATCCGACCGACCAAGAGTCTCGGGCAGAACTTCGTCATCGACGCGGGCACCGTCCGGAGGATCGTGCGCGCCGCCGACGTCGCGCCGGGTCAGCGGGTCGTCGAGATCGGCCCCGGTCTTGGCTCCCTCACTCTCGGCCTGCTGCACGCGGGAGCCGAGGTGGTCGCCGTCGAGATCGACCCCGTGCTCGCTCGCCGGCTCCCCATCACGGTGGCCGAGCTCGCGCCGCACCGCTCCGGGCAGCTGACCGTGGTGGTGGCCGACGCCCTCGACGTGACCGCGCTGCCTGGCCGGCCGCCCGAGGCGCTCGTCTCGAACCTGCCCTACAACGTCGCGGTGCCGGTGCTCCTCACCATGCTCGAGCGGTTCCCGAGCCTGCGCCGACTTCTCGTGATGGTCCAGGCCGAGGTCGCTGACCGCCTTGCCGCCCCGCCCGGCTCCCGCACCTATGGCGTGCCGTCGGCCAAGGCGGCGTGGTACGCGGACGCCCGCCGGGTCGGCACCATCGGGCGTTCGGTGTTCTGGCCCGCGCCGAATGTGGACTCGGCCCTGGTGGCGCTCGAGCGACGCGAGCCGCCGTCGACGTCGGCGACGCGCGAGCAGGTGTTCGCAGTGGTGGACGCCGCGTTCGGCCAGCGGCGAAAGGTGCTCCGGGGAGCGCTGGCAGTCCTCGCCGGCTCTCCGGCCGAGGCGCAGCGCGCGATCGAGGCCGCCGGGATCGAACCGACGGCTCGGGGCGAGACGCTGAGCATCAGCGAGTTCGCCCGGCTGGCCGAGGGGCTGTCCGGTGCCCGTCTCGGTCGATGAGTGCCCGCGGGCGAAGTTTGGGAGAGTGGGGACGTGACCTACGACGCGAGCACTAGGCAGGTGCGGGTCCGCGCGCCCGGAAAGGTGAACCTGTCGCTCGCCGTGGGCGCTCTCGCCCCCGACGGGTACCACCCGCTCGCGACTGTCTTCCAGGCCGTCTCGCTCTACGAGGACCTTACGGCGCGGCCGAGCGACACCTTCGAGCTGACGGTCGCCGGACCGTTCGCTGAGGGTGTGCCCACCGACGAGACAAATCTTGCGCTGCGCGCTGCGCGGCTCCTTGCCGGGCACGTCGGGATCGAGGAGGGGGTCCGTCTGCACCTGAACAAGGGCGTCCCCGTCGCCGGCGGGATGGCGGGTGGCTCGGCGGACGCGGCGGCGGCGCTGCTCGCGTGCGACGCGCTGTGGCAGACAGCGCTCAGCCGCGAGGCGCTTGCCGAGCTCGCCGCCCAGCTGGGCTCCGACGTGCCGTTCGCTCTCCTCGGTCACACCGCCATCGGCACCGGCCGCGGTCATCTGCTCACGCCCGCGATGACTCGCGGCGAGTACCACTGGGTGTTCGCGCTCAGGGCCAAGGGCCTCGCGACTCCCGCGGTCTACCGCACGTTCGACCGGCTCTCCGGCAGCACCGCCGAGGCTGAACCGCAAGCGGACCTCGAGCTCATGCAGGCGCTGCGGGCGGGCGATCCGGCAGCCCTCGGTGCCGTGCTGCGCAACGACCTCGAGCCCGCCGCCATCGAGCTGGCGCCGGAGCTGACCGAGACGCTTGCGGTGGCGCACGACGCGGGGGCGCTCGGAGCGATCGTCTCTGGGTCGGGTCCAACGGTTGCCGCGCTCGCCCGCGGCGCCAAGCACGCCCTCGTGATCGCTGCCGGCCTGACGGCCGCGGGCGTGGCGGACGAGGTGCTGTGCGCGGTCGGTCCGGTGGCGGGGGCGCGGGTTCTCCAGACGGTCCGGCTGGGCGGCGACTTCGAGCCCGGCCCGCTGTCCCCGGTGGACCGCGCCTGATGGCGCACCTGCTCGGCGCCGATGCGGTCTCGCTCACCCTGGGCACCCAGGTCCTGCTCGACTCCGTGAGTCTCGGGCTCGACGACGGCGACCGGATCGGCGTCGTCGGCGGTAACGGCGCCGGGAAGACGACTCTTCTGCGGGTCCTGGCCGGCGCCCAGCCGCCCGACGACGGCCGGGTCACCCGGGCCGGCGGGGTCACCTTCGCGCTGCTCGACCAGCGCGACGACCACGGGCACGGCACCACCGTTCGCGGTGTCGTGCACGGCACCGTGCCGGACCACGTCTGGGCGTCCGATGCCAGGATCCGCTCGATCCATGCGGGCCTGCTCGGCGACCTGGACCTGGACAGCGACCTCGGCTCGCTGTCCGGCGGGCAGCGCCGCCGCGTCGCCCTGGCGGCTCTGCTGGTCCGGGACGACGAGGTCCTGGCGCTGGACGAGCCCACCAACCACCTCGACGTGGAAGGCGTCGCGTGGCTCGCCGAGCACGTGCGGGAGCGGTTCGGCCGCGGGCGCGGAGCGCTCGTCGTGGTCACTCACGACCGCTGGTTCCTCGATGCGGTGTGCACTCACATCTGGGAGGTGCATGACGGCATCGTCGAGGCGTCCGAGGGCGGCTATGCGGCCTATGTGCTGGCCCGGGCGGAGCGGGCCCGGTTGGCCGCCCAGGGTGCGGAGAAGCGCGCGAACGTGCTCCGCAAGGAGCTCGCGTGGTTGCGGCGCGGCGCGCCCGCGCGGACCAGCAAGCCGAGGTTCCGGATCGATGCCGCCACCGCCCTGATCGCCGACGAGCCACCGCCGCGGGACGACGTGGCGCTCACGAAGCTCGCGACGGCGCGCCTCGGCAAGGACGTGCTCGAGCTCGAGGACGTCGGCGTCACGTTCGACGAGCCGGTGCTGCGGGATGTCACCTGGCAGCTCGGCCCGGGCGACCGGTTCGGCGTCGTCGGGGTGAACGGGTCGGGGAAGACGACCCTGCTGCGGCTCCTCTCGGGCGATCTGCAGCCGAGCCACGGGAAGGTCCGACGCGGGAAGACGGTGCGGGTCGCGATGCTCTCGCAGGATGTCTCCGAGCTCGACGAGCTGGCCGACCTGCGCCCGGTCGAGGTGATCGAGCGCGAACGCCGCGAGGTGACGAGCGACGGCAAGGAGCTCACGGCCGCTCAGCTCACCGAGCGCCTCGGGTTCAGCCGTGAGCGCGCCTGGACCCCCGTGCGCGACCTCTCCGGGGGTGAACGTCGCCGGCTCCAGCTGCTCCGGCTGCTCGTCGGTGAGCCGAACGTGCTGCTGCTGGACGAGCCGACGAACGATCTGGACACCGACACCCTCGCCTCGTTCGAGGACCTCCTCGACACCTGGCCGGGCACTCTCGTCGTCGTCTCGCACGACCGATACCTGCTGGAACGGGTGTGCGATCGGCACTTCGCGCTCCTCGGCGACGGTCGGCTCAGGGATCTGCCCGGTGGCGTCGAGGAGTACCTGCGGCTGCGCCGGCTCGCGCTCCTCGAGGCGGCCGCCCAGGCGCCGGCGCCGACGTCCCGGGTCCCCGGGTCCTCAGGGGCCGACGTCCACGCGGCGCGCAAGGATCTCCAGCGGATCGAGCGTCGGCTGGCCCGGATCGCCAAAGCGGAGCAGCGGTTGCATGCCCGGATCGTCGAGCAGGCCACCGATCACATCGCGGTGCTCGCCCTGGACACCCAGCTGCGGGAGCTCGCGGCCGAGCGTACGCAGCTCGAGGACGAATGGCTCGAGGCGGCTGAGACCGCTCAGTAGGCGTCGGGGCCGGCGGCGGCTTGGCTCGGGTGCCCCTCGACACGCACCAGGAGGGCCCCGAGCAGTGCCGCCAGGCGGTCTCGATCGGGCTCCGGAAGAGTGCCCAGCAACCCGCGCTCGGTGTCGAGGAGGGCCGCCATCGCTCGGTCCACGGCTTCGAGACCCGCGACGGTGAGCTCCACCAGGATGCCGCGCCGGTCCCCGGGCGTCGGAAGCCGCCGGACCAGCCCGCGTTCCGTGAGCCGGTCGATCCGATTGGTCATCGTGCCGCTGGTGACCAGGGTCTGCGTGACGAGGACGCCGGGCGATAGCCGGTATGGGCTGCCGGAGCGCCGCAGGGCCGAGAGGACGTCGAACTCCCAGGTGTCCAGCCCGGACACGCCGAACGACGTGCGTCGGGCGAGATCGAGCAGTCGGGCCAGTCGGCTCACCCGCGAGAACACGCCGATGGGTGCGACGTCGAGGTCCGGACGCTCGCGGCCCCAGGCGGCGACGATCCGGTCGACCTCGTCGGGCCCGGCGACGGGGTACGGGAGAGTGGCCATGCGTCGAGATTACTCGACGTCGAGATTCTTGAGCCCGCTATCGGACCGGGCGGTCCGAGGCCCGGGTGAGCTGTGGATTGCGTTCGAGACTGCTCAGCCCGTTCCAGGCGAGGTTGACGAGATGTGCGGCGACGTCGGCCTTCTTCGGACTGCGCGAGTCGAGCCAGTGCTGACCGGTCAGCGCGACCATGCCGACCAGCATCGTGGCGTAGATCGGGGCCACCTTCGGGTCCAGGCCACGCCGGGTGAACTGGTCCGCGAGCAGGTACTCGACCTGCGTCGCGACGTCGCCGATGAGGCTCGAGAAGGTGCCGGTGGCCTGGGCGACGGGGGAGTCGCGCACCAGGATCCGGAACCCGTCGGTCGACGTCTCGATGTACCCGAGCAGCGCGAGCGCGGTCCGTTCGAGCAGCACCTTCGGGTGCCCGCCGGAGGTGAGGGCGTCGGTCAACACTGTCGTGAGTGCCTGGACCTCGCGATCGACGACGACCGCATAGATACCTTCCTTGCCGCCGAAGTGCTCGTACACCACCGGCTTGGACACCGAGGCCCGCGAGGCGATCTCCTCGACGCTCGTGCCGTCGAAGCCCTTCTCGGCGAACAACCGACGGCTGACGTCCAGGAGTTGTTCGCGGCGCTCCTTGCCGGTCATGCGGGACCGCGGCACGCGCTTGCTCTCGGAGGCCATCCGCCCATTGTGCCGGTCGGGACACCCGTGGCACAGGCGGGCGCGACTCCCTGGCAGACTTAGCCGGTCACCGGCCGAGCTCGTGGGCTCGGCGAGGCGACGGTCCGCCCTGGTGTAATGGCAGCATGCAGGCCTTTGGAGCCTTGCGGTCCAGGTTCGAATCCTGGGGGCGGAACGCGCCACGGCGCTAGAATGAGTCCGCACCAGCCAGCCTCCGGGTACCACCCGGCAGACGACCTCCGGGAGCCGCACCTCGTGAGCACATCTCGTCCCGCTGCCGTCATCGTCCTTGCCGCAGGCGCGGGCACCCGGATGCGTTCCGAGACACCGAAGGTCCTCCACTCGATGGGTGGGCGAACTCTGCTGGGCCATGCGCTCGTCGCGGCACGCCAGGTCGATCCGGAGCGGATCGCCGTCGTGGTCAGGCATGGGCGCGACCGGGTCGCCGAGCACGCGCTCGCGCTCGACCCGCAGGTACTCATCGCGGACCAGGACGACGTCCCGGGGACCGGCCGGGCCGTGCAGTGCGCACTGAGCGTCCTGGACGCGGCGGCGCACGCAGATCAGGCCGCTGTCGGTCATCCCGAGGTCGCCGCGTCACCGCAGCTTGCCGGGCCGCCGTACGTCGTCGGACCCGTCCTTGTGCTGGCCGCGGACATCCCGATGCTCGACGGCGCCACCCTCGGCGAGCTGCTGGCGGCTCACCTCGCGGACGGCAATGCCGTCACCGTCCTGACCACCGAGCCGGCGGACGCGACCGGCTACGGGCGGATCATCCGTGAGCCCGGCACCGGCGACGTTCTTGCCGTGGTGGAGGAGCGCGACGCGACCGACGAGCAGCGCGCGATCCGCGAGATCAACTCGTCGGTCTACGTCTTCGACGCCGAGGTGCTCCGTTCGGCGCTCGGCCGGATCGGTCGGGACAACGCCCAGGGCGAGGTCTACCTCACCGACGTGCTTGCGATCGCTCGCGCGGACGGCGGCGCCGTGCGGGCCGTTCGGAGCGACGACCCGCTCCTTGTCGAGGGCGTCAACGATCGCGCTCAGCTCGCTGTCCTCGGCGCTGAGCTCAACCGCCGGGTGCTCGCCGACTGGATGCTTGCCGGAGTCACGGTGATCGATCCCGCGACGACCTGGGTAGATGTCACGGTCGAGCTCGAGCCGGATGTCACGCTCGAGCCAGGGGTGCAGCTGCGCGGCGAGACGGTGGTGCACCGAGGCGCCACGGTAGGTCCGGACTCGACCCTCACCGACGTGGTCGTCGGTGCGGGTGCCACGGTCATCCGGTCGCACGCGTGCTCCGCCACGATCGGTGCGGGAGCCGTCGTCGGCCCGTTCTCCTACCTGCGTCCGGGCACCGACCTGGGAGCGAGCGGCAAGATCGGCGCGTTCGTAGAGACGAAGAACGCGAGCATCGGGGCGGGCTCCAAGGTGCCGCACCTGTCCTACGTGGGCGACGCCACCATCGGTGAGCAGTCGAACATCGGGGCCGCGACCATCTTCGTCAACTACGACGGCGTGTCGAAGCACCACACCACCGTCGGCTCGCACGTTCGGATCGGCTCGGACAACACCCTGGTCGCGCCGGTCTCGATCGGGGACGGCGCATACACCGGCGCCGGCTCGGTGATCCGCCGCGATGTCCCGCCTGGCGCGCTAGGCGTGAACACCGCCCCCCAACGCAACGTCGACGGGTGGGTGTTCCGGCGTCGGCCGGGGACCGCGGCGGCCGAGGCGGCCGAGAAGGCGGTCGGGCCGGAGCACGGCGGTCTCGTTCTCTCACCGCAAGCACGCGCGGAGCGAGCCTCGACGGACCGCATCGCGGGAACCCCACCACGGCCCGAGGCACCGGGCGCACCCATCGAAGGAGCGGAGCAGCGATGACCGGGATCACCTCGCACGACGCCGGCAAGCGCCTGGTTCTCGTCTCGGGTCGCGCGCACCCCGAGCTTGCCCAGGCGGTCGCCGACGAGCTGGGTTGCGAGCTCGTGCCGACGTCCGCGTACGACTTCGCGAACGGCGAGCTGTACGTGCGCTTCGGTGAGAGCGTGCGCGGCTCGGACGCGTTCGTCCTGCAGAGCCACACCGCTCCGATCAACAAGTGGATCATGGAGCAGCTGATCATGCTGGACGCGCTCAAGCGCGCCTCCGCGAAGCAGATCACCGCGATCATGCCGTGCTACGGCTACGCCCGGCAGGACAAGAAGCACCGCGGTCGCGAGCCGATCTCGGCGCGACTGATGGCGGACCTGTTCAAGACCGCCGGAGCGCAACGCCTAATGGCGGTGGACCTGCACACTTCCCAGATCCAGGGCTTCTTCGACGGCCCGGTTGACCACTTGTGGGCGCTGCCGCTGCTCGCGGGCTACGTGCGCACCCGACTGGACGTCTCGAAGCTCACGATCGTCTCTCCGGATGCCGGCCGGGTCCGGCTGGCCGACCAGTGGTCGGACCGGCTGGGTGCGCCGCTGGCGATCATCCACAAGCGCCGTGACCCGGGGGTGCCGAACCAGATCAAGGTGCACGAGCTTGTCGGCAAGGTGGTGGGCCGCACCTGCGTGATCGTCGACGACATGATCGACACCGGCGGGACGATCGTGCAGGCGGCCGACGCCCTGTTCGACAACGGCGCGGCCGAGGTCATCGTCGCGTCGACCCACGCCCTGCTCTCCGGGCCGGCGGTCGAGCGGCTCCAGAACAGCCGCATCTCCGAGGTCGTCGTGACGGACACGCTGCCGATCCCGGAGGAGAGCCGGTTCGCGAAGTTGACGGTGCTCTCGATCGCGCCGCTCATCGCGCGCGCCATCCGCGAGGTGTTCGACGAGGGCTCGGTCACCTCGCTGTTCGACGGCAACGCGTAGGCGTTCTGCGCCGCGCGGCGCCCTGCCTCAGCACCAGGCGCGAGCCGACAGCCGCCCGTTCAGGAAGACCACCCAGCTTCCGGTGGACGGCGTCTTGTAGGCGACGAGACCGGGACGGAGCACGAACTCGTCCCGGTTGAGTGGGTCACCATCGGGCTTGTCACCGGTGACGCGCCACGAGTGCTCGGCGTACAGGCGGTACATCGTGGCCAGCAAGTGGTTGCCCTTGGTCGGGAGATACACGCTCTGTCCGCGCTTGTTCGTCCCGGCGGCCACCCAGTCCGCATCCGTCAGGCCGCGAACGACGACGACGTGGTCGTGGTCCCAGTCGCCGCAGCCGGAGTCGTTCAGGTCGGTGAGGTATTGCACGCCTTCGCTCGCCGGGTCGGACGCCGGGACCGGGTGTGCCTGGTCCCAGGTCACGTCGGTGATTGCTCCGAACGGGCGGTACCAGAGCGGGATCTCGGTCGCCCACGGGGTGCGGAGCAGGTAGTACCAGTTCTCGTAGCTCAGCCCGGTCGGCGAGGCGACCTCTGGGTAGGCCTGGGTCCAGACGAAGTTGCCGGGCGAGTCGTAGCGCACGATCTCGAAGCTGCCGAACCGACCGCCCGAGGATGCCGTCTCGCCCTTGTGGCCCCCGAGGCGGTCGCCCGCCGGGTCGACGCCGTAACCCCCGTTCATCTCCGCCTCGAGCGGGTCGCCGGACGGCAGCGCGAGATGCTCCGGCATGGCGAAGCTGTCGTAGTAGGTGACACGGTCGTGTGCGACCCCGTAGTCCTGAGCGGTCGACTCCGGGTCCGTCCCGGACTCCCGCGGGGACGGGTAGTCGATCTGCAGATAGCTTCCGTCGGGCTCGCGCTCGAAGATGAGGTCGACCTCGGCGTTGGTCGCGGCGCCGACGATCGTCGCCGCGCCACGGGTGCCGAGCTCGTACCAGTTGGTCCACTCCTGGCCAAGGAACTCGTTGCTTCGGGCCCACGCGGGCGCAGCGATCTTCTTGAGCGTGCCGAACCAGTGCTCACCGGTCTGCGGATCCGTCATCCGAGCGAGTGCCTCGGCGTCGGTCATCGAGGGGTTGCGCCCGGTCGGGTGGGTGGCCGACGGCGTGGGCGTCGCGGCGGGTGAGGACGCCGACCCGGTGGGGGTTCCGGCGGGGGACCCGGACGCCGTCGGGCCGGCCTTGCTCCCGCAGCCCGTCAGCATCGCAGCGGCGAGCACGGCCGCAACCCCGAGAGCCGCGCAGCCCTTGCGCCCTCCGGTCGTCCGCTCGCGTCGCGCGCTCAGTTCCATTGCCGCGCGCCTTCGAGTGCTTTGTTGAGCCAAACCACCCAGCTTCCGCTCGAGGGGGTCCGGTAGGCGATGAGGCCGGGGCCCAGCCGGAACTCCTCCTGGCTCAGCGGGGCGCCACCGTTGTCGGCGATGCTGGCGGGGTCGCGGTGCTCCGCGTACGTCCGGTACATCACGGCCAGCAGCGGGTTGTCCTTCGTCGGGATGTACACGGTGCGACCGCCCTGGCTGCTTCCGGCCGCCATCCAGTCGGAATCCGACAAGCCTCGCACGACCGAGTTGTAGTCGGGGCTCCACGAGCCACCGACGGAGTCGTTGAGGTCCACGAAGTCCCCGGTACCGAGCGCTGGGGTGGACACGCCTGACTGGGCGTCCCAGCGGATGTCCCCGACCGGTCCGAGCGGGTTGTAGTCGAGCGCGACCTCGGTGCCCCACGGTGTGCGAAGCATGTACACCCAGTCCTGAATGGTTACCCCGGCGGGAAGGTTGATGCCGTAGGCATTCCCCCAGAGGAACTCGCGGGTCTGGTCGTCCCGGACGATCTCGAAACCCGCGAACGTGCCCGCCGAGGACCGCTGGATGCTCTGCTGGTCCGTGCGAACGTAGGGGACGAGACCGTACGAGCCGACCACATGGGCCTCCACCGGGTCCCCCGACGGGAGCGACAGCTCCACCGGAACCGCGAACGTGTCATAGAAGGTCGTCGGGTCGTGCGGGAGACCGTGGTCCTCGGCGCCGTTCGTTGCCGTCGAGGCCGACTGACGCGGTGACGGGTAGTCGATCTGCGTGTAGGAGCCGTCCGGCGCCCGCTCGAACAGGACGTCGATCTCTTGGGAGCTGTCCCAACCCACGATGGTCGAGTTGCCGTGGATCCCCAGCTCGTACCACGAACCGAAGTCGTTGCCCGCGGCAACCATCGCCTGTGGAACCGAGATCTCGCGCGCGGTCCCGAACCAGTGCTCGCCGGTCTGGGGCTCGGTGACCCGCTGCAGCGCCTCGGCATCGGTCATGGCCGGGTTGCGGCCGAGCGGATGGTTCGCCGATTGGGTCGCCTTCGACGTCGGGCTCGCGGTCGCCGTGGGCGACGCCGAGTTCGTGCCGGTCGGCGCCTTCGTCGAGGTGGCGGGGTAGAGACTCGACGGTGCGGTGGTCCAGGGATGGACGGCGACGACGCCGATGAGCGCGGCGACGCAGACGGCGGCGGTGCCGGCAGCGGCCTGGTGAAGGAGGTGGCGGCGTCGGGCGGCGCGCAGCAAAGAGGCGGCGGCGCTCGCGGGGAGGGCGTTCGTGGGGGCTGCCGCGTCGCCGGCGGCGCGGATCAGGTCGCCCAGGTTCGGAGTCATGCGCTGGCCCGCCGTTCGACGGTGGCACGTGGTGCCGATTCTGTGGCATGTTCCGTTGTCTCGCGGGTGCCCAGGAGGGGGTTGAGGCGGCCGATGCCGTCGGAGAGGTAGCGCTTGACGGCGCCGTCGCTGATGTTGAGGTGCGCGGCAATCTCGGGGACCGTGAGGTCGGCGTAGTAGCGCAGCACGACGCAGGCGCGTTCGCGTGGGGGTAGCTGGGCCAGGGCGGCGTGGACGTCGATGGTGTTGGCGACCGCGGTGTCGGGGGCCACGTACGGGTCGCGGATGACCAGGGCGGGCATCGCGGCTCGGGCGGTGCGGGCCTTGCGGGTGCCGTCGATGAACGCGGAGCTGATCGCTTGACGCACGTACGCCTCGGCGGCGTTGACGTGCGTGAACGCGCGAGCTCGGCCGAAGCTGCGGATGATCGCGTCGTGCACCAGGTCCTCACCGTCGGTAGCGTTCCCGGCGAGCAAGGTGGCGTACCCGACGAGGCCGGCGCGCCGCTCGCGCACCAGCTCCTCGAACACATCCCGCCACGACGCCAACGCGCCACTCCTCCAGGTCAGTCGTGGACCCCTGCCCGCATCCTGCCGCACTGACAACGTGTCAAGAGGTCAAATCGTTGGGGTAGCCGCCAATGAGTTCCGCGAAGAGAAGCGGGTGAGGCGGGCGAGGCGTAGCACGGATGACGCACCCTTCGGCAGCCGGTAGACTCACCGCGTTGCCTCGGCGAGGGACGTCGGACGGGCGGATCTCTTCTGCCCTGATGTCGACTCCGTGATCGACGCGGTGGTCGTCCGCGTGCGTCCGCCCTGTGTCCCGCGTCGAGGCCACCGCGCCAATACTCATCCCACCCGTCAGGAGTCCCCCGTGGCCGAGGTCAAGCTCGCCGTAACTGCCCGCACCGAGTTCGGCAAGGGTGCCGCTCGCCGCACTCGCCGCGCGGGTCTGATCCCTGCCGTCATCTACGGCCACGGCGCTGCACCGGTGCACGTCTCCCTGCCGACGCACGAGACGTTCATGGCGCTCAAGCACGCGAACGCGCTGTTCTCGCTCGAGCTGGAAGGGCAGACGGTCCTCGCGATCGCCAAGGACGTGCAGCGCGACTCGATGCGCGGTGACGTCGAGCACGTCGACCTGCTGATCGTGAGGAGCGGCGAGAAGGTCAACGTCGAGGTCTCGATCCGGGTCGTCGGTGAGACCTTCCCGGGCACGATCCACATGCTCGAACTGCAGAACCTGCACCTCGAGGTCGAGGCGACGCACATCCCGGGCAGCATCGAGCTCGACGTCTCGGGCCTCGAGGCCGGCACCCAGGTGCGTGCCGGCGAGCTCGCCCTTCCCGAGGGGGCGACCCTGCTCGGCGACGCCGACGTCGTCGTGCTCGCCGTCTCGATCCCGCAGGCCGCCGAAGAGGAAGAGCCGGAAGAGGCCGAAGCCGAAGTCGCGGAGGACGGCGCCGCAGCCGCACCGGCCGGATCGGCCGTGGAGGACTGAGCAAGTCACGAACGAGAGCGGCGCCCGGTGTCATGAGACGTCGGGCGCCGCTCGTTTGTGCGCCAGGATGGTGTCCATGAGTGAGAACCGCTGGCTCGTCGTCGGACTGGGCAATCCCGGTCCGAAGTACGCCGGCAACCGGCACAACGTCGGGCAGATGGTGGTCAACGAGCTTGCCCGCCGGGCCGACGTGCGCTTCAGCGCGCACCGCGGGCACGCCGCGACCGCCGAGGTCCGGCTGGGCACCGGCCCGGGCGGCGCCCCCGGGCCGCGGGTCGTGCTGTCGAAGCCGACCTCGTTCATGAACGTCTCCGGCGGTCCGGTGGCATCTCTCACCAACTACTTCAAGATCGACCGCGCGATGGTCGTGGTCGTGCATGACGAGCTCGACATCCCGTTCGCGGAGGTGCGGCTCAAGCGCGGCGGCGGCGAGGGCGGGCACAACGGCGTGCGCGACATCAGCAAGACCCTGGGCACGAGGGAGTACATCCGGGTTCGGGTCGGGATCGGTCGCCCGCCGGGTCAGATGGATCCGGCCGACTTCGTGCTTCGCGACTTCTCCTCTCGCGAGCGGGTGGATCTGCCCTGGCTGCTCGACGCAGCCGCGGACGCCGTGGAGCTGATCATCACGGCGGGGCTGGAGGCGGCCCAGCTGCGCTTCCACACCCACACCGTCGAGCCATGAACCTCGCCGGCCTGATCCCTGCCGTCCTCGCCGAACCGGCCCTGGCCGAGGCGCTCGAGATCGCGCCCGCGCGGGGCCGGGTCGACGTCATCGGGCCCGCCGGGGTCCGGCCGCCCCTGATCGCCGCTCTGGCCGGCGGCGCGACCGGGCTCCCGGGGCGCCCCGTCGTCGTCGTGCTCGCGACGACCCGCGACGCGGACGAGCTCGCGGCGGCCCTCCGCTGCTACCTGGCGGACGACGACGTGGCCGTTCTCCCGGCCTGGGAGACGTTGCCCCACGAGCGTCTGTCGCCGCGCAGCGACACCGTCGCCCGTCGGCTCGCGGTCTTTCGGCGGCTGGCGCACCCGGACTCCGTGCCGGGCCCCACCGGCGAGATCCGGGTCCTCCTCGTCCCGGTCCGGGCGCTTCTGCAGCCGGTCGTCTCGGGGCTCGGCGAACTCGTCCCGGTGCAGCTGCACACGGGCGAGAGCGCGGACCTCGACGACGTCGTCGAGCGACTCGTCGCGGCGGCCTACACCCGGGTCGACATGGTCGAGCGACGCGGCGAGTTCGCGGTCCGCGGGGGCCTGCTCGACGTCTTCCCGCCGACCGAGGACCACCCGCTCCGGATCGAGTTCTGGGGCGAGACGGTCGAGGAGATCCGGTGGTTCGCGGTCGCGGACCAGCGCAGCCTCGAGGTCTCGACGTACGGGCTGTGGGCGCCGCCGTGCCGCGAGATCCTGCTCAGCGACGAGGTGCGGGCACGGGCCCGCGCGCTGATCCCGGTGCTCCCGGGCGCGACCGACATGCTCGACAAGCTCGCCGCCGGTGTGGCCGTCGAGGGGATGGAGTCGCTCGCACCGGTGCTCGTCGAGAAGATGCAGCC
>JADGOR010000162.1 GCA_017882855.1 Cellulomonas sp. | reverse complement strand
GTGGTCCTCGCGGGTCTGCTGCTCGCGGGCGAGGGCCACGCCGCCGAAGAGGAGGAGTCCGGAGGCCACCACCATGAGGGTCGTGGTCAGGTTGCGTCGCGTCATCTGGGAACCTCGGTTTCTGCTGTCTGGGCTTCGCTGTTGGGGGCTGTCGTGGTGGGCGTTCGCTGACCAGAACAATGGGATCCGGCGTGGCCGGGCACCACGGGCGCAGGGCTCCGACGCGACCCGGACCTTGGTCTGAGGTCGTTCCGGGCCCGGGGACCGATCCCGGGCAGGGAAGCCGAACATGCCTCATCCGTCGATCTGCCGGCTGGCAGGACGTTTCGTCCGCCCTATACTTGAGCCATGGCTCAAGTGTTTGCATCAGAGATCGACGACGACGCCTGCTCCGACGAGTGCCTCCATCCCGAGGCGATCCGACCGCTCCTTGGCCGATCACTCGCGAGCAACGGGGCCCGAGCCGTCGGGGAGCTGTTCGCGACGCTCGCGGATCCATCGCGGGCGAGGATCGTCCACCTCCTGGCGATCGCCGAGCAGGAGCTGTGCGTCTGTGACGTCGCACTCGTCCTGGGCATGAGCGTGTCCGCGCTGTCGCACCAGCTCCGCTTCCTGCGCGAACGCGGTGCCGTCGAGCGGCGCAAGGTCGGGCGGATCGTCTACTACCGGCTCATCGACGACCACCTGCGCGACCTCGTCCTGGGCGCGGCGACGCACGTCGGCGAGGTCGCCTGATGGCGCACGGGCACGGCTCCGCTGCCGCAGCCCACCGCGGCCGTCTCGCGGCCGTCCTCCTCATCTCCCTGGCGATCCTCGTCCTCGAGGTCGTTGGCGGGGTCGTCACCAACAGCCTCGCCCTCCTGGCCGATGCCGGCCACATGCTGACCGACGTGGTTGGGGTCGGGATGGCGCTCCTTGCGATCTGGTTCGCCGGCCGCAGCCCGACGAACGGGCGCAGCTACGGCTATCTCCGGGTTGAGATCCTCGCGGCCGTGACGAACGCCTTCCTGCTCTTCGGGGTCGCGGCTCTCATCCTGTTCGAAGCCTGGCGACGGTTGTCTGAGCCGCCCGCGATCGCGTCCGGGCTGATGCTCGCGGTGGCGCTCCTCGGCCTTGCCGCCAACGCCGTCTCGCTGCTCCTGCTGCGCAACGCTCAGCGCGAGAGCCTGAACATGCGCGGCGCCTATCTCGAGGTGATGGGCGACTTCGTCGGTTCCGGCGCCGTGATCGTCGCTGCGGTCGTGATCGCGCTGACCGGCTGGACCGCCGCGGACGCCGTTGCGTCAGCGCTGATCGGACTCCTCATCTTTCCCCGGACGTTCGTGCTCCTGCGCGACGCCACCGACGTGCTCCTCGAAGCCACCCCGAAGGGCGTGGACATGGATCACGTTCGGGGGCACATCCTCGATGCCCCCGGCGTCGTGGACTGCCACGACCTTCACGCCTGGACCATCACGTCGGGCATGAAGGTCGTATCGGCCCACGTCATCCTCGCCGTTGGAGCCGACGCCGCAGAGACCCTCGACGCGCTCTGCGCCTGCCTGTCAGACGACTTCGACATCGAGCATTCGACGTTCCAGCTCGAAACGGCCGATCGGCGGCGCTTCGAGGAACGGAGCCACGCCTGACGGCGCTCGCCGGCAACGGACCGCTCGCGGTCCTGGCGGTGGGGCGCCGGGCGGTGCCCGACCGGATCGTCATCCGGGAAGAGATCCGCGATGCCATCGGCGCGTCGGCTTCGGGGCCGAGGGAGAGATCGTCGACCGTCGAACTGCGCCGCCACGACCGGGCCTGCGATCAGGCCGGCGAAGCCCACGACCACCGTGATCATCGCCAGGGTCGCCGGAGGACGGACCTCCGACTCCGACAAGGCCGGTCCGACGGCATCGACCCGGGCGAGGGGCCTGCCCTCGGTGGCCGGGCCGGCTTCGCTGCTCGGACCGGCGCCGCTCACGGGCGGGCCGTCACCCGGTTGACGGCGAGGACCTGCGCGACACGCTCGATTCGTGATGCGCCGGCTTGCCCTCCCGGGAATGAGCGGAGGATTGATCCGCCCAGGCACCCGGCCTTGTCAACCATGCGTACAGGCTCAGGGCGCCGATCCCGCCGAGCGCGCCGCCGAGGATATCGCTCGGGTAGTGCGCGTTGAGGGCCATCCGCGCGAGCCCCACGAGCACGACCCAGATGATCACGACCGCCGTGAAGGCAACCCTCCCGGCCAGCGGCCTGGAGCTCCGCCAGCCCCTGATCGTGATGATGCCCAGGATGGTCAACGCCTCGAGCACATGACCGGACGGATAGCTGTACACGACGCCGGGGACCCCGGGGTCGGTGCCGGATGGGCGAGGCCGAGCGACGAGCTCCTTGATCCCTTCGCTGCCAAGCGTGACGGCGGCGAGCATGATGAGCACGAGGAAGGCCTCCCGGCGCCGATGCGTGGCGACGAGCCACACCACCATCCCAAGGCCGATCACGACCAGCGGGATGTTCGCCGACTCGGAGAGGCCGCGCCAGATATCGGGCAAGCCATCGAGCGTGCGCGCGAACGCAAGAATGGGCGGATCGAACGGCATGGCGATCCTGCCCGCTACAGCAACGGTCAGCAGGACGAAGGCGACGAGACTGAGGAGCGCGATCGCAAGCGAGCGGGCGTTCGCCCCTCCATCGCTCGAGCGATCCACGGCGCCGGCGCCGTCGGATCCGGGCGTCGCGGGTTCGGTCATCGTCGTGACCCGGTGACTGGGGCGGCCAGCGGGTCGGCCCTGGCTCCCGCCTGCTGAGGACCATCCGAGCGGGCAATCCCGCGGGCAGAGCCCGCGGCGGCATCGACGACATCCGGGCTGGGGACCGGTTCGGGAGCAACAGGCTTGTGACGACGGCCGGCAAGCAGGTCACGCTCCACCTGCAACCGGAGCCGGAACAGGATGTCCCATTCGTCGGTCGGGACAGCCAGGACCATCAGCCGCTCATCGATCGCCGCGAAGCGGGCGCTGGCATCCGCAGTGAGTCGGCCGCCGGTCGCGCCGCCCGCGATGCCCAGACCCGCGAGCTCGTCCTCGATCTCCTGGCTCTCGGCGCTGATCGTCAGGTGGGCGGAGGTCCACGTCAGCCGGCTCAGGATCGCCGCACGTGCCCGCGTCCGTTCGGGGGCCGCGCCGGAGATCGCGATGTCGGACGGATAGACGCCGACGTTGAGGTCCGGCGCGCTGAGGGTGATCAGGCGGTCCGGTCGGAGCTGGCGGACGTTGTTGCCGGCGACGCGGGTGAGCAGCTGGGCCGGCAGGGTGAGGACCCAGGGTGCGTCCTCGGCCGTCGCCGCGAAACCCAC
>JADGOR010000076.1 GCA_017882855.1 Cellulomonas sp. | reverse complement strand
CCGCGCGGCGAAACCCTATGCTCGCGTGGTGACGTGGCTCGATACGACGCTGATGCACTGGGTCGCGACGCACCGCTTCCCGCTCGGCGATCAGGTCGCTCGCGGCGTGATGGCCGCCGGTTCGAGCCTGGTCGTCCTCGCTGCGGCCGCATTCTGCTGCCTCACCTACGTCGTCGTCCGCCGCAGGTACCGACTTGCCGCCGGCGTGGTCCTCGCGGTTGTCGTGTCCATGCTCGTCGCCGAGCTCCTCAAGCAGTTCTTCGGACGGTCGCGCCCGCCCGCATCCTTGGCGCTCGTTCACGCGTACGGCCTGTCGATGCCGTCGACGGACGCGGCATTGACCTCCGCCGCCGCGGCGGCCCTCGTCCTCGGGTTGACCTGGCTGCACCCTCGACGCCGGCGACTCGTCGGCGCCGTGCTGGCCACCGGCGTGATCGCGATCGGCCTCTGCCTCGTCTACCTCGGCGCGCACTGGCCGACGGATGTCCTGGCGGGCTGGGCACTGGGCATCGCCGCGGGCGCCGCCGCGGTGGCTGTGACGAGCCCACTCAGGTGGGGCCGACGTCGCGAGGTGACCTGAGCCCGCTCGGACGCCGTCGTCGTCGCTATCCCTTGAGCCCGGAGCCGAGATCAGAGGCGATGAAGTGCTTCTGGAACACGGCGAACAGCGCGACCGCCGGTGCGGCGAGCACGACCGCACCGGCGAGGATCGCGCCGAACGGGTTGGACGCTCGGCCGGCGATGTTGCTGATGTAGTTCGCCAGCGTCACGGCAAGCGGCTGCATGCCGGTCTGCTTGGTGACCAGGAACGGCCAGAGGAACTCGTTCCACGGTCCGATGAAGGTGAGCAGGACCGCGGTGAGGAGTGCCGGTCTGACCAACGGCAGCGCCACCGACCACAGGACCCGGAACTCTCCAGCGCCGTCGAGCCGGGCGGCGGAGAAGAGCTCCTCGGGGAGCTGAAGGAAGAACTGCCGGAAGATGAAGACGGCCGTCGAGTTGATGGCGAACGGCAAGATCATGCCGAGGTAGGTGTCCGCCAGCCCGTAGGAGCGCACGATCATCACGTAGATCGGGATGATGAGGAGCTGGAACGGGACGATCTGGACCAGCAGCATCGACGCGAACAAGGTGCCCCGACCCCGGAACTGGAGCCGGGCCAACGCATACCCCGCCAGGACGCCGAACACGACGGTGGCGAGGATGACGCCGCCGGTGAAGATGCCTGAGTTGACCAGCGACTTGGCAAGATTGACGCGGCTGTTGATCTCGCCGTAGTTGTTGAGGGTCAACCCACCGGTGGGAAAGGCACCGGCCAGGGAGGTGTCCGGCTTGGCCTGGAGCGACCCGACGACCATGTAGTAGAAGGGGAACAGGAAGACCAGCGCGCCGAGCAGGAGGACGACGAGGCCCGGCCAGGTGCGAGGCTTCCGCCGCCCGGCCGGCGGACCCGGATCGGGATCGACGACGGGTGGAGTTCGCGTCTCGATGACTGCCATCTCAATCCCTCTCCAGGACGCGTCGGTAGATCAGGGAGATGAGGAGGACGACGACCACCAGGATGACCCCGATCGCCGCAGCCACGTCGGGATTGCCCTGCTCGATGCCCCGCTGGTACATGACGAACACTGGGGAGGTCGACGCGCCGTCGGGCCCGCCACCGTTCGTCAGCAGATAGGGCTCGGTGAACAGGTTGGCCCCGGTGATGGTCGCGAGTATCAAGACCAGCGTCGTGACGGGCCTCACCCCGGGAACGGTGATGCTCAGGAACGAGCGAACCCGCCCTGCGCCATCGATCGAGGCTGCCTCGTACAGCTCCTTGGAGACTCCCTGCAGTGCCGCGAGGTAGAGCAGGATGAAGAACCCCAGCTGCTTCCAGGTGACGAAGAGCGCGATCACCGGCATGGCGAGCCCGCTGTTCACCAGCCAGGACGGCTTGGGCGCGGCCGGACCGAGGAGATGGTTGACCATCCCGTCCTGGCTGAAGAGGAACAGCCAGACAGCGACCAGCGCCACGCTCGCCGTGACGTAGGGGATGTAGTAGGACGTCCGCAGGAACGACCGGAGGTGGACGACGGAGTTCAGCGCGGTCGCCAGCACCAGTGCCAGCACGACGGTGAGTGGGACGTTGATGACGAGGAACTCGCCGACGTTGAGGAACGACTTGCGGACGGCCGGGTCCGACAGCACCGTCTGGTAGTTGGTGAGGCCGACGAACGGACGGTCGACCTGCGCCCCGGGTGCAGCGAAGAAGTAGCGGTGGAAGCTGATCCAGACCGCGAGACCCAGCGGGTAGGCGAAGAGGGCAGCAAGGAACACCATGTAGGGCCCGGCGAAGAGGAGCCCCAGGGGCTGACGGCCCAAGAGGGCCGTCAGCCGCGAGCGCAATGACGGTGGACGCGCAGCGTCGACCGTCTCCAGGTCAGTGGCCATCGAGGAGGCTCCCGGTCACGGTTGGCCGGCGAGCTGGGTCGCCTTGTCGGCCGACTTGCTCAATGCGTCGGCGACGGAGGTCTTGCCGAAGATCACCGCCGAGGAGTACTCGTCCCGGAACTGCTGCCAGATCGCGACGGAGTTCGACACGTTGGGCACCTCGACCGTCCGCGACGCCTGGTCGGCGAAGGTCTTGTACTCCGGGTGCTGCGCGAAGTAGTCGGGGTACGTCGTCGCGAGGTCCTTGCGCAGCGGCATCTGCCCGGTCATCTCAAGGAGCTTGCCGTCCTGCTCCGTGCTGGTGGCGAACTTCAGGACCGACCAAGCGGTGCCCTGGTTCTTGCATGCCGTGTAGACCGCGATGTTCTTGGCATCCGAGAACGTGTAGATCTGGTCAGCGCTCTTGCCGGTCGAGGTCGGCACCGGAACGACGCCCCACTTGATGTCCTTCCCGTAGACCGCGATCGCCCAGGGACCGACGATCGCCATCGCGGCCTTCTTGTCCGCGAAGGAATCGGCGCTGTACTTCTCCTTCGGCGCCAGGCCCTCGGAGTACATCGTTGCCCAGAAATTGTCGACCTTCGCGCCGGCATCGGAGTTGAAGGTCGCCTTTCCGTCCTTGATCAGCTGGGTGCCGCCGGTCTCGGCCGCGTACAGCGGGTAGAAGTCGAACCAGGGCTGGAAGAACTCGCTCGTGGGTGCCGGCCAGATCGCGGCCTGGGCTGCGCCACTTGAGACGACCTTGCGACTGGTGGCCAGGAACTGGTCATAGGTCGCGAGTGGCGGGTTCTCCGGGTCGACCCCGGCCGCCGTCATCACGTCCTTGTTGTACAGGATCATGACCGGGTTCGACTTCCAGGGGATCTGGTAGAACTTCCCGTCCGTCGACTTGTACTGGTCGGCCGCGGTACCGGTGCGAGCCTGGATGTACGCCGCTCCCCCGTCGAAGCCGTCGAGGGCAACCAGCCCGCCCTGCTTCTGGAACTGCGGGACCGCGGCGGGCGAGGTGTTGAACACCAAGCAGGGCGCGTTGCCGGCCGTGATCGACGCCCCGATGACTTCCTCGGACGTCTTGCCGGCCGGGATCTCCTGAGCGGTGACCAGCTCGTTGGGGTTGGCGGCGTTCCACGACGCGACCATCGCCTTGCCCCAAGCGATCTCCTCAGGGTTGTTCGAGAGCCACACCTGGATGGGCCCCTTCGCGGTGAGGGCGCCGGTCGACGCTCCTCCCGAGCCGCCGCCGCACGCGGCGGTCATTCCGAGAGCCAGCGCGGTGAACGTCGCTGCGATCGTCCTTGATCTCATGAGCATCCCCATCTTCTTGTGCCCCCGAACGGGCGTCCTTGCGTCGTTGCCGGACCGATCCGCGCGCTACCTCCGAACCAGCGTCACGAAGGTGAAGCCACCCGCGGCCACCGTGATCCGGACGGAGCGTCCGACAGCCACGCCGTCATGACCCGCCGCGACCGGCCGGCCGCTCGAGTCGAACGCGCGCTGCAGCGCCAGATAGCCCTTCGGCACCTGGATCGTGCGCGTGGTCGGCGTCCGCGCGGCACTGACGTACAACGTCGAGTCACCACCTGGTCCGGTCACGGCGACCGAGGAGATCAGCGGCTGGAGCAGCAGGGCGTCGACGGACGCCGCCCCGCTGCTGGTGCCGACCACCGCGGTGGCGCCGGCCGGAAGGGTGCGCGCGAGCGTGAACGGGAAGAGCCTGCCCGGGGCATCGGTGATGCCCTGGCCGGCCGCGCCGCCGTTCGGGGTGCTGCCCAGCTGGGTCCGCCCCGCCGCCCAGGCGGTGCTCCCGGCGCGGGCCTCGCTCTGGTTGACCACCGGGTACACGTTCCGGTCCTGGCCCGACGCCGCAACCGGGATGCGCACCGCGCCCCCGGCGTTCAGCGCGACGTAGGCACCGTCGGACCACAACGCCTCGCCGGTCCACGCCGACGCGGGCCTGACAACTGCCCCGCTGCCGGTGATCGTGCCGGACTCGGCCTCAACCACCGTTAGCCCGTCGATGGCGACGGTCGAGGTGATGCCAAGGGCCTGCGCCCTCAGCGCCGGGTTCGCGTCGAGGGTCAGCATGGCCAGCAACGTGTGGATGGTGGACTCCGCGCCGGAGTTGTGGTTGACCTGGCCGCTGGGCTCGATGCCGTCTATCGCGACGCCCGTCGCCGGGTCGTAGGCCGGGGCGCCGCTGGGGTTCGCACCGAAGAACCACCCGGCCGCCACGGCGGCCACGTCCAGGAGCCCGGGAGCATTCGCCGCCTTCGCGGTGGCCACCAGGCTCTCGACGCGCGAGTCCGCGCCGTAGGCGATCTGGGCGTCCCCCGGCGTCGGCGACCAGAGGTTGTCCGGACCGCCCGCGGCCAGCAGCTGCGGCGTGAACTGGGCAGCATCCTTGACCGCGGCCAAGAGGAGGTCGGGCCGGTGCAGCACGACGGACGCCGTCGCGACCGCGGCCGGAGCCATCCCACCCCACGCGTGCCAGAACGTCTGCGACTTGCTCCACGGCAGGATCGCCCCGAACGGCCAGTGGTTCACCGAGCCGGACGACATGGCGGCGATGCCTTCGCTGAGCCGGCCCATCGCGGTCCTGGCGTCGACGTCGGCCGGGGCAGCCTTGACGTAGGCCGCGAGACCGAGCACCGCCTCCGCCGAGGCGTCCGCCCCGGCATTGACCAGCCAGGCCGGTACCGGCACGCCGTCGGCCAGGTCGAAGGTGCCGTACCTCGCCAACGACTGCCTGTTCAGCGAGGCGAGCGCTAGGTGCAGACGGTCCTGCAGGAACGACGCGAACGGGGGGTCGGCGTCCTTGAACGCCGCATACCCCTCCCCCAGCGCCCACACCGTGCGGGCCAGCCAGTAGGACTCCGCCGAGTCGCTCGGGTCCGGCAGCTCAGCGGGTGTCGCGCTCGGGTTCAGGGTGCCGTCGGCCTGCTGCCAGAGCACCACGTTTCCCGCGCCCGGGCCGACGGTGGTCTGCAGGTAGGTGAGCGCGCGAAGCGTCTGGAACGCGTGCTCCCTGCTGTCCGAGCTCCCCGTCAGCCGCCAGTGCCGCAGGTAGACGACCGCGGCGCGCGCGATGTCGTCGGCGTTGAACGCGCCCTGGCCGTAGTAGCCGGTGGCCGTGTTCAGGTCGCCGCCGCCGACGCGGCGGAAGGTGCCGTCGGCGCTCCGGTCCGCGTACGTCCACGGCGCCAGCGCGGTGGCATGCCCGTCGATCTGATACGTCGTGTGCCCGACGACGGTAGGCAGCGGGACCGTGTCGAGGAGGAAGTTCAGGTGGGCAAGGTTGGTCAGGGGGGCCGGCGCGGGTACCGCGGACGCGGACGTCGCGGAGCCTGCACCGAGGAGCAGCATCGCCAGCGCGGCCGCCAGGGCGACGAAGCGTGACATCAGACGAGAGTGAACGGCCGTGCACGCCATCGATCTCTACCCCAGTTCGCACTCGTGTCCGGGCCGCACAGCCGGACCGACCCGGGGGCCGGCCATGTGCGCGGGAAGCGTGGCGTCGATCACGGTCGAGCGGAGTGTGCCGCAGTCGGCACGCACCGCGCGCCGAGCCGGGCAGCAGGGTCCATGGCGCCCGCTCGCGCTCGGCGAACGCCGCCGAGCATTGCGACACATGGACTCTTGAGAACTCAGCCGGCGGACGACATCGTCCGACCACTGAAGGCATCCACGCTATTCCTCGCCATCGCACCCTGCACTTTGTGGAACGGGTCCGGCGGTGCGCGGCGCGCCGCCCGATGTGCGCTTGGATGAGTCCGTGCCCGACGTCGATCCCCTCCTCACCGAGCTGGCTGCCGCCTTCGGTGTGGCGACCGAGTACTGGGACTGGCGAGGCGAGCACGTCGCGGTCGCCGCCGAGACCTTGACCGCGGTGCTCGCGGCGCTCGAGGTGGACGCGTCGAGCGAGCAGTCCCGAGCGGCCGCGCTCGATCGCCGCAGGTCCGACGCGTGGCAGAGCGTGCTGCCGCCCTACGTCGTGGCATGCGAGGGCGAGCGGCGCACCGTCGAGGTCCACGTCGACCACGGCGCGAGCGTCGAGGTGTGGATCGTGCTCGAGGACGGTTCGCTCCCGCCGCATCTCGAGCAGGCCGACGACTGGCAGAAACCTCGCGAGATCGACGGCCGTCTCGTCGGGGAGGCCCGCTTCGTCCTGCCCCTCGACCTGCCGTCCGGCTATCACAGTCTCTACGCCGCCAGTGGGGAGCAGGAGCATCGCTGCGACCTGATCGTGGCGCCCGCGTGGCTGGGGGTTCCGGCACGCCTGGGCAACCGGCGGGTCTGGGGCCTGGCGGCACAGCTCTACAGCGTCCGGTCCGCCCATTCCTGGGGCGTCGGCGACCTGACCGATCTGACCGAGCTGGCCCGGTGGGCCGCCGCCGGGCACGACGCCGCATTCGTGCTGGTCAACCCCTTGCATGCGGCCGAGCCGATGCCGCCGATGGAGCCGTCGCCCTATCTGCCGACGACGCGGCGCTTCGCGAACCCGCTCTACCTGCGGATCGAGCGCATCCCCGAGTACGCCGCCCTCGACGAGAAGGCCAAGCAGGAGATCGACCGCCTCGCGGGCACCGCCCGAGCGGCCGGTGGTGAGGCGATCGACCGGGACTCGTCCTGGACCGCCAAGCGCGCGGCCCTGGCACTGATCCACGGCGTCGGGCTCGAGCCGGACCGGGAGCTCGCCTTTCGCGCGTTCTGCCGGCGCGAGGGCGCGTCTCTCGACGACTTCGCGACGTGGTCTGCGCTGAGCGAGGTCCACGGCGCGGACTGGCACCGATGGCCAGAGCCGTTGCAGCGCCAGCACAGCCCCGAGGTCACGGCGTTCGCCGTCGGCCACGCTGCCCGCGTCGACTTCCACCGATGGGTGCAATGGGTGCTCGACGAGCAGCTCGCGGACGCTCAAGCGGCCGCCCTTCGCGAGGGCATGTCGATCGGGATCCTGCACGACCTCGCCGTCGGCGTCAGCCCGACCGGGGCCGACTCCTGGGCATGGCAGGACGAGCTGGCCCGCCACATCACCGTCGGCGCTCCCCCGGACCCCTACAACCAGACCGGCCAGGACTGGAACCAGCCGCCGTGGCGGCCGGACCGGCTCGCGCGCCTCGCCTACGCGCCGTTCCGCGACCTGATCCGCAACGTGCTGCGCCACTCCGGCGGTCTGCGGGTCGACCACGTCATCGGCCTGTTCCGGCTGTGGTGGATCCCCGAGGGCGCCGCCCCGACCGAGGGAACCTACGTCCGCTACGACCACGACGCGGCCATCGGGATCCTGATGCTCGAGGCCCAGCGGGCCGGCGCCCTCGCGATCGGCGAAGACCTCGGCACGGTCGAGCCGTGGGTGCGCGACTACCTGCGCGAGCGCGGCATCCTCGGCACCTCGATCCTGTGGTTCGAGTTCGACTGGGACGGCGACGGCCGACCGCTGGCGCCCGAGCGCTGGCGCGAGTACTCGCTCGCCTCCGT
This sequence comes from Cellulomonas sp., assembly GCA_017882855.1. GTDB lineage: Bacteria > Actinomycetota > Actinomycetes > Actinomycetales > Cellulomonadaceae > JADGOR01. The sequence goes on along the minus strand of JADGOR010000076.1, from coordinate 1,900 downwards.
CACCACCCACGACCTGCCGCCGACGGCGGGCTACCTCGCCGGCGACCACGTCCGCCTTCGCCACCGGCTGGGTCTGCTGACCCGATCCCTCGAAGACGAGCTCGCTGCCGACCGCGCCCAGCAGGCGGCCTGGCTCGACCTCGTGCGGTCCCGGGGACTGCTCCCCGCCGACGCCGACGCCGCGCCTGACGCCGACGCCGACGCCGAGTCGGCCGGCATCGCCGAGGCCGCGACCGTCGCGGCGTTGCACCGCGCCCTGGCGGCCACCCCGTCCCGGCTGCGCGTCCTGTCCCTCACCGACGCCGTCGGCGAGCGACGCGCCCAGAACCAACCCGGCACCATCGACGAGTACCCGAACTGGCGCATCCCGCTCGGCGGCCCCGACGGGCAGCCGATCTACCTCGAAGACGTCTACGCCAGCGCTCGCGCGGCCGCGCTCGCCGAGATCATGCGAGCGGGCTGACCCTCGACCGCGACGCGCTCCTCGTTGAGTTCGGCGGCTCGGATGCCGATAGCCGAGGTGCCGCCGAGAACGCGGTCCCCAAGTCCCGGAGCGTCACATGAGTTCCACGCCGCCTGGTTGGTACCCCGACCCGCAGGACCCGCATGCGGTGCGCTGGTTCGACGGACAGGCGTGGACGGAGGACCGAGCGGCCGTTGCGCCGTCGGGTACGGCTGCCGGCCAGCGGTGGCCGAGCGACCAGGCCTGGCAGAGCGGTCAGCCGTGGCAACCGGGACAGAGACCCGCAGCAGGGGCCCACTCCCACACCCGCCTGCTGGCCATCCTGGGCGTCGTCGTCGTCGTCTTCATCCTGGTCAGCGTCCTCGCATCGAGCGCGATCCCGGCGTACCTCAACCAGCTGAAGATCGCGAAGCTGCCGGACGTCGCCACCCTGACCTGTCAGGACGTGGCTACCAAGATGGTGGCCCTGTCGAAGACGAACGACCATCCCCCGCTGGTCGGCATGACCGGCGCCGTCCTCGTCGATGACAAGCGCGCGGGCCTCAAGACGCCGGCGCCAGGCTGCAAGGCGTTCGTCATGTCGTGCCGCGGAACGGGCACGTGGGGGGACGGCGTGTCGAAGAGCGTGCTCGTCAGCCTCTCCCTCGACTCCAACGGCAAGCGCTGGTACTCGTTCAGCGCCGGATAGCGATCCCAGCCGGCCCGGGCTCCTCGTTGAGTTCGACGGCTCGGATGCCGATAGCCCAGGTGTCGCCGAGAACGCGGCATCCCCGTCCCGGAGCCCCCCATGAACCCCACGCCGCCTGGTTGGTACCCCGACCCGCAGTATGCCGGCATGTTGCGCTGGTTCGACGGCCAGCAGTGGACGGACCGCCGAGTGCAGGCCGCGGCGCCGGCTGGCGGCCGTAGCTCCGGCACGCGCACCCTGGTCATCGCCCTCAGCGTCATCGGCGGCTTCTTCGTGCTCAGCATCCTCGCGGCGGTCGCGATCCCGCTGTTCTTGAACCAGCAGCACAAGGCGGGCGTGGCGGACGTCGCCGCCTCGAGCTGTCAAGATGTCGCCGCCGACGCCGTGGCACTCTCGCAGCAGCAGGCGACCGGGGACCAGATCCCGCTGGTCAGCTTGAGCGACGCGGTCGTCGTGGATGACCAGCGCGCGACGGTCAGGCTCCCGCCAACTGGCAGCACCGCGTTCGTCATGTCGTGCCGCGGAGACGGCATGTGGAAGGACGGCCAGTCGTCGGTCGTGACCGTGAAGGTCTACGTCACCTCCGAAGGCAAGCAACAGCTCTCGGTCAGCTGGGAAGCGCCGGTTCCGCCTACCACGTGAGGCCTCGACCGAGTCCCGGCGCGCGCAGGCGCTGTCTTCACCGCGCGGAGCGGCCGCGCGCCAGCGGCCAGCAACCGGCCGGCGAGCGCCGAGCCGCCTGGCTCGAC
>JADGOR010000161.1 GCA_017882855.1 Cellulomonas sp. | reverse complement strand
CGCCGCAAAAAGCCCCCGATCCGGGTGACGCGAGTGTCGTCGCTCAGCTTAAAGCTGCCGCCCTCGGAGGTGTCCTCTCCGTTCAGCTCCCGGGCGATCAGGTCGCGCAGTCGACCGTCGTCGCAGTTCGGCTTCATGGTGCGGAACTTGAAGATCGTGAACACCCGGCCGTCGCGGCCCACCCGGCGTTGCCGGAAGAGGGCCGGTCCGTCGCTGTCCACCCGCACCGCCGCGGCGATCAGGACCATCGGGACCATCAGGACCAGCAACAGCACGAGCGAGAGTGCGAGATCGAGCGTCCGACGTGCCTTGTCGACGAAGTCGATGCGCCGAAGCCCGAAGACGGCTCCCTCGTTGAATACTTGCTCACTCATCGATCCCCACCAGGGTTTGTGGATCGACTCCGCACCCGACCCCGTGGCCGGGTCACGAGGTGCACAACCGTCCGCACCCTCCGCCGCAGCCCGGACACACGTCCAGCCGCGCGTGAGAGGAGCCGGTAGGGCTCGGTCAGCTTGAAACGAAACAGTGGCAACGGGTCGCCGCGGCGGACGAAGACGCGGTCCACCGCAAAACGGCCGGCCTCTCGGGCGACGGCGAAGGACACGTCATACCCGGCGGCGGCCACGGCATTGCGCGCAACGTCGTCGTGCTTGCCGAAGGGATAGGCGAACGAACGCGCGGGGGCCCCGATCAGCGCCGCGAGGTCGGCACGGGAACGGACGACGTGGGTGTCGAGGGCGGCTTTGTCCATGCCGATCGTCGGGGTGTGGTCCATCCCGTGCACGCCGAGCTCCATGCCAAGACCCGGCAGCGGGGCGAGCTCGTCGGGGGTGGCGAGTGGCTCGTCGGGGTAGTACTGCGACCAGCGCGCGCGGTCGCCGAGTCGTCCCGGGCAGACGAAGAGCACGGACGGGATCCCGGCCTCGGCAAGCATCGGTGCGGCGATCCTGACGGCCGACTCGTGTCCGTCGTCGATCGTCAGCAAGAACGAGCGCCGTGGCGTCGGGGCTCCGGCGAGCGCGGCGAGGTAGCCGTTGAGGTCCAGCGGGCGCCAACCACGGCGGCGCAGCTCGGCGAGCTGTGCCGCGAACTCCTTCCGGCCGACGAACAACTTCTCGGGGTCGCCGTTCGGAGGCTGATCGCCGAAGAAGTGGTACATCAGGACACGCGGACTCCGCAGCGGCACCGCGTCGCGACGGAACCCGGAGCGTCTGTCCGCGGGCGACGGTTGAGCGGCAATGTCGCTGCGGCCGGGATTCACCATGCGACACCTCGGATGACGTCGCAGATACGGCGGATCTGGTCGATGTTCAGGGTCGGGAACATCGGCAGCGACAGGATATGACGGGCAGCCGCCTCCGCCACCGGGAGCCCCGCCTCGGCGAACTCGGCGAAGGCGGGCTGCAGGTGGCACGGGATGGGGTAGTGCAGACCCCAGCCGATCCCAGCGGCGTCCAGCGCCGCCGTGACCGCTGCCCGATCAGGGACCCGGACGACCGCCAGATGGTGCACCGGCTCCGCCCTCGAGTCCACGGCGACAGGCACGCACCAGTCCGGCAGCAGTGCCCGGTAGCCCTGCATCGCCGTCACCCGGCCGGCGTTCGCCTCGTCGAGCACGCCCAGCTTCACCCGTAGGATGGCGGCCTGCAGGCTGTCGAGCCTGCTGTTGCGCCCGGACACGTCGTGCACGTATCGGTCATCTGGTGACCGGCCGTGGTCGGCCAGCTTTCGGATCCGGCAGACCAGGGCCGGGTCGTTCGACACGACCGCCCCGCCGTCACCGAACGAGCCGAGGTTCTTGCCCGGGTAGAAGCTGTAAGTTGCGGCGGTTCCCACCACGCCCGAGCGCCGTCCGTCAAACCGGGCGCCGTGGGCCTGGCTGGCGTCCTCGACCAGCGCTATGCCGTGCCGGGAGGCCATGTCGGCCAGTACGTCGACGTCGGCCATCTGTCCGAACAGGTGCACGGCGATGATCGCCGCCGTGCGGGGCCCGATGGCGGCCTGGGCGCCGGCGGGGTCGATCAGCAGCGTGCCGGGCAGCACGTCGACAAAGCGTGGCCGTGCGCCGACGGCGCACACCGCCTCCACGGTGGCGACGAACGTGTTGGTCGGAACGATCACCTCGTCGCCGGGCCCGATCCCGAGCGCGGCCAGGATGAGTTCCAGCGCGTCGGTGCCGTTGCCGACCCCGACGCAGCGCGCGACACCGCAATACTCGGCGAACTCGGCCTCAAATGCCCTCACCTCGGGCCCGCCGACGAACCGTCCGCCCCAGAGCACCGTCTTCCATACCACGTCCAGTTGGTCACGCAACCGATCGATCTGGTCGGCCAGATCGAGGAAAGGAGTTGGTTGAGTGGGGCCTGTCATGAGGCCGCCCGGCCGCCGGGGATCGCCAGCTTCGCGGCGGAGGACGCCCGGTGCACGGACGAAACCTGACCGGTCGCAAGCGCACGGTCGGTCGCGGCGAGCACCCGGACCACGTCCAGGCCTCGCTCTCCCGGCGTGTCGGGGCGGGCGCCGGTACGGACGCAGTCGATGAAATGCTGGTCCTCGATCATCAGCGGCTCGCGGAACGCCACGTAGGGAGAGGTGATGTCACCGGTGCGGTAGCTGACCGGCATGTCGCCGGCGGCGGGCGCCGCGTCGACCTCTGCCGGGTCGACACCAATGTCGTAGATCCGGATCCGCTCGTTGTCGGACATGTCGTCGTAGACGGCCATCTTCCGTTCGCCGACCACCGTCGTCCGGCGCACCTTGTTCGGGTTCAACCAGCTCACGTGAATGAAGGCACGGGACGTCGGGAAGTCCAGTCGCAGGTAGGCAACGTCCGGATGGCCGTAGCCGACGTTGCGGGAGGCCCAGACCGACGTGGACACCGGCATGTCGTCAAGCAGGTAGGAGGCGATCGAGATGTCGTGCGGCGCGAGGTCCCAGATGACGTTGACGTCGCGCTGGTACAGGCCCAGGTTCAGGCGGGCCGCATCGATGTAGAGGATCCGGCCCAGCATGCCCGAGTCGATCATCTCTCGGAGCCGACGGACGGCAGGGTTGTACTCAAAGGTGTGGCCCACCATGAGCCGATTGCCCGACGCCGCTTCCACCAGTGCCTCGGCGTCTTCCACCGTCGTCGCAAGCGGCTTCTCCACCAGCACGCACAGGCCCGCATTGAGCGCCGTCAGCGCGACCGCGAAATGGCTCGACGGCGGTGTCGCGACGATCACCGCGTCCAAATCGTCGAGGACCTCGTCGAGATCCATCACTGTCCGGCCGGCGGGGTAGTGTGCAGCCGCCTCGGCGAGGCGCTCGACGCTGGAATCGATCACCGCAACATCGACACCAGGTATCGAACTCAAAACTCTGACGTGCTT
>JADGOR010000160.1 GCA_017882855.1 Cellulomonas sp. | reverse complement strand
GCAGTGGCCATCCGCACGCTGACGGTCCGAGCGGGCGACGTGATCAGCGTGTCGATCGCGCGGGTCTCTGCGGGTCGCTGGCGGATCGCGCTGACGGACCGTCGGAGCGGGAGCTTCTCGACGATCCGCGACTACGCCGGGCCGGGAACGTCGGCGGAGTGGATCGTGGAGGCGCCGTTCATCGGGTGGCGGATCCCGCAGCTCGCGGCCCACGGGCCGGTCGTGTTCGACAATGCGATGGTGAACGGCGGGATGGCGCACCTCTCGATCAGGGACGCCGGTGCGATGATCCGGCGGGGCGTCCTCGTCGACACGCCCTCCGCTCCGGACGCGGACGGCAACGGGTTCGCAGTGGCCGAGCAGGCGACCCAGCCGGATCGGCCAATCCAGACATGATGCCGGCGACTCCATTCGGCGACCTCGCGAGGCGGGCCGCCATGCACGACCGCGATCGCGGGCCGGGACCCTGCCGGCGCGCTCGTCACCTCGGGTCGGCCGGCGCGCTCGTCATGGCAATCTCGGTCCTGGCAGCGGGCCCGACCGCGGGTGCCTCGCCGCAGGCGGGCGCCGAGACCTTCGACCTGTACCGACCGGGTGTCTTCTCGACGCAGGCGACGTGGACGTGGTGCACCGCGGCGAGCGTGCAGATCATGCGCAACATCGTGTTCGCCGGCGTCGACCACAGCGCGGCCAGCCAGCAGCGATTCTTCACGTTCATGCGGTCGAGCAACCGCTATCAACAGGTCAGTCACCATGGCGTCGACCCGCAGGGGTTCCTCGCCGGGCTGCGGCGCTATGTCGATCCCGGCTACGCCCTGGTGGCAAGCCCAACGTTCGACGCGGCCGTTCGATCGGCCGTGACGCAGCTCCGCGTGACAGGCAAGCCGGTCGCCCTGATCGTCGCCGGAGGACGCCACGCCTGGGTGCTGACCGGGTTCACGGCGACCGCCGATCCGGCTCGCACGACCGACTTCGGGGTTGTCAGCGTCCGTGTCGTCGGGCCGCTCTACGGGCGGCAGAGCGTCAACGGGTACGACGCGCCGCCGGACACGACCATCTCCTACGCCGCCCTGCGTCGGTTCCTCCTGCCGTATCGCTTCCGGTTCGCGGCGACTCCGTGGACGGGTCGCTTCGTGACGTTCCAGCCGATCCCGACCCAGCGCAGCGCCGGCCCGTTCGTGCTGTAGCGAGCATCGCGCGATGCCGCGCGGCCCCGCGCGGTGCCCCGGCTCACGCGAACAGTGCGATCAGCTCGCCGGCGAGGTCGAGGGACTCCCCCGGCAGCATCGTGTTCCCGAACGTGAAGCCGCCGAAGCCCGCCTCGAGGTACTCGCCGAGGATCTCGGCGGCCCGCGCCGGCGTCGCCGCCACGAGCGCGCCGCGCCGCTCCGGCGGGATCCGGGCGAGGCACGCCTCGCCCTCGCGCTCGTTCGCCACGAGGAGCACCGGGGAAGCCATCATCCGGGTGATCGTCGCGGGGTCGCGCCCGATCTCCTCGCAGTAGCGCTCCAGGAGCTCTGCCTTGTGGCGGAGGACGTCCATGCCGAGCGGGAACCAGTGGGAGAGATCGGCATGGCGGGCGACGAGGCGCAGCGTTCGCTGCTCGCCGCCGCCGCCGACGAGGATTCGCGGCCCCCCCGCCTGGACTGGCCTCGGCTGGTTGCGTGCGGCCTCGATCCGGTAGAAGCGGCCCTCGAACGTCGGGCGATCCTCCGTGAACATCATCCGGCAGATCGTCAGCGCCTCGTCGAGGCGATCCATCCGCTCGCCGACTCTCGGGAAGTCGAAGCCGTAGCCACGGTGCTCGGACTCGTTCCAGGCCGCGCCCATCCCCAGGATCGCCCGGCCGCCGGAGATCACGTCGAGCGTCGTGACGGTTTTCGCGAGGAGCGCCGGGTTCCGGTACGTGACGCCCGTGACGAGCGCGCCGACCCGGATCCGCGAGGTCCGGGCGGCGATCCCGGCGAGTGTGGAGTACGCCTCGAGCATCGACGCGTCCTCTGGCCCCACCCCGCTGATCTGGTAGAAGTGGTCCATCACCGTCACGAGGTCGAAACCGACCTCCTCGGCCCGTCGGGCCAGGCCGACGACGTACTCGAAGAGCGCCTCCGGCGCCACCCCCGGGAACGTGTAGTTGGGGAGGTGATACCCGAACAGCGGTCGCATCGGCTGGACCTCGTTGCAGGGATGGAAGCCGTCGACGGCCCAGGTTCCGTGGCCGCCGACGCCAGTTTCCACCAACGTGGCGCCCCGTGTCGTGGTGGAGCGAGGGTGGCCGGGCCGGGGCGTCGGCGCCGGCCGAGGAGATGACGGGTCGTAATGACGGCTCGGTGCACGGAGACCACACTCGCGATCGAATGACCGGTCACCCGCCATTCCATCTGTGGTAGATCTCGGCGAGAGGGCCCGTCCTGGGGGACGGGCCTTCTTCGCGCAAGTGCCGGGTTCGTACTCCCGGCGTCCCATCCGGTGAGGGACTCGGCCCGAAGGGCGGACCGCCTCGTACTCCCATTAGCCAGCAGGCGCCTTGGTTCGAAAAGCACAGGTGTGATCATGCGTCGGTCTCTCGCGGTCCTGCTCTCCGGGGGGTTGCTGCTCCTCGGATCGATCGCGGTCACGAGCGGTGTCTCCGCGGCCGTGACCATCGCCCCCACCACGACGTGCGGCAACAGCCTCAGCAACGCCGGCGGGCAGGGCCTGATCTGCGACATCACGGTCGTCAACACCCTCAGCGGAACCGGCGGATCCTCGGTGGTCACGGTCCGCGAGTGCGTGGGCGCCGCAGGTCCCCCCGCCACGCAGGCGACGTGCACGACCAGGACGACCGCGCTGTCCCAGCTGGTCACCTCGATCGAGCAGTGCAATGACTCGATCAACGGTGGGGGCGGCACGCTCCGGTGTAGCCTCCAGGTCACCTACGAGGGCGCCAGCGCCGGTTCGACCGCCGTCACGATCAACCAGTGCGTCGGCTCGGGCGGTGGCATCACGACGGGCTGCAACCCGTTCCCGGCCACCACCACGGGCGCGACGATCACCCAGTGCAACGGATCAGCCAACGGCGGGACCCTGGTCGGCATGAATTGCACCGCGACCGGCACGGTGGCCTCGGCACCGGCCCTCAGGATCAACCAGTGCAACGGCTCGGCCAACGGTGGTGGAGCGCTCGTCACCTGCACCGCGAACGTCTCGAGCAACGCGGCGCCCGCGAGCCCGTCACCGAGCGCTTCGGCCTCGCCGAGCGTGTCGCCGAGCCCGAGCCCCTCGCCGAGCCCCTCGCCGAGCCCGAGCCCCTCGCCGAGCCCGAGCCCCTCGCCGACGGCAACGGTCGTCCCGACCGCAACGACGACCGCAACGACGCGGCCGACGATTCCGCCCACGAGCGTGAGCAACCCGATCA
>JADGOR010000075.1 GCA_017882855.1 Cellulomonas sp. | reverse complement strand
GTCGTCGAGCGGGCGCGGGTCGTCGAGCCGCCGGGTCGCGCCGCCCGAGACGTACGGCTCCGAGTCGTCGAAGTAGATCAGTTCCCGGCCGTCCGCGAGCCGAGTGGCGGTTCGCCGGATCTGGTGGCTCACGATTCTCCTTCGATCGATGTCGCGATGTCGCCGAGTGGAGCGTTGTGACACAGACACGCCGCGAAGGCGTGCCAGTTCACTCCACTGCGGGGGCGGAAACGGGCGTGACGGACAGACGGCGGCCGGCCAGGCCGCGCGAGCGGTGGGCGAGCTCTCGGGCGATCGCGCTCAACGCGCGCGCACCCACGGACTCGGGAGCGGACAGCACGACCGGTGTACCGCTGTCGCCTGCCGCGCGCACCTCGAGGTCCAGCGGGATCTGACCCAGCAGCGGGACCGGCGCGCCGGTCACCCGGGTCAGGTTCGCCGCGACCTCCGCGCCACCGCCCGAACCGAACACCTCGAGGCGCGTGCCGTCGGCCTGCTCGAGCCAGGACATGTTCTCGATCACGCCGGCCAGCTGCTGGTGGGTCTGCAGGGCGATCGCCCCGGCCCGCTCGGCCACCTGCGAGGCCGCGGCCTGCGGCGTCGTCACGACGACGATCTCCGAGTTCGGCAACAGCTGCGCGACCGAGATCGCGATGTCCCCGGTCCCCGGCGGCAGGTCGAGCAGGAGGACGTCCAGGTCGCCCCAGAACACGTCAGCGAGGAACTGCTGCAGCGCCCGGTGCAGCATCGGGCCGCGCCACACGACGGGCGTGCCGGGCGGGACGAACATGCCGATCGAGATGACCTTCACGCCGTGCGCGACCACCGGCAGGATCATGTCGTCGACCCGGGTCGGCGCCTGGGTGACGCCGAGCATGCCGGGGATCGAGAAGCCGTAGACGTCCGCATCCAGCACGCCGACCCGGAGCCCCTCGGCCGCCATCGCCACCGCGAGGTTCGCCGTGACGGAGGACTTGCCGACGCCGCCCTTGCCGGACGCGATCGCGTACAGCCGGGTGAGGCTGTCCGGTTGCGTGAACGGGATGACGGGTTCCGGCGTCCCGCCGCGCAGCTGGGTGCGCAGCTCCTTGCGCTGCTCCTCGGACATCACGCCCATCTCGACGCGAACTCCGGTGACACCCTCGAGGGCACTCGCCGCCGCCGTCACGTCGCTGGTCAGCGTGTCCCTCAGTGGACACCCGGCGGTGGTGAGATCGATACCGACGACGACGACGCCGTCGTCCGCGACGTCGACCGAGCGCACCATCCCGAGGTCGGTGATCGGGCGCCGGATCTCCGGGTCCATGACCCGGGCGAGCGCAGCGCGGACAACATCAACGGTGGGAGCGGCCATGAGTCCCATCGTACGGGCCGCAGCGATCACCCCGATCGGGACCTACGGACCTCAGCAGGGGCCCCGGCGGGGTGGTGCCGCGAGGCTAGGTCCGCTCGGGTTCCGGCCGCTCGGCGCCGGCCCGTTCCTCCTCGAGCTCCTCGAGCAGGTTGCGCAGCTCGGAGCGGACGAAGTCGCGGGTCGCGACCTCGCTCAGCGCGAGCCGCAGCGCCGCCATCTCGCGGGCCAGGTACTCGGTGTCGGCGAGGCTGCGGTCGGCGCGCTGGCGGTCCTGCTCGGCGCCCACCCGGTCCCGATCGTCCTGCCGGTTCTGCGCGAGCAGGATCAGCGGCGCCGCGTAGGACGCCTGCAGCGAGAGCACCAGGGTCAGCGCGGTGAAACCACGGAACGCGGGATCGAACCGGCCCACCGGCGCGAGCGTGTTCCAGCTGATCCAGACGATGCAGAAGAGCGTCAGGTAGAGCAGGAATCGTGGCGTCCCGAGGAATCGTGCGATCCCCTCGGAGAACTTTCCGAAGGCGTCGTCGTCGCGTCGGCGCGGCAGCAGGGTGCGCCGCTCGCTGAGTGGCAGGTCGAGGCGCTCAGCCATCCGCCACCCCCGCTCCGGCCGGCGCATCGGCGTCATCCGAACCCTCGCGCCAGTCCTCGGGCAGCAGGTGGTCCAGGACGTCGTCGATGCTGATCGCGCCGAGCAGCCGCCGCTCGCTGTCCACCACCGGGACGGCCAGGATGTTGTACGCGGCCATCAGGCGGGAGACCTTCGACAGGTGCACCTCGGGTCGGACCGCCTCCACGGCGCTGTCCACCACCGCGCCGACCGTCGTGTGCGGCGCCTCGCGGAGCATCCGCTGGATGTGCACGACGCCGAGGAGCTTGCCGGTGGGCGTCTCCAGCGGCGGTCGGACCACGAAGACCAACGAGGCGAGCGCCGGGGTGAGGTCCTCGCGCCGGACCATCGCCAGGGCCGAGGCGATCGCCGTCTCGGGGCCCACGATCACCGGCTCCGTGGTCATCAGACCGCCGGCGGTGTAGTCGTCGTAGGCGAGCAGCCGCCGGACGTCCCGCGCCTCCTCGGGTTCCATCAGCCCGAGGAGCTCGGCCGCTTGCTCGTCCGGCAGGTCACCGAGCAGGTCGGCCGCGTCGTCGGGCTGCATCGCTTCGAGGATGTCCGCGGCACGCCCCCGCTCGAGAGCGGAGAGGAGCTCGACCTGGTCGTCCTCCGGAAGCTCCTCGAGCACGTCGGCGAGGCGCTCGTCATCCAGGGCGCCGGCGACCTCGAGACGCCGGGCCGGGCCGAGGTCGTGCAGCGCGTCGGCCAGGTCCGCAGGCTTGAGGCTCGCGTAGGTGGCGATCAGCAGCGCCGCGCCCTGGTCGGAACCCACCACAGCCAGCCCGGTGACCTCGTCCAGATCGACGACGACGGTCTCCCCGCGCTTGCGGATACCGAACGGATTCTTCTGGTGCGAGTCGCGGCGGACGAACAGCTTGGTGACCCGCCAGTCGCGGCTCCGCTGCTTCTCCATCGCGAGGTCGAGGAGCTTCGCTGTGCCGCTCCCGTCGACGAACTCGACGGTGCGCTCGAGCAGCTCTCCGATCGCGAGAGTCTCCATCACCCGCTGCTCGAACCGGCGCATGTTGACCAGGCCGGTCGAGATGACCTGGCCGGCATCGATGCTGGTCACGCGGGTGAGGGGAAGGAAGACGCGGCGTCGCCCGGGGACCTCGACGACGAGGCCGACGGCCCGCGGCGCGCCCTTCGCGGGCATGATCATGACGACGTCGCGGACGCGTCCGACCAGGTCGCCGATGGGGTCGAACACGGCAGTCCCGGCGAGGCGCGCGATGTAGACGCGCGAGGTGGCGCTGCTCACGGCCGTCAGCCTAGTGCCGGGCCCAGCCGATGCCGCGGAGGCGGGCCCAGCCGATGCCGCGGAGGCGGGCACCGCGATACTGCGGGAGGTGGTGGGTTCAACCGTACCGGTGTTCGACGAGCACGACGGCAGCTCGGTGTGCGGGTGTCTCTGGATATCCATCGACGCCGACTGTCGATCCGGACGCCCCCCGTTCGTACAGAAGGAGAGAAGCCGCGCCGGCCGGAGTAGTGAGAACGAGCGGGGAAACGGATGTCTCAGTACTTGTTGTCGGTCCACGGTGCAGACGAGGGCAGCTACCCGACACCCGAGGACATGGAGCGCGCCTTCCGCGACGTCGACGCGCTGAACCAGGAGCTGCGCGAGCAGGGCGCCTGGGTGTTCGCCGGCGGCCTGCAGCCGTCGGGCACGGCACGCGTCGTGCGCTCGAAGGACGGCGAGCTCCTGCACACCGACGGCCCCTACCTCGAGAGCAAGGAGCAGGTCGGCGGGATCACGATCATCGAGGCGCCCGATCTGGACGCCGCGATGCGCTGGGCCGACAAGGCGACGGTCGCCTGCCAGGGTGCGGTCGAGGTGCGACCGTTCCAGGAGGACCCGAGCAGCTGATTGGTTCCGTGCCGGACGGGCACCGACGCAGCCGACGACGGCGGCGCTAGACGTCCCGGGGCGGCCGCACGGCGCCGAGCGCCGACATCCAGGTCTCGATGTCCGACGGGCTCCGGGGCAGCTCGGCCGAAAGGTTCTCGTGGCCGTTCGCGGTGATCAGCACGTCGTCCTCGATCCGGACGCCGATGCCCCGGTACTCCTCGGGAACAGCGAGGTCGTCCGCCTTGAAGTACAGGCCTGGCTCGATCGTGAACACCATCCCGGGCCGCACCTCGGCGTCCAGGTAGAGCTCGCGCCGCGCCTGCGCGCAGTCGTGCACGTCGAGGCCCAGGTGGTGGCTCGTCCCGTGCACCATCCAGCGCCGATGGAACTGACCCTCGGGGGCGAGCGCCTCGGCCGCGGACCCCGGCAGCAGGCCCCACTCGCCGAGCCGCGCGGCGATCACCTTCATGGCGGCGTCGTGGACGTCCCGGAACCTTGACCCGGGCTTCGCGACTGCGAACGCGGCGTCGGCGGCATCGAGCACGGCCTGGTAGACCTGGCGCTGCACCTCGGTGAACGTCCCCGAGACCGGCAGGGTCCGGGTGATGTCGGCGGTGTACAGGGACTCGACCTCGACGCCGGCGTCGAGCAGCAGCAGGTCGCCGGCGCGGACGGCGCCGTCGTTGCGGATCCAGTGCAGCGTCGTGGCGTGCTCGCCCGACGCGGCGATCGTCTCGTAGCCGACGGCGTTGCCCTCCTCGCGAGCGTTCGCGTCGAAGGTGCCCTCGACGACCCGCTCGCCGCGCCGGTGCCCGCGGGCGCGCGGCAGCTCGTGCACCACTCGCTCGAAGCCCGCGATGGTGGCCGCGACAGCGGCCCGCATCTGCTCGACCTCGAACTCGTCCTTGACCAGGCGTAGCTCGCTGAGCGCCTCGGCCAGACGCGAGTCTGCCTCCGCGGCGCCCTCGGCGGTGCCGCGGGCCGCGCGGATCTCCTCGACGACGGCGGCGATCGTCTCGTCCACCGAAGGCACCAGACGCAGCCGCACCGCGCCGGGGTCGCCGCCGACGTCCTTGCCGAGGTCGGCGGCCAGCTCGTCCAGTGGCGCCGTGCGGATCCCGGTCTCGGCCGCGATCTCGTCCAGCGTCGGGCGGGCGCCGACCCAGAACTCGCCGGTGCGCGAGCTCGCGTAGAACTCCTCGGTGTCCCGGCCGGCGAGCGGCTGGAAGTACAGCACCGCTTCGTGGCCCGCGCCGTCGGGCAGCGGGTGCAGCACCAGGGCGGCTCCCGGCTCGCGGTCCGCGCCCAGGCCGCTGAGGTGTGCGAAAGCTGAGTGCGGGCGGTAGCGGTAGTCGGTGTCGTTCGAGCGGGTCCGCAGTGGCCCGGCGGGCAGCACCAGCCGCTCACCCGGGAAGAGTGCGGAGATCGCCTCGCGGCGGGCGGCGGTGAACGGTGCGGCGGGGCCGGCCTCGGTCCGGGCGGCGGGGCGCGCACCCCACTGGCTCATGATGAAGCTCTTGAACGCTGCCGACTCCGGCCGCTGGGTACGGTTCTCCCCGCGGTTCTCGGCGCCGGCCTGGGTCTCGGTCATGCGCATATCGTGCCACCACGCGGCGCAGGGCTGGGACAGCCGCCGACGCCCGGAGCCCTACGCTGGGCGGGTGCGCATCGACCTGCATACCCACTCGACCGCCTCGGACGGGACCGACTCCCCGGCCGGCGTCATCGGGGCCGCGGCGCAGGCAGGCCTGGACGTCGTGGCGCTGACCGATCACGACACGACCTCCGGCTGGGTCGATGCCGCGGCGGCCGCCCGTCGGCTCGGCATCGCGTTCGTGCCCGGGACCGAGGTGTCCTGCCGCTCCGGCGGCGTCTCGGCGCACGTCCTCAGCTATCTGCAGGACCCGGCGGATCCGGCGCTGGTCGCCTTGACCGAACGAACCCGAGCGGCCCGCGTCACCCGAGCCCAGCGGATCGTCGAGCTGCTCGGCTCGGACTACACCCTCAGCTGGGACGACGTGCTCGAGCAGGCCGAGGACGCCGCGACGGTGGGCCGCCCGCACATCGCCGACGCGCTCGTCGCGCGTGGTCATGTGGCGGACCGCTCGGCGGCCTTCGACGAGCTGCTCCGCCCGGGCAGCCCGTACTACGTGCCGCACTACGCGCCCGACGTGGTGGAGGCGGTCCGCGCGATCCGCGATGCGGGCGGGGTGCCGGTCTTCGCGCACCCGGGCGCCGACGGGCGGGGCCGCATCGTGGCCGACGACGTCATCGCCACCATGGCGGGCGCGGGGCTGGCCGGGTTGGAGGTCGATCACCGCGACCACGATGCGGCCGCGCGGGCTCGGTTGCGCGGCCTCGCCCAGGAGCTCGACCTGTTCACCACCGGTTCCTCGGACTACCACGGCCGTGGCAAGGTGAATGTGATCGGCGAGAACCTCACCTCACCCGAGGTGCTGGCGCTGATCGAGGCCGAAGGGCGGATGTCGGTGGTGCGGCCATGAGCGGGTTCCTCGACGTGCGGTTGCTGATCGAGGTGCTGGTCACGCTGTTCGTGATCCTCGACCCGCCCGGGACCCTACCGATCTTCCTGGCGCTGACCTCGACGTACACCGCGCGGCAGCGGGCGCACTCCGCCCTGCAGGCGGTGCTCGTGTCGTTCAGCGTGATCGTCGCGTTCGCGCTGTTCGGCCGGCAGCTGCTGGCCTACCTGCACGTCTCGTTCCCGGCGCTGCAAGCGTCGGGCGGTCTGCTGCTGCTGCTCATCTCGCTGGACCTGCTGACCGGGAAGTCCGAGGATCCGGGGCCATCCGCCGGCGGCGTGAACGTCGCGATGGTTCCGCTGGGCACTCCGCTGCTGGCCGGGCCCGGTGCGATCGTCGCGACGATGGTCTTCGTCCAACGCGCCGACGGCGTGCCCAGCTGGCTCGCCATCGCGCTCGGCATCGTCGCGATCCACCTGATCCTGTGGGCGATCTTGCGGTTCGCGAACCGGATCCACCGCTTGCTCGGGGTCAGTGGGACGACGCTCGTCGCTCGCATCGCGGGCCTGCTCCTCGCGGCGATCGCGGTTCAGCTCATCGGCGACGCCGTCACGGCCTTCATCGCTGCGCAATAGCGCGTCAGCGGGGTGTCGGCGGGTCAGCCCGGCGGACGTCCCGGCGTCGGCCGCGGCGTCTGACGGCGTCGGCTGCCAGGTCCTCCCGGCGTCAGCCGCTGCGTCAGCCACCGGGTCCTCCCGGCGTCAGCTGCCAGGTCGTCACTTTGACGCCAGGTCGTCACTTTGAACTGACGATCTGGCGCCAAAGTGACGACCTGGCTCGCAAAGTCGACTTAGGGATGAGCGGACCCGTAGCCCCGCGGCTGCGTGGCGGCCCGGGCCTGGGGCTGCTCAGGCCTGAGCAGCCTCGCCGCCGCGGGTGCGGCGACGGTTGCGGCGAGCCCGTGCCGGGCGGCTCGAGTCGCCGTCGGTCCCGGACCGAGCCGCATCGGCGGGCGCCGCATGCGCCACCTGGCCGATCGGCTCCGCACCGTCGGCGCCGCGGTGATGACCGCCGCCGGCGCCATGGCCCTTGTGCTCGTCGCCGTGCTTGGTACCGCGGTCCGGACCGTGCTTGGAGCCGTGGTCGTCGCCGTGCTTGGAGCCGTGGTCGTGACCGTGGTCGTGACCGTGCTTGGAGCCGCGCTCGTCGCCGTGCCCGCTGCCATGGCGCTTGCCCGTCTCACCGAGGTCCTCGACGGTCTCGGCATCGAGGCCGGCCCGGGTGCGCGCCGTCCTCGGCAGGGTGCCGGTGGTGCCCAGCGGGATGTTCAGCACCTCGTACAGGTTCGGCGAGTTGGAGTAGGTCTCGTCCGGCACCGGGATCCCCAGGTCGAGAGCCTTGTCGATCAGTCCCCAGCGGGGCAGGTCGTCCCAGTCGACGAAGGTCACCGCGGTCCCGGTGTTCCCGGCCCGCCCGGTCCGACCGGTGCGGTGCAGGTAGATCTTCTCGTCCTCGGGGCACTGGTAGTTGATCACGTGCGTGACGTCGTCGACGTCGATCCCGCGGGCGGCGACGTCGGTTGCGACCAGGACGTCCACCTTGCCCGAACGGAACGCGCGGAGCGCCTGCTCGCGGGCACCCTGGCCCAGGTCGCCGTGGATGGCGGCGGCCGCGAAGCCACGCGTGGTGAGCTCGTCGGCGACCTTCGCCGTCGTGCGCTTGGTCCGGGTGAACACGATGGTCAGGCCGCGGCCGTCGGCCTGGAGCACCCGGGCCAGCACCTCGATCTTGTCCAACGCGTGCGCGCGGAAGACGACCTGCTTGATCGCCGCGACCGTCTTGCCGGTGTCGTCCGGGTCGGCAGCGCGGATGTGCGTCGGCTGGGTCATGTACCGCCGAGCCATCGCCACGACGGCGCCCGGCATGGTGGCGGAGAAGAGCATCATGTGGCGGGTGGCCGGGGTGCGGGCGAGGAGCCGCTCGACGTCGGGCAGGAAGCCCAGGTCGAGCATCTCGTCGGCCTCGTCGAGAACGACCGTCTTGACGTGCGTCAGGTCCAGGTGACCCTGGTTGATCAGATCGATCATCCGTCCGGGCGTGCCGACGACGACTTCGATGCCCCGCTGAAGCGCGGTGATCTGCGGCTCGTACGCGCGACCGCCGTAGATCTGCAGGACGCGCACCGAGCGCCTCTTCGAGGCGGTCGCGAGGTCGCCGGCCACCTGGGCGGCGAGCTCCCGGGTCGGCAGAACGACCAGGGCCTGCGGCTTCCCGGGCGCTGGGAGAGCGTCGAAGCCCTCCTCGTCGGGCGCGATCGCGCGGTTCAGCAGAGGAATGCCGAAGCCGAGGGTCTTGCCGGTGCCGGTCTTGGCCTGACCGATGATGTCGTTGCCGGCCAGGGCGACCGGCAGGGTCATCGCCTGGATCGGGAACGGGTGGGTGATGCCGACGTCGGCCAGGGCCTCGATGATCTCGGGGAGGATCGGGTAGTCGGCGAACGAAGTGTCTTGCGCCTGCACGCTCGGGGCAGGCTGATCTGTGATGGTGCTCATGGGGAAATGCCTCACGTCGTCTCATGGTGGCCGCACGCGCGCCCTCGCACCGGGGTGCTGGGCGGGCAGGGCCGTGCCGCTGATTCGGCAGCCGATCGTGAAGGTACGTGGCCTGATCGCGCAGGCATGGGCCTGCAGGGCCGGGGCTGGTCGAGACGACCGGGCAACCGTTGAACAGCCCAATCCTACCCTGTGGCCTGTTCGCGCTGGTCATCGCGCCGCGCGCGGGTGGCTACGCTGGCCCGCATGTGTGCGCTCCGCTGCTGCCCAGGCGCCGGCCGAGCGTCTCGCGGTGCGCTCGCGAGGCGTCGATGAGGGTCGTCGTGATGGGCGTATCGGGCGCCGGGAAGAGCGCGGTCGCGACCCGCCTCGCGGCGGCGCTCGGCTACCCGTTCGTCGACGGTGACGACCTGCACGGAGAGGCCAACCTCGCGAAGATGGCCCGTGGCAAGCCGCTGACGGACGAGGACCGTGAGCCGTGGCTGCGCCGCGTGGCCGGGTGGCTGCGAGACCGGCCGGACGGTGGCGTGGTCGCGTGCTCGGCCTTGCGCCGCACCTACCGCGACGCGCTCCGCGAGGCGGGGCCCGACGTCGTGCACCTGCACCTCGAGGTGCCCGCGGTGACCCTCGCGGAGCGGATGGCGCACCGCGACCACTTCATGCCGACCGCGCTGCTGGACTCGCAGCTCGAGACACTCGAGCCGCTCGCGACGGACGAGCTCGGCGCCACCGTCTCCGCGGATGCGCCGCTCGACGACGTCGTGGCGCGCTGCCTGGCGACGGTCCGAGCCCTCGACCCGGGACCGGCGGGGCCGGACCGGGTTGTGCCGGGCTCGGCCTAGATCGCGCCGGACCGGGTTGTGCCGGGCTCGGCCTAGATCGCGCCGAACCCGACCCGGCGCTGCTCGTCGGTGCCGATCTCCACGTAACCCAGGACAGCGGTCGGCACGACGATGCGGCGACCGCGCGCATCGGTCAGGGTAAGAGCGGTTCCGCCGGCGATGGCGGCACTCACCGCGGCGGAGACCTGGTCGGCGGTCTGGTCGGACTCCAGAACGAGCTCGCGCGCGACGTTCTGCACGCCAATCGTGATCTCCACGT